>NZ_JACGVZ010000004.1:0-187922 GCF_014077465.1 Colwellia sp. BRX10-4
AAAAAATACGACTACCTTTAAGTAGCAAGTAAAACTTGCCTGAAATTCACTCCTTTAATCAACATCTATAAAAATCGATAGGCAAAAGCTTACAAGATGCAGTACATGCATTATTGTTGACCAATGGATAGCTGTGTTTCAGAGCATTATCACTGCGTAGTATTATCATGGGTGGCATAATAATTTTTGCTATTTTAGTCTTTGGTCTTATGGGGTTCGCAGCACGTCAATTTAATAAATAATCCTAAATAATTGGTATTTTTATCAAAATCATAAACCTGCGTTAATCCACGAATGTATAATGTTCGTTTTGATAATATATCAACTGGCCGTTTCAAGCTCTAATAAGACATTAAGCTTTTCAGAACATTAGATCAAAGCGCACAAGTGACCATTCCATAGAAATGTAAATAACATTAAAAACTAGAAAAAAGCACAGTAATCAGACTGTAAACAACTTAAGTGACTAAAACCAATCACATCCTGTCGATGCTGGCGTAATAGCGTTAGCGTTTACTTTTATTAGCTATAATTGACTTAAGTATACTTTCCGTGAGCACAGGAAATGCACAGGAGGATGTGATGAAAAGCCAGTTTTATATTTGTAAGAGGGACTAAAGGTATTGTTTTTAAAGGAGATAAGATGGGGTGGCTAAAGGGACTTGAACCCTCGACAACTTGTTTTTTTAGTAAGTTCGCACTTCTAGTTTGTTGTTAAATATATAATTTATTTTATTTCTTTAAGTTTTATTAATTTATCTTGGTTTAATTGAACCACCTAATTGTGAATCATTCATCATTAAAATAATAACTAAAATCCCTCCAATAGTAAATTATTAAACGCGATACGAGAAAAAGCCTATTTTTGAAGTGAATTAAGGGATGCTGTTTTATTAATCCC
Source organism: Colwellia sp. BRX10-4 (assembly GCF_014077465.1). NCBI lineage: Bacteria > Pseudomonadati > Pseudomonadota > Gammaproteobacteria > Alteromonadales > Colwelliaceae > Colwellia > Colwellia sp. BRX10-4. The sequence goes on from NZ_JACGVZ010000004.1 coordinate 902, forward strand.
TCAAATCAAAGCTAGTTTACTTAGTATATAAACACCTTTAATAAGTATTTCAATGAAGTATACTAAAAACAATTAAACATAATTCAAATGGAATTGTAATGAGTGATAGCTTTAAAAAGTCAGACGAATGGGGTGCACTTCTAAAATTATTAAGGTTAGGACAAAAAAAAACAACCTCTCAACCTATTCTTTGGGTAGGAGCTGGTCTTTCGGTTCCTGCGGGCTATCCCACAACAAATCAACTTATTGAGTTACTAAAAGAAGAAAGTGTAAAACCACTGCCAACTTTTTCGCCAAATGATATTACATTAGCTATAGACTCAGTAAATAGATCATTTACATTATGGATTCAAAGTTTTGCAGAAATTAACGGATACGGTAGGCTGAATAATGCTCTTGCAAGTATTTTTTCAAAATTACCAAACGTACCGACCTCTACTCATTTAGCCTTAACGACTAATCCTTGGAAAAGCATTTTTACCACTAACTATGATCAGTTACTAGAAATAGCTTTAAACAAGAATGAAGTTAATTTTAATATCGTAACTCAAGAAAATAACTATGGACTCGAACAAAGTGATGTTATTTCTCTATATAAAATTCATGGTAGTGTAACCAATATAAGAGAATGGACCTTAGATGAAAAAAGTTATTTGAATTTCTCAGATAAATACCCATTTCTTAACGCGAAACTCAAAACTACCTTATTTCCGCATCCTATAGTATATGTTGGTTGTTCAATGCTCGATCCAAGAGTTATTGAGTGGTATCAATATAATGAAGAACAAGAATTATCGAGCCAACTTGACTACTCTATTGTTATCATAAAAGAAGATACTTGGCAGAGCTTACCAGATAAGCTTAAAGACCTTTATTTACGATCTAATATGCATCCATTGTTTTTTAATGATTTTGATGAACTTCCTCTTTTATTTAACGCTATTAATAATGAGCTTGAAGACGTAAGTATTGAAAATTCGGTTGAAATTTCTAATCTAGATGCTGAACAAAAAACTGAACGAGAGAAGCAGATATTAGATGATTTATTATATGAAACTGTATCTCCGCGAATAATTGATATTGTTGCCTCACTTTGGTTAGAGACACCACAAAACATTTCATATATTGAACGATTAAAAGAGCTTGGCGGAGCCAAAGCTAAAAACAAAGGTGAAATAGCGTTTAAAACTTTACTAGAAGACTTTGTTGAGCTGAGTAAAAAACTAATTGGTAATAAACTTGAATTTGAATATCAACAAAAGGTTTTTTTACTTTTAGATTCAGTTTTAAGTAAACACTTTCCAGAACATCAAACAATCGAAGCAATTGATTTTGACCCACATACAGTTTATGGCTCTTTACAAGTACACACCACTAAAGAAGTAGGTGTTGATGATCATATAAGTCAGGAGTTTAAAAGAATATTAAAAGGGTTTTGTGAACTTATTATTGATTGTAGTCGAGCACTTCCTACATGGACCAAAGATAATTTAATTACTCAACTAACAGACCACAATATACTTTTCGAAAACGTTAGAGATGAATTAAGTCGATGGAACAATAATACTTTAAATGAAATTGATGAAGTCGTTTTAATAGAAGATGAGTTTAGACGCGCTATAGCTAGACGTTTTGATGAATTAAAAATTTTTGGCCTTAGTTTTGGTAAAAGAACAAGGAAATATCAATTAAGTGTTGCCTATATATCTTTAACGACAGAAACTGATTTTAATAATTCTGAAGATAATAAAGTCATGTCCACCAATGAAGCTCTTACTTGTTATAAGCGGCTAGTTATTTTGGGAGAAGCAGGGCAAGGAAAAACTACTCTTTTACAGTGGTTAACAGTTCAATGTGGTCGTCGTTCATTCGGAGGTGACCAAGCTAATTTTAATAAAAAAATACCTGTTTTAATTCAACTTAGATCTGTTTTGAACGAAAATTCTTTGCCTGAGGATATTGATTTTTATGACTTTATGGCCGAAGGGATAGAAATTAAAAATCCACATAGAGAATGGATAAAAAGCATTCTGGAAAATAAACTAGCTATCATCATGATTGATGGTTTTGACGAAGTACCCAAAAATAGAAGAAAACAAGTACTCGATTGGATTGATAGACTTTGTAATCGATATGATGGAAACCAGTTTATACTTACTTCACGCCCGTCTGCTTATGAAAATACATCGTTAGAACACCTCGACTTCAATGTTATTCAGTTACAAACAATGGATAGGAAAGCCCAGTCTGACTTTGTTGAACATTGGCACCGTGCCATTGCCTTAGAATATGATAAAACAAAGCCAGATGCCCTGAAAAAAGAGGCAATGAGCTTATTAGGTCAACTTAGACAGCAGAAAGTATTAAGAAACCTGGCTCAGAATCCACTTTTATGTGGTGTTTTATGTATGCTACATCATGATCGAAACGGGTATTTACCAAAAGATAAAACAGATTTATATGAATCTACATGTCGTTTATTCTTAGACAGTAGAGACCGCGAAAAGAAAGTAATAGAAACTGATAATTTCATGCTTTTAGATATTCGAAGTAAAGAATCTTTCTTGTCAGATATAGCTTTTTGGATGACCAATAATGGGAAAACATCAATATCTCCAAAAGATCTAAAACAGAGGCTTTCATCAAAATGTAGAGATATGCCTGAACTACGGAGAAAAATATCCCCAGATGAGCTTGAATTATTTTTTCTAGAGCGTAGCGGTTTATTGGTTCAAGTAGGAGTTAACGAGATACAATTTACACATCGAACATTTCAAGAGTTCTACACTGCCAAATACATAATATCTGAATATGATAATGACAGTTTATCAACTAATGCCGGAAATGATTATTGGAATGGAACAATTCAGCTCGCGATAGGTTTACGAACATCAAAAACAGAAAATGAAAGATATTTAACTAAATTATTATCTAAAGCAACGGAGTTTGAATCAAGTGATGATTCAAACTCTGCAATCTCCCTTTATTTATTAGTGTTAAGTTGTAAAGAAAGTATGAGAGAAATTACTCCTCGATTCTCTTATCGATTAGAAGACATCATTAGAAAAGTCGTGCCACCACCATCTGCAAAAGTTAGAGATGCATTAGTGTCGGCAGGAGGGATTGCTATTCCATATCTTGCTCGACCTAAAGGAAGACAATCTATCAAGAATGATCACTATTGTGCATTAGCATTGATAAAAATAGCAACGCCTGATGCTTACATAATGTTAAAGGATTATTTTATAGATAGTAGAAGATCATATATTCAAAAGTTATGTTCTGAAATAAAAAAAATGGATTCTGAAGTTATCAAAGATTCTAATTTAATTGCAATAATGGTAGAGGATGGTATTCAGAAGTATGACCAATCCATCAGGTTAATGTTATCTTTTTTAAATCAAGAAACCTCTTTGATCGAAGATGGGATCGATCAAGATGTATTATTAGGTTCTGAACGTCAGTGGAAATTATCTCAAGGCCTTATTCCATTAGTTAAACTTAACAAAAATGAAGTAATAAAATTAGATTTGTCTTATTGCTATATTAACGATTTAAGCATTATAAATAAGTTTAGGAAACTTGAGCATATTGATTTACAGAGAGCTACAATAAGTAAATTTCCTCAATTAGACAATTTAGTAAACCTTGAATACCTTAATCTTGAAAGTATGAGGGTTAAGCATATAAATTCTTTTTCTGATTTAGGTGCGTTATCTAATTTAAAAACACTCAAAATAGCATATACGCACTGCGAAGATATTTCATTTATATCGCGTTTAAACCACTTAGAGTATTTAGATTTAAATAATATTCATATATCAGATTTAAATCCGTTAGCTAATTTAACAAGGTTACAATACTTAAACATCTCTAGAGGAAACTTCGATAATATTGATGTTTTGTCTAATCTGAGTGAATTAACTTCTTTAGATATTTCCTTTACATATATAGAGAATATGTCTTGTTTAGCAAGTTTAACAAATTTTAAAAAACTTAATATGAAGTTCTCTAAGTTTTCTAAAAATCATTCTTTAGAAAAGTTATCGTTTTTAAATGAATTGTATATGTGTGGAAATCCATCCATTGATATGTCAGTTTTAAAAGGCTTTAATAAACTGAAGAAGTTAGACCTATCTCATTCTGAAATTACTGATTTATCGGTATTAAATACCCTTACAGAACTGACTGAATTAGACTTGTCTAATAATAATATTACTAATATAACATCTTTAAAAAATCTTCCTGAACTAAGTGAATTAAGACTGTGTAATAATAAGGTTGTTAATATAGCACCCTTAAAAAACCTTAAGAAATTGAGAACATTAGATTTAAATAGAAATAAAATTATTGATATAGCCGCTTTGAAAAGCCTTCAAAAGCTGGAGAATTTAAATTTATCTCAAAATAAAGTTAAAGACGTAGCAACTTTAAAGTATCTCCATGAACTTAAGAGTTTAAACTTATCAAAGAATGACATCAGCAGTATCTCAGCTTTGTCACCCCTAATAAATATGCTCTCAATTGATGTAAGCTATACAAAAATTCAATCTTTGAAAGGATTAGAAAAATGGGATAAATTAAATTATTTGCATTTACAAGGTGTAGGAGAAAGGGATATTGATGTTAGTTCAATAGTTAACCTTCCAGACATTCGGTATATTCACTTTGGCTACCACAGTGCAAAATCTTATAAGAAAATAAATTTCAAATCAAACCCTAATATATTTTAATAATCGGTAACTCCTTTGTTACCACAAAGAAGATACCTATTTGATAACATTCATTATAGGTATCTAAATTATGTATATAGCTATAGGGACATATCATAATACCTATTGATTCTATTTTTTGACTCTGTAGATATTTGATAGAAATATTGTCCTTTTGCATTTGATTCATCTCTATCAGCTATTTCATATTCAAGGCCAAATATTTTAGCTAATATTGCCTTCGAAAAAGCCCCTTTACTAATTGACTCTTTTTTGGCGTGTGGAATGTTAAACAGTAGTTTTTTGATTTTTTTTACTTCCAAAGTTTTTCCATATAACTTCAATTTACCATGTCGTAAATAACGCTCTAGTTTTTCGATTTCTTTGTAGCCATAAACGCCCTCTAACGTATGAATATCAAGCCCCAAAGTGCGAAGCACTTTTAAACCCACTATCTGCTTTAGTTTGAGGATGGTTGTAATATCTTTGTTTTCACCTGAATGGCGGCAAATGTGTAATTGATGCATCCAATCTCTTACCTTACCTTCTTTATCAAAGGTTAGTATTTCTTGGTAAAGTTCAGGATTTTCCAGCGCATTAAAAAAATCTAACAACTCAAAAATGTATATTTGTTCTTTTTCTTCATCTGTGACAAATAGGGATTTTTTCATTAATTGATTATATTTAGGCCTTGAAATTGGTCGTATCTCTTTTGATACATCGATGGCTAACTGTTTCTTGGGTCTTGGCATAGTCACTTGCCCATAGCTTTTTATTACGATTTTAAAGCCTAAGCGCTGAAATAGAATCAAGGTGTTGTTCTGATAATGTTGACGAATTATATTTTCTTGTACGATGCGTTCAATAATATAATTGCACCAAATATCATTTTCTACATACTCAAGTTCATCAGCATACTCACTCCATTTAGTCGTATCCATTACTTGAAGTGACCTAATTAAATCAGCGTCACAAATGTATTCTCCATAATTTGTATTGAATGAAATTTGAGTCTTATACGCATTTCGAAAACGACCAGCGGATTGAAGAAGTTGTTGAGGCGAAATTGTTCCATGCGCCAATAGATTTGAGTGGGTAAACTGTTTAAATGGAAAGTTTTGACCTGCGGTAACTGCGGGAGAAAATAAAGTAAAAGTGGCTTTATTTAGAGCTTTAAGAGGGTTTTTAATAAACTGAACCCCTATTTTAGTTTTTAAAAAATCGGCATTGACTGTTAGCACTTCTCCTTTGAGTGATTTTTTTATCACATCAGCAATATCGAAATAGGCCGTTGACAATTTTTGTCCTCCATCACAAAACCCTGTTTCACAGTGACTTTCATTCGCTTGGCTGATGATTTGTTCTAAATGATCAGTTCGTTCATATAAATGTACTTCTTTCTTTGGGGAATAAATTTCATCACTATTGCTAAGAATTGTGATTTCTCTATCCGTTTGCTCAATAATTTGCTGCACCGTAAGTGTATTAATCAATGCGTCAGCGAGAAGAACTTTAGGCTTCTTTAAAAGATTAAAAAAAGATTTCATAGCCTTACCGCTTTGCGATAGCTTTTTATCTCCTATCATTCCTTGGGAGAATACATTTAAACATGCTTGAACCTCATCAATAAGGACAGTATTACAATTATTTCGATGTTGAATGAATTTCTCATTAGTAACCGCAGAGTTTACACAGCAAATTAAACTAGCACATGGGGACACAGAGCCTTTCAGTGGAACATCAAGGTAGTGTTGATAATCACAGGCACTCACATTTCCATTATCGATAATAATTTCTTGCAAGCTTCTGGTTAAAGAAATATTTGGTGCAACTAGTAGAGCTTTTTCATTTTTTTTGTTTGCACTATGTTCAAATAAAGGAATAATGCCGAGAGTTGTCTTTCCTGCGGACATAGCTTCTTTTAGAATAAATAGGCCATTGTTGTTGATAAGATAATCAGATAACTCATTTTTATAACTGAGATGTAGAACTTTAACCTGTGGGTGCGTTAAATCAGGCTCTATGAGTTTACATACACTATTGAAGTGCTCAGTATATAAAGACTTAAAACGCTCTATGGCAGCTTTTATATCTAACGTAGTGGTAACGTTAGAGGTAATAAGTTCAAGCGCTACATCCAAGTCCATTGTTGAAGGTATCTTATGCTTCAAGTGTTCAAATAGTATATCTATTGCAACATCAAAGAATATTGGCTCGTGAGCGATTGAAAGAAGATTAATAAGGTTCAACTCTCTGCTTAATGTGTCATCCCATAGTCCAAAAAAGTCATAAATAAGGTCTTCTTCAAAATAAACTTTGATACCGCGTTTATAAGCTTTTTCGATGAGTTCATATGGATTCCTTGCCGTTGCAGCAATTAAAATAACATTACGATCTTTATGTTTTTTTATAGTTTCATCCAAATCTATAGCAGATGAATAAATAAGCTGTGAGTTATCATGTTTTGTGAAAATACATGGGCCAGTAGTGATGTATGTAGTTTGTGCTAATTGTGCTTTCATAATAATAAATTCCTATTTGTTTAAGAGCTTATATTATATGACTACTGTTACGTACCTCCAATTAGCTACCTAGTATAAAGCGATGATTTTAATAGTTATTTTTGTGTTTTTATTAGTAGTTTTAAATAAAAATAGGTTTTGTTAAATAATTATTAACCAGTCCTAATAAAAATAATAAAGACTATTTTTATTTTACTTTTCTATAATACTTCGTCGTATCTTCTCTATAATTGTTTGTTTAAATATTAAGCTCTTCTGTAATGAAATATATTCCCCAAAAACAGCCATTCTCTATATAAATAAAACATCACTTTTGGGAGAGAAGAATAGAAGTATTCCGCGTAGCGGGGAATTAATTATTTAGTAGGTAAATATCGCCATATTAAAAATAATATCAGATAGGGGATCGACTATTAATTATCAGCCAAAATTTATTTTCATCAATGGTCTATGGTTATATCTATTTGTTGTTTAATTAACGCTTGAATGTCTGTTTTTGATTTACTCACTTTTTTATCGTTAAACAGAGGATTTATTTTTTTAGTTGGTGAGTATTCATGCACTAGTGACATAATTAATTCTCTATAACGCTTCTCTATACTATTTTGTTCGTCTGAATTCACTATTCTGAATAGCATTAATTTGGATAGTTCAATAGTCAAAGCATGATATTCATCAAGTATTGAATGCGGCTTCAAAGCCTCAAGTTTAGCGACAAAGTTTGGATACTCCAAACTATCTAAATCTACATGAATACAGTTGAATTCTGCTTTCAACTGACGGATAAATCCATCTAACTCTTTTACAATAATTTGAATGTCCGTATAGACTGATATATTTTCAAAATGAGAATTCATAAGTTGGAATATTAATTTATGAATACGATACCCGAGGCTCTTACCGTTATGAGGTTCCTGCCACTGAAAAGCACTTAAATAAAGTTCGAGTGCTGAATTAAGTTTACTTGTTGATATGTTCATGATTTTTCCAAATTTGATGTTTTTTGCTGATTTTTATTTATTATTTTTGCTGAAATTAAACCCGTTAACATGCTCTTTGCTCGCTCTAAACGAGAATTCAGGGTTTGAATCAATGAGGATTGTTCATTAAATAGTTTACTAATTAACTCAGCATAGCGCTTTTGAGAAAACCACTCTTTTCGAGACAACCGTCTGCGACGTGGCCCCTGTCGTAATAAACCATTTTTGATACTCACGGCTGAAAAGTAGTCATCCTGTAAAATTTTCATCGCTTCTTTATATGCGAAATCTTTAGCTTTTTTTGTTTTCGTTGTTACAGATCTTTGAGCGGCTAAGCCTGGATGAAACGAATTTAGGTCTAATAAACCATTTTCATCAACTTTAGGTCTCGTTGCGAAATGAATATGGCACCATTTCTCATCTTTGTGAGCCGTCGCAGAGATAAAAGATGAACCGAATCTTTCTTTTAGAAATGAAATTGTATCTTGAACCCACCTCTTAACTTCTTCTGACTCCCAATTTTCAGGAGTAGATTCGATCTTAATAGAAGTTACTCCAAATGCAATTATTTGTGCATCTGATCTGATTTTTCGTCCGATGGGGTCTTTGCAGCTTTTTAGATGACTACGCACTTCATTAAGTGCATCAAGGGGTTGTATTCCGTAGATTAATTCAGGAGGAAGAGGGTTGTTTATATGAGGAAATGAATGCTCAAGTCTCTGACATTCTCTTGCGACAGCCTCTGCTGACGGGCGAAGTGAATTTTTTCTGGGCTTATCACAGTAAGTTTCGATGTGTATAAATTGGTAGCTGTTGTTCATATATCACCATGAAAAATTAATTAAAATATTATCCATGAGATACAAGCAAATTCTGAGGCTTTATCTTTCTTTTTATCCGGTATTAAATTTCTAATTTCCGATGCGCATGCAGTTTATGGCACATAAACCTAGTCGGTCCCTAGCTCTTATATCATAAAGTAATAACGAAGTGCTGTCAATGTGATTTTGGTAATATAAAAGATTTTGTATTTAAGTGGTTGTTTAAACCAGTGTGAACTAAGTGTTTTTTGAAGTGTTTGCACTTTAAAGGCATTGTTATTTTTTATTATTAAAGCCTTTAAATCTAATCATTGCGATTATGGAGAGTATTAGTAAAAGTGCTTATGCTGCTTTAGTAAATAGTTTAGTAAGTAAATTTTTAAACCATGATATTTTTAAGTTATCTTGCTTAATAAAAACTTCATCATTTGCAGCCTCAATATTATTGTCAAAATAAGTATCAAAATGTTCATCAACTTTTACAGTCGTTTCGATCCCATCTTCCTTTATCCAAACGCCGTAATGGTTTTCTATCATTTCTTCCGTAGTATGTCCCATTTGTTTAGCGACCCAAGCTAAAGGAACTCCTTTTGTTAATAGTTGGCTAGCGTAGGTATGTCTTAAATTTGATGGAGGCAAATAATCTACCCCTGTTGATGCACAATGCATTTTTAAAAAGTCAGTTGCATAATGGCTTACTTGTTTGTAAAGCTCTTTACGTTTAGAGTTATAAGCCAATAGCGTCCTTGATTGTATTTCAATGGTTTTATTGTCGCTATGAGTTACTGTTATACATGAAGCTCCTCTAACCTGAGCCAAGACGATTAACCTATCAAATGTATTTATTGCGTTAGAGCAAAGGTCGACCTCACGTTTAGATCTTTCATTTTTGGGTGTTCTAAAGTTATCAGTAGAAAAAGTAATTTCAACACAATAAACCCCTCTCTCTTTTTTGTATCCCTCTGCATTGATAGCTAATAATTCACCAACTCTTAAACCAGTTAATACTCCCAATCGTAGTAATAAAATTTCAGACTCTAGATCAGCATTCATTACGGTTAATGACCTTATTTTCCCTACCGTAAAGACATTTGGTACTTGCTTTACTGGGCGAGGTAATTTTTTATTTTCAAATGGATTCGAAGCTAGGTAATCATTTGCTATTAGTAAATCGAAAGTGGGATTCAATATATCCATAAAATTAGTAATTGATTTTGGTTTATACCTTTCAAGTAATTTCGCTAGAAATATTGCCCACTGTGTATATCCAAACTCACTCACTTTTCGGTCACCAATCCAACCTTTAACTTGATTAGCTTTTTTCTGATAGCCCTCTTTAGTCGACTTTGCTTGACCCCCTGATTTGATTGCGACAGCTATATCAATCACTTCATTTAATGTCGTTTCATCGTTGAATTCGTATGAATCTATATTCATGTCTTCGTGGGTGAATTTGTTTAAATCTATATTCATGCTTTCTCCAGTAAATTATTTTAATCGGTGCTCGTTAGTAAGCAACGTTAAAAACAATATACTAACCACTATGCCTATGTCAAACACACACCCAACCTAACCATTTGAAATTAAAGTAAAAAAATCCATTGTTATACAGTAATCAATGTGTACCCTGATAAATAAAAAGAAACGAATTATTTTAAATAAACTAAAAGCCACAATCCTGCTACAAGATGTGAATTACAAGGAGGTGGTCAATTCCCACTAGTTATTTAAGTAATATTCAAAAATATCATGATTTTTTATACGTACGGAGTGCGTACTGTATAAAAGAAGGATCATTATTATTAGTAATGTAAAAATAAAAATAGGCGGTAAAGCCCTATATATAAGGGTTTTAGTTTTTTTTTAAAAATTAAAAATATTATTTTCATTATAAATAGCCATTAATTCAATTTTTTGTTTCAAAAGCTTAATATTTATTTTTTTTCCGTACCTACCGTAGGTAATGTGACGCTTACTATGACCCACAAGTTCAGCAACGATGTTTTCATTCACATCAGCTTGTTGTAACTCATCAATAAAGGTATGCCTTAAACCGTATAACGTAAGCCTATTTGTTTCGTTCAAACTGATATTTTGTAAAACAGATTTTAAACGACCTCCTATTCTTTTACTCCAATCTGCATATGCGCCCTCTGATTTTTCGTTAAATAATAAATGGCTACCTTGAGATTTTTTTAGTTCCATGAAAGCTAAAAGGCCCAATTTTATTAATTGAGAATGAATTGGCACTTGTCTATATGCATTAACTGTCTTCAGTTGAACATCTTTATCAGCGCTATCAACATCGAAAATATAAATATCGTCAACTTTATAAATATTATCAATACTTAACTGACAAGCTTCGCTGATTCTAAGACCGCTATACAAGCAAATTAAAGGTATCCAGTAATCGGCATAGCGATGCACTCTTTTCTTGTTATTGAGTCGTTCATTAAGTTGTTCAAACAACGCTAATAATTGAGATTTACTCCATCGTTCTCTTTGTTCATGCTTTTTCTTGATCGGCTTTTGGCCTAGGGATACCTTTTCAAATGGGTTCGTTTTTATATATTCAACGATTACACACCATTTTAAAAATTGGCTATTTGAAGCCATATAGTCGCGATTAGTTTTATAGCTTCTTTTTTCCGAGATAAGAAAATTTCTATATTGCATGATTAAACTCGGTGATATTTCTTTTTTAGCACTTTGTTTATACCAGACTATAAAGTGCTTAGTTCGTAGTTTTAATTGGTTTAATGATCGGTAAGATATGTCCTCTTTTTCTTTTCCTATAAGAAATTCTTTATTCGCTGTATCTATGTCAAAGATATTTGAGGGTTCAATAATTTCCTTCCCCTCATTTTTAACGTTTTTTAGGAAATATTTTGGATTAAATTCATGGGTTTTAAATAAGTGAAGATTTTGTTGAATGTAGTATTTAAAGGTCTTTGAGTTAAAGTGTTGGTCGTTTGAATCGATTAATTGTCGAATAAATAATGATGCAGATAAGTTTCTGTTAATTGCTGTTGATCGAACTTTAGTTTGGAGGGAAGTACGAACAGAAAATGGGAATCCATCATCCCTCAATGATTTTGGGAGGGAAATACGAGTATAGTAAGTGCCGTTTCGATTTTTAGTTAAGTACATTGTCACACCTGATTGTCACACCAAGAGGAATTAACGAACTTTGAAATAATTATATTTTTAGAAACAGTTACTTAGAATGGGGTGGCTAAAGGGACTTGAACCCTCGACAACCGGAATCACAATCCGGGGCTCTACCAACTGAGCTATAGCCACCACTGAACTTACTTAGAACGCCTTGTGGTAAGGCGCGAAGAGTATATTGTATTTTTAAGCAGATTGACAAGGAAAATTTTTGCTTTTAAGCGTTTTATGCGCATCATTTTGCTTAACTGTATTTTTTGCTAATTATTAAGTTAATTTTAGATGCCGTTTTACTAATGTCTCCTCATACTGTATTTTTAACTTAGGTATTAAAATTACTATCCAGCGGATAATTTGGCGGTATAAATGTCTCTAGACAAAATTTCTGAACAATTAAATAAGTTAACACCAGGTAACACTAAAAAATTACCGCCGATAGAATCATGGAATCCACCCTATTGTGGCGAAATTGATTTACAGGTTAAAGGTAATGGTGACTGGTTTTATGGTGGCACAATATTTAAACGGTTATCGTTAGTTAAACTTTTTGCTTCGGTTTTATTAAGAGAAGTCATAGGTGATTGCGACGAGTACTTTTTAGTGACCCCCGCTGAAAAAGTTAAGATTATTGTTGAAGACGCTCCTTTTGTATTAACGCAATGGGCTTGGCAAGATGATAACAAATTAATAATGACGGTTAGTACCAATGTAGATGACGAATTCGTGCTTGATGAAACTCATCCGTTAACGATGAATGCTAACGGCGAATTATATGTTTTAGTGCGTCGTAATTTATTGGCAAAAGTTCACCGCAATGTTTATTACCAATGGGCCGATTTAGCACAAGAAGTGGTTACAGAAAAAGGGATTGAATTAATTTTTTCAAGTGCTAACCACAAGTTTAGTTTAGGAAAAATTGATTAAATTTCTCACCTTTATAATTACTTATTGTTTATAAAGGTGAGAGTTTCGCTTAAATTACCCGCGAGAAGCGCTGTTGGTTAACGTGCTGTTTCATATAAGCATCAAAACTCATACAAATATTACGAATCAACAAGCGTGCTTTCTGATTTACTTTAATAAAATCAGCCGTATTTTCAAGTAAACCATCACTGATAAATGTTTTTAGTAGTGGTAAATCTTCAGCAAAATATTCGTCAAAATCAATGTCGTACTTTTTACTGTTCTGTTGTTTATCAATATATAAATTACACATTAATTCACGAATAACTTCGCCACGGATCACGTCATCTGTTGATAAAATAACCCCTTTCACTTGCGCGTTTTTTCTAGTATCTATCGCTTTATAATAGGCTTGCAATTCTTTAATATTTTGGCTGAAAGAAGTACCGATATTACTAATAGAAGAAACACCTAATCCTAATAAGTCACAACCACCCTTAGTGGTATAACCTTGGAAATTACGGTGCAGGGAACCCTCTTTTTGTGCAATAGCAAGTTCGTCATTAGGTTTAGCAAAGTGATCCATACCAATGAAATCGTAGCCAAAGTCACAAAGTTTTTCGATGGCAAGTTTCATTAAGGCAAATTTTTCTTGCACGCTGGGTAACCATTCGTCACGTAATTTACGTTGGGCAGCAAATCGATTTGGAATATGTGCATAGCTAAACAATGAAATACGGTCGACATCCATCTCATGAGCTTTGTTAAGCGTTTTTGTAAAGGTTTCTATCGTCTGGTGAGGCAAACCATAGATCAAGTCGATATTAATTGATTTGAAGCCTACTGCCTTTGCATGGGCAATAAAGTCGCTAATAAATTCGGTTGATTGCACACGATTAATTGTTTCTTGTACTTTTTTGTCAATGTCTTGTACGCCAATACTTAGACGATTAAAACCTAAGTCAAAGAGGTGTTCAGCAAGGTTCATTTCAATTTCACGCGGATCAATTTCTATACTCATTTCTACATGTTCAGCAAAAGTGAATTTTTCTTTTAATAAAGAGACTAATTTTGTGATTTGGATCTGGGTTAAAAAGCTGGGTGTTCCACCACCCCAATGGAGCTGTTTAACCGTATAGTCAGTAAATAATTCAGCTCGTGCACTAATTTCTTCCGACAAAAACTCTAAGTAGGTATCGGCCTTGTTACGGTGGCGGGCAATAACTTTATTACAGCCACAGTAGTAGCAAAGGCTATGGCAAAAGGGAATATGTACATACAAGGACAATTCACGGTTGGGTGAATCTTTCACTGCTTGGACGAAATCTTGTGCATAAAATTCATCATGAAATTCTAATGCCGTTGGATAAGAGGTATATCTAGGTCCACTGGTATTATATTTAGCCAGTAATTTAGGGTCAAAAAATTGATTTGCTTGCATGGTTGGTTACCGAGTTAGCCATTACTTATATACGCGTTATCAATCAAAATATAGGTTGAATGGTAACGGGTATATGCTAAGTAACAGTTTAACAATGCAAACATTAATGATATTGATCGAGCGCAATAAAGCGTTATTAACTTGGTATAAAAATTAACTTGCTAGGGCACTCATACGTTCTTGGGCATATTGATGCAAAGAGGTAACGTCAATTTTTATCTGTGCGGATAAATCGCTCTCTGCTTTCATACGTTCAAAATCAAGTTTCATACGCTCATTTTTGGCAAGTTTCTTTCTTGCATCAAGAATAGGCATATGTTTAATTTTATCATAAAGTTCAAAGACTGCAGGAAACTCTGCTGACAAACCACTACTCAACTTTAAAGAGTCGAGCAATACACTCAATCGCCAACAACCCTCAGCGATATCACACTGCTCTTCTTTCATTGCGTGGGCAATAATCACGACACTACTAAGGATCTTAGAATCGTGTTTTGCTAAGGCAATTTTTTTATCTTGCTCTGCCTGTTTTATTTTAGCCGTTTGTGCCTTTAGCTGGCTTAATAATTTCACCGCATAAAAAACAAGCGCTGCAATAATAATTACTCCGCCAACTACTACATAAATCCAAGGGGTTGAAAACATGATAAAGCCTTATTCGAATTTTGACAGGTCACTGTTGTCAAATTTATCCCAAAGATCATCACCAGATTTTGCTGTGCTTGTCGTTTCAGGTGATTCGTCGTCGTCATCTTCATCTTCTATGCCGAGTATCTCACGTATTTGTTGATGACGTTCCATTTTTTCATTGAAATAATCAACATCTTCGTTACTTAGCGAAATATCTTCATCTTGCTGGGCAAGGATACTTTGCAAACGGCTATCTTCTTCAATAGCGAATAGCTCTTGTTGCAATGAGGTATCAGCTTCAACAACACGAATAGCAGCAATTGGAGAGTTATCTGCTTTTACTTTGTTTTTCGCTTTAAAAGGTTGCACTGCCGCTGTTACCGGTCCGCCAAGATCTATTAGTTTTTTACTACCAATACGCGGATCTTTCTTTTCTGTAGGTAAGTGAGATTCTTTACCTGCATCAAAAGCTTCTTTTTGTCGGTTGCCGGCTTGCTTTCCTGTTTTCTTCTTTGGTTTTCTATCAACAGGAACTAGGGCTTTTTTCTTATCATCTTTTACTGCGCCGATAGGACCATTGCCTTGTTTTCTAGATTTTTTGGTACGAGACATAAAATAATTTCGTTTTTAAATTCAATGGTTCTATTTTACGTTATATTGTGGGAAACAGCGATAGTGTTTTTCATGATTAATTTTCAGGCATAAAAAAACGATGAACAAGTCATCGTTTTCATCAAACTTTAAGTGGTTATCCTAACCTATTAGCAATTCCGTTTATAAGCTTTAACGTATTATTATTTTTTATGTTGCGTTAAATACTCGGTTCTTTATTATCGGTCATCCTGACACTTTATTGGGTTGTCCTTATCGGTCTATTGACCTAAATATTAACAATCATCCTAATCTTAACTTAATCATCCGTATTCTTTTAAAGTAACCACTCATAAGAGAAGGTTAAGGCTTTCCGTGCAATTCAATCCATATTGTTATTTGGCTACAAAGTAGCTAGGCAATACTTTACCTTAGTTTATAAATGTCGCAAGTTATAAATATACATTTATTTACAATTCATGGGGTAAAAAAGATTAACTTGTTGTTTTTAAAGTCTATTAATTTAATTAAAAGTTATTGAATGGTAAGAATATGTTTTCTCTATGGTTAATGTCTTACATTAATAATCACAAATGGAGTACATTGTTGCGCTCGCTTTATATACGAAATCCTTCGTTTTATGTACTAATGTCCTATCTTGTCTAGTTTATGAGAGAAGTTTGTTGTGATTTTTAGGTTATACCGTGTTCGCAATAAACTAAGCTAAATAGAAATAATAGCTTAGTTTTATTTATTGGATATCGTTTGAGCATTAATGATTAATGAGGGATAAAATAGTTTTATTCGTGTAACCAGGCCGCGTGTTTTGGTGCAACTTTAGTAACAGCCCACTCTTCAATCATTAAAGGTGCAACCCTTTTTAATTCTTTCATTTGTTCAACCGTACCGGTATTCGCTGCTAATTCTAAGCGATGACCACTCGGGTCAAAGAAATAAATTGATTTGAATACACCATGATGAACTGGGCCTAATACATCAACACCTTTACTTTGTAACTCTTCCTTTGCGGCGACAAGTGCATCAACATCTTCAACTTCTAATGCGATGTGCTGTACCCATGTTGGTGTGTTTTCATCTCGGCCCATGGTTGGAGAATTAGGAATTTCAAAAAAGGCTAAAACATTACCCATGCCCGCGTCTAAAAATATGTGCATATAAGGGTCTGGTGCCTTAGTCGACGGTACCTCATTTTCAGCGATGGCTACCGTTAGCTCCATGTTCAAATGTTCTTTGTACCAATCAACAGTAACTTTTGCATCAGTACAACGATAAGCGACGTGGTGAATTCGTTTCATTTTGATCATTTTAAACCCTTAATATTCTAGTTTTGAAAGCAATAAGGTTATTTTTGCACAAAGTAACTTTTGTTACTAGTTTGTGGTTTTTTAATTACACTAGCGTTTTACTTTTTTGTGGCAAAAAATTTACAGTAGATTTTTACAGCGCCATTTTTTGCTGAGCGTGCTGTCCACTTCAGTAATAGCGATGGCGGCCAGTGGTGAATCAAGAAAAACAATGTGACCGGTCATTAATTGATCATCACGAAAGTAGTGGCAGGTAAGCTCAGTATTTTCTGGTAAATGATCAGCCAGTTGCTGCAAAGATTTTTCAGTGACTTTTATATTATGTACGGCAAGTAAAATATCGTTAACTGCCAAGCCAGCTTCAGCTGCAGGAGAGTTTTCAATAACCTGAGTAATCTTCACGCCTAGAGGTAACGCGCTATATTGTGCACCGATATAAGGAGAATAGGCTTTATTGTCAGTAGTCTCTAAGCTATTAAGTTTCTGAAACTTTTGAGCAGTAAAGGCAATACCTACTTGCTTAAGTAATGGTGCTAACTCAATACGTTGAGCACTGTTAAGTAAGGCTTGAAAAGCCACTGTAATATCATCATTACAGAGAATATTGGCAATGTTTATAAAGTCTTCCTCACGGGTACCAATATTTGTTCTACCGAAATGTATCCATAATTCGCGCATTAAGGTGTCTAAGCTGTAGACACCTGCTGACTTTTCTCTAATCGTTAAATCTAGCCAAAGTGCAATTAAAGCGCCTTTAGTGTAATAGCTAACAATATTATTTACGCCATCTGGACCTTGTTGATAAAACTTGGTCCAAGTATCAAAGCTAGAGTCACTGACACTTTGTTTTAATTCCCCTTGGCTCCGGTATACTCGAGTCGCTGTCTTAGATAATTGCAGTAAATAGTCTTCAAAACTGATCAATCCGCTGCGAAACAATGAAAAATCATCATAATAAGAAGTGATGCCTTCATAGGCCCACAATTGTCTCGTGTGCACTTCGTGCTGTAAGTTGTAGGGAATAAACTCTTTCGGTTTAATGCGGCATACATTCCAAGCGTGGAAGTATTCATGTGAACATAAGCTGAGAAAAGTTTGATAATTTTCAGACGTTTCATCAGGTTTATTAGGGTTGGGTAAATCAAAGCGGCTGGCTTGTAAAATTGTCGAGTTTTTATGTTCAAGCCCACCAAAACCGCTGCCTAACAAATGGGTAATAAACCAGTACTCTTTAAAAGGGACCTCGCCAAATAAGTTAATATGATGCTGGCAAAGCTTAGCTATATCTCGTTTTAGGCGCTCCCGATCACCAAAATGTTGGCTAGTAAAGACTAAGTGATGGGTAACACCTTCGACAACAAATTCAAAAGCATCAAAGTTACCAATGGCAACAGGGCAATCGATAAGTTCTTGATAGTCTTTAGCAATATAATCACCTAACTGATATTTATCAGTGCCTGTAGCGCGTGTTAAGCCCGTGGCAACTCGCCAACTATTTAACTGTTGCGACGATTCAGTTGTTAATTCTTTTGGTAATGCAATAGTCAACTGACAGCATTCTTCTGGCAATTCTTGCACTTGTAAAAAAGTTGAGCTGCCATTAAAAAAGCCACGTTCACTGTCTAAGTAAGCGGTGCGTACCGATAAATCAAAAGCGAATACTTGATAACATATTGAAGTATTGACACTTGTTGCGGTAAATTTCCAAGTTTGTTTGTCGGTTTTATTCAGCGCAATTGTCTCAGTATTTTGAGCTGCTGTTGGGTCACTGTTATAAGCGCTAATTTCAGTAATATTTTTTGCAAAGTCACGGATCATATAGCTTCCCGGTAACCAAGCGGGTAGCGATAAATGATAAGTCTTATTCACTTGTGTGGCAAAAGAAAGCGTAACCAAAAATAAATGGCTGTTTAGATTTTTAGGCGTTATTTGGTAGTGGATCATTGGAAAACACAACTAATTAAGACAAAAGGTTATGGCTTAATGTAGCAGAAATAGTGAATGAAAACAGTAAAGCACCCAGCGTATTAGGGGCTTTACTCGTTATGTTTACCTTATAAATTAACCGCTAAAGTAAAATAACTGTTTTGCCCTGATTTAAACAGACACGTTGCTCGGCATGCATTCTAACCGCATGAGACAATGCTGTTGCTTCAATGTCGTGACCACTATGAACCATCTGCTCTATCGTCAGGCTATGGTTAATGGCTTTTACTTCTTGCACAATAATAGGGCCTTCATCTAAGTCACTAGTGATATAGTGGGCGGTTGCGCCAATCACTTTCACACCACGTTGGTGGGCTTGATGGTAAGGTTTTGCGCCTTTAAAGCTGGGTAAAAAAGAATGATGAATATTAATAGCTCGACCTTGCCATTGTTGACAAAAATCATCAGACAAAATTTGCATATAACGCGCAAGCACTAATAAGTCTGTTTTGTAGTTTATTAATAAGGCTTGTAATTCACTTTCTTGTTGCGCTTTTGTCGAAGTAGAAATAGGTAAGTGATGAAAAGGAATTTTATGCCAATCAACTAAAGCTTGGCAGTCCTGATGGTTTGAAACCACAGCAGCAACATTAATAGGTAAAACACCGGCTTTCACTTTGGTTAATAACGACACCAAGCAATGATCATCTTTCGATACCGCGATAACAACATTTGGAAAATCATCACGTTCTCTTAATTGAAAGTTCATCGCAAGCGGTTGGGCTAATTCGGCTATGGCTTGACGGAATTGTGCAATTGAAACGGTTAAATTTCTGTCATCAAATGCGATACGCGAGAAAAAAATCGAGGTATACGGGTCGCTGTACTGTGAGGTTTCAGTAATAAAAGCGCCGTGTTGATAAAGGCTCTGAGAAACTTTTGCTAATACTCCTGAAGTATCAGGGCATTGCCAAGTTAAAATATAGTGATTAATGGGTTTCATACCTGACTCCAAAAAATAATGAATATGGAGTCAGTGTGACAGGTTTTTAATCAAGCAATTAGTTTATTGCGCTATAAGCTAAAATTTTTATTGAGTATGAGTAGCTTGCGTGATTATTGACCGCTATTTTTTTCATCATTTACTTGATGCACTTTATGATAATTTTTGATAAAAAGTGCCTCAACTTTTTCACGTGCCCAAGGTGTTTTACGTAAAAACTTTAAGGTTGAATTGATACTAGGATCTTCAGTGAAGCATTTAATTTTTATTTGTTGACTAAGCGCAGGGTAACCAAAAAATTCAACAAGTTCGGTAACAAGTGCTTTTAAGGTGATGCCATGTAATGGGTTGAAAGGTTGATTGTCCATAAGAGTAATTAGCGATACTATCAATAAAAATATAGCGTTATTTTATCAGATTAATTTTGAAGTTGCTTTCAAAAGATTAAATGCAACGGGAAGTTGGATCTAGATATTTCCAGTGCTATGGTAATGCCATGAAGTTAGCTAATAAAGTAAGGAAGATCATCAGTGATTAAATTAAAATTTTCCCATAAAATAATTATGGCGTCTACAGTATTATTACTAATAGCCTTGTCGGTATCTACATCAATTAATTATATATTTTTAAAAGATCACACCCAAAAAAATCTTAATAATGCTATCGATGAAATAGGCCGTTCGGTTTCTGGAAATATTGCTAACTGGTTAACAAATCGTCTACAAATAATTGATGCAGTGGCGCTTAATATTACTGACATTAATAGTCATGAAGAAATTTTTCATGCGGTTCAGCAAGCAGTAAAAGCCGGGATGATGAAAAATACCTTTGTTGGACTAGCCAGTACCGGCGAATTTATCCTTGATGATTTATCGATACAACTTCCAGAAGGTTTTGATATTCGGCAGCGCCCTTGGTATTTACTTGCAAAAGAAGGGCGTAAGTCTTCTTTTACTGAAACTTATATAGATGCCACTACGGATCAAAAAGTATTGACTGCTGTAGCGCCTATTTTGAAAAATGGACAGTTTATTGGTGCAGCAGGAGGTGATATTTTTCTAGATGAAATTTCATCGATTCTGAATGAAATTGATTTTCTTGATTTAGGCTATGCCTATTTAATGACTTCAAAAGGGAAGATTCTCAGTCATCCTGATGTGAAATATGTCGATAAAGAGGTGAGTGAATTATTAGGTCAAACACCGCCATTTTCGAGTGACTTAAATGAGATTAATAATAACACCATAGTTTCATTTATCCCCATTAAAGGCATTGACTCGGTTAATTGGTATGTAGGTGTCGTACTTGACAGCGAAAAAGCTTACCAACCCATGGTGAACTCGAGAAACACTGCCATTATTGTGGTTATCGCTAGCTTACTTGCAACGATTATTCTTATGCATTTATTGTTTAGCTATTTAATGAAACCTATTCATACCTTAAACCTTGCCATAAAAGGTATTTCTCGTGGCGACGGTGATTTAACCCAACGTTTATCGGTTGAGAGCCACGATGAGTTTGGTGAACTATCAGAAAACTTTAATGATTTTATAGAAACTATGCATCATTCGATGCGACGAGTTAAAGAGTCAGCGGCAAATTTACAACAGCAGATTGGCCAAGTTCGACAAAGCTCACAAGTCGGTATTGATATGGCCGATCAACAGCTTAATCGTGGTGAAAGTGTATCGACAGCGGTAACCGAGTTAAATAACTCTTCACAAGAAATTTCGACTAACGCACTAACGGCTTCTAACTTAACATCAGGCATGCAAGCGCAGTCAAATGAAGGGCTGGTGGCACTCAATGAAAATATTCAGTCAATTGAACATTTGTTGAAAATAATGACACAGTCAAGCGGCGAAATTGAAAAATTAAGCAGTGAAACTAAAAATATAGTCAGCATTTTAGATGTTATTAAAGGGGTTAGTTCACAAACTAATTTACTCGCGTTAAATGCCGCTATTGAAGCAGCACGAGCAGGGGAGCAGGGCCGAGGTTTTGCTGTAGTAGCTGATGAAGTTAGACAGTTAGCACAACGTACTCAAGAAGCTGCACTTGAAATCGAAACCATGATTGATAACTTAGAAAAAGGCACCGACGCTGTGGTTATTTCTATGGACGAAAGTCAAAAAAATAGTACCAGTAGTGTGCAAAAAGCCAAAGTAGCTGACGAAAAAATGCAATTAATTATTCATATGTTACAACAGGTTGATAATGAAAATCATGCAGTAACTGAAGCGACTCAACAACAAGTTAATGTGATCAGATCAATTGATGAAGATATATTAAATTTGATGGATTTAAATCAGCAAGGCGTACAAAATTTACAGCAAACGCAGCAAGCTTGTGACAGTTTACAACAAGAATTCACCGGCTTAAATGATATAGTGGGTAAGTTTAAAGTCTAACGTGCAAATGTATAAAAAAGCTAGATAACGTGAGTTATCTAGCTTTTTTTATTGTATCGCCAGCAATAAGTGTTGAGTGCTGGCTAATAATAAAGTTTAACCAAAGTAAGCGGCTAAATCTTCACTACCACCAATGTTTTTACCATCAATAAATACTTGTGGTACGGTATCTGAGTTAGTAATAGCACGGAACATTGAAGTATTTACGTCGCTACCAACGATCAATTCTTCAAACTTTAAACCTTGGCTTGTTAATAATGCTTTAGCCTTTTTACAAAATAGACAATCGGGCTTACTAAAAATTGTAATTTCTTGAGACTGCACCGCTTCAGGATTAATGTAATTGAGCATGGTATCGGCGTCAGATACTTCAAATGGGTCGCCGGGTAAATCAGGTTCAATGAACATTTTTTCTATAACACCATTTTTTACTAGCATTGAATAGCGCCAGCTACGCTTACCAAAACCAATTTCTTTTTTATCAACTAATAAACCCATCGCTTGAGTAAAGTCACCATTGCCATCAGGAATGAAACTAATGTTGGCTGCGTCTTTGTCTTGTGCCCAAGCATTCATTACAAAGGTATCGTTAACAGAAATACAAACAATTTCATCAACACCATTAGCGTTAAATTTTTTCGCTAGTTCATTGTATCTTGGTAAATGTGAAGATGAACAAGTCGGTGTAAATGCGCCTGGTAATGAAAATACAATGACGGTTTTATTCGCAAAAATTTCATCACTGTTTCGACTTGCCCAACCATCGGCAGTAATAATAGGAAAAGTAGTGTTTGGAACTTGCTGTGTTTCTTTATTGGTAAACATAGTCACTCGCTTTGATTGATTTGAATCGATTAAGTGGCACTAGTATGGGTGAATAACTTGATTTAATAAAGTGATAAAAACAATTTACAATGATTGATTAAAGCGATTAATAATAAAAATTTTAATCCAGATTGATAATGAAAGAATCACATGACTTATGACAATAGCCAACGTTTAATTTCTTCGGTCATTATATCAAGTTGTAAATAAAGGTAGCTAGCAGATGCTTTTATATCTTTACTATTTTCAGCCCTAGCTTGCTGGCTAACCTCATTGAGCGTTTTAGCTATTTCAGGATGGGAAAAATACCGTGTACTGCCTTTTAGCTTGTGAGCAAGTGCTTGTATATATTTATGATCAAAATTCTCGGTGGCGCTTAGCCACTGCTTTTTTTCTTTTTGCCATGAGGCGATAAAAAGTCGACCAACATTTTTACTCAGTTCGATGTCGTGCTCATTATTTTTCAGCAGCATGTCTAAATCAAAAAGGCTGAAATTTTGTTTAATTAAGTCGTTTTTCTGCTGCTTCTTTAATAACTGTCGATAAGCATTGTTGAGCTTGTTGGTTATTTCTTCCTGTGGGCAAGGTTTAGCCATATAGTCATTGAAACCTGCAGCAATACACCTTTCTGCCGCGCCACTCAAAGCATCGGCGGTTACAGCAATTAACCAAAGCGGTCGGCTTTGCTCGCTTGCTGTTAACGTTTGAGCGAGTTCAAAACCATCAACATTTGGCATATGACAATCAGATATAATAATGTCATAAGCCTGTTTTTCATGTAAATCTAAAGCTTCTTGGCCGTCGTAAGCAATATCGGCTTTAATATTTAGACGCGCAAGTTGCGCACAGAGCACTTTAACGTTTACTAGGTTATCTTCGGCAATAAGAATACGTAGATCTTGAAAACGGTTATCGTCAGCGGCATTAATTAAACGGGTATTACTGCGACGGTTATCGGTGGAACTTTCTAAAGTTGACTGTTTTAGCTTTAAGCTAAAATGGAAAGAACTCCCTTGGTTTAGCGTTGAATCAATCTTAATTTCGCTACCCATCGCTGATATTATTTCTTGGCAAATACTTAACCCTAAACCCGTACCACCATATTTTCGCGTAATGTCGTCATCGGCTTGAATAAAGGGCGTAAATAAAAACGTTTGTTTTTCTGCCGCTATGCCCATGCCGGTGTCTTTTACATCAAAATAAAGTGTGTCGTAGGTATTTTTATTGATAACCTCACTGCTAACAACCGTAACAATTAAATCGATTTTTCCTTTATCAGTGAACTTAATCGCGTTACTAAGCAAATTATTAAGCACTTGTGTGAAGCGTGTCGGGTCGGTTAAATAGCAGTGGCTTATTTTATTGTCTATTTGTAAGTTAATATCTAATGGTTTGTGGTGTTCAATGTGATTAAAGCCACTAATAATATTTTTACAAAGTAAGTTAACATTTACTGGCACCGATTCTAAAGTCAGTTTGCCGGCGTCCATCTTTGAAAAGTCGAGCACATCATTGAGTAAAGCGAGTAAGTTAGTTGCCGAGCCTTGTAATGTTTCAAGTAAATCATTTTGTTCTTTATTTAAAGGTGTGAAAGCAAGGGCTTCTGCCATACCTAATACACCGTTCATCGGCGTTCTAATTTCATGACTCATCCGGGCAAGAAAAGTAATTTTCGCTTGTGCTGATTTCTCAGCTTCTATTTTTGCAGACTCAGCAATTGATAATGCATGTTCAATTTTTAGTTGTGCAAGCTTTCTGACCCTAAGCTGTCGATAATAAATCCAAAAAATAATCAGCCCAAAAAGCATAATAGCGACAAACAAATAACTGACATTTCGATAGGCAGTAGCAATTTGTTTATCGGCATTATTTTCATGGAAAGCCGTTTGACTCCATTTTGTATAAAGTCTTTCGTAATCTTTAGCAGAAACACTTTTAATGGTGCGATTAAGTAAGCTAATAACAATATCGTTACCGGGGGGACTCGCGAAAAAAAATTGAGCATTATCATTAAAGTTTATTAATGGTTGGCTGGTGAGATTAGAGAGTTGATTTTCTTTAACCAAATAAGAAGAAATGAGAGAGCCACCAATAAAGACATCAGATTCCCCCAAGGATACTGAAGTAATGGCCGCATTGATCGAGTCAAAGTAATTAAGGTGCGCAAAAGGAAGCTTTTCTAATAATAATTGGGTGGCATTAAAGTTATTAACCACAGCAACTTTTTTGTCACCTATGCCACTTAAGCCATCTATTATTGTGTCATTATGGCGATAAACCATACTATAACTGGCTTGCAAATAGGGCTCAGAAAAAATAAGCTTTTTCTCTCGATCTTTATTACGCTCAACCAACGGCAGCACATTAATTTTTTGTTGTGCTAAAGACGAAAAAATTTGCTCTACATTTCTTACATAAACAGGTTTATAGATAATACCGGTACGCTCAGTTGAAAGCGTAAATAAATCAATGGTGAAGCCTCGCTCGGTAATGTGATTAAAGTTTTTAGTAATAATGTAGGGCGGAAAACCTCCAGACACCACAGGAAAAAAAAGTTGATTATGGTCAATAATAAAATCTTTTTCAGCAACAGATAAATTTGTAAAATAGCTGCCAAAAGTTAACGAGATATTTCCTTCATTTAAGGTAATATATTTGTTATTCCACAACTCGGCTTGTTGTCGACTTACTGAGCGGATGCCGTCGTTAATTTTATGCATCAAGCTTCTATTGTTTTTACTCACGGCAAAGCGAAAGTCAACTTCCGGTGCTTCATCTTCAGTAATGTGAAAATCGCCACTGAGCTTATATTCTTTTAACTTTTCATTAAGTAACCAGGGTTTTGTTGCATATAAGGCATCATACTTTTTATAATCGCCAAGCAGCTTATCAAGATCTTGATAATAATAGCGTTCAATATCGCGACTAATAGAACTTAAAGTTGATTGATCGTCAGAGTAGATACCTATTTGCAGGCCGTTACTTTTATTACTTTGAATGCGACGAAACACTTTTTGTTTGAATTTAGCATAGGGAATACTAAAAAATACATCTGTTTGATCTTGCTGGTAACGAGTAACGGCGACGACATCAATACTCTTATTAGCAAGTGATTGATAAGCCTTTTCTGTTGGCATGTAGCTAAACGATACTTCACGTTGATTATCTATTGCCCAAATTTGCCAATATTCTTTAAGAAAGTTAACCAGCAGTTGAAACTTCTCTCCAGAAGCTGCATTGATTGACGCTCTATCAGGTAAAGCTATTCGAAGGGGCGCTTTACTGTTGGATAGTTGCTCTGCATAGACACTAAAAGTGACTAACAAAATACTGCACAATAATGTGCGTTTAAGCCAAGTAGACAAGTGCCATAACATATTCTTTATATCGCTTATAATGTCATCATTCATGGTTTAAAACTTAGGTCTTTATTTGCGTTTATCTATGGAGGCAGAAGTGAAGTCTTAATAAATACACTCTATGCTATAAGTAGCAAACCAGCAAATTTTAATAAATAAGTGATTGATTTAATATAATGAAAATCAGATGTTTTTTAGGTAATACTAGCTACTGCTTCCCGAGTTATTATTAAATAAACCTTAGTGGCCAACAAGTAAAGCAACTAAAAAGATCAGTATCACAGCGCAATAAATTTGCTTGCTACAGTAACAGCATGATAAATTACCCCTAAAGTTGTATATACAATTAAAAGGTTGAAGATGTCTAACACTTACACGTTAATAAAAGGTCGAATTCCATTGCTTATCAGCATGCCGCATAACGGTGAGGCTTTACCTGAATATATTGCCAATAAAATGACTGAACAAGGCAGAAAAGTGGCTGATACTGATTGGCATAAAGACAAGCTTTACGCCTTTGCTCAAGCGCGGGGTGCATATATTATTATGCCCAAATATAGCCGCTATGTTATTGACCTAAATCGAGATCCAGCAGGTGTTGATTTATACCCTGGTGCCAATAGTACTGAATTGTGTCCGACGACCTCATTTGACCTTGCGCCACTTTACCTTGAAGGGCAAGCTCCAGAAAAAGATGAAATATTACATCGGGTAACCACGTATTGGCAGCCTTATCATCAAGCATTAAAAAGCACTCTAGCTGACATGCAGAATGAATTTGGTAAAGCCGTTTTACTAGAGGCCCATTCTATTTTGTCGACCGTGCCGAGATTTTTTGAAGGCCAATTACCCGATTTTAATTTTGGTACAGCTGATGGTAAAAGCTGCGCGCCTGAATTAATCACCGCACTACAAAAACTTGATTACTCACCTTATAGCATGATCACTAACGGGCGGTTTAAAGGCGGCTTTATTACCCGAGAGTATGGTCAACCGCTAAAAAATATTCATGCGGTACAGTTAGAGCTTTCACAACGTACTTACATGAGTGAGCCCAGTCCAGAATACAATGAAGTGTTGGCAAGTGAGGTTATTCCTAAGCTTAAACAGTTAGTAGAAACCTTGATTAAGTTTTCACAACAAAAATTCTAGTGTAGGTGTGCTCGTATGAATGAGTCGCGATAACTATTTTATTAAGCCTTAATCATCAGTCAGTGGTGAATAGGTAAACGCAGTAAATATAGATTGGGTTTTACAACAAAAATTAGTAAAGGTATTTTCGATGAAGTTATTTGCAGAACGTATTTTATTAAGCAGCGGTTGGCATACGCAGCAAACATTAACCATAGAAAATGGTGTAATCACCGCAATAGCATCAGGCCATATTGATGGCGCTGAGCGAGTAGGGGTTGTTATTCCTGGTATGGTTAATTGCCACTCCCATGCTTTTCAACGTGCCTTTGCGGGTTTCAGTGAACAAGGTAGTGAAGGGCAAGACAGTTTTTGGACATGGCGCAGCATCATGTACAAGTTTATCGATCAACTGACGGTAAACGATGCCGAAATAATTGCCCGACAGCTTTATATTGAAATGCTTAAAATGGGTTATACCCGTGTTGCAGAATTTCATTATTTACATCATGAAATTAATGGTGAAAACCATGATGAACTTGCTGCCATGGCAAAAGCCATTTTTAAGGCCAGTAAGCAGTCGGGAATTGGTTTAACATTATTACCAGTACTTTATCGTTTCAGTGGCTTTGGTCCTTTACCGGCAAATGACGGCCAAAAGCGCTTTATTAATTCAATAGAACAATTCAATCAACTGGTCAGTGACTGCTTTACCTTAAGTGCTCATTATCAAAATACCAATGTTGGCATTGCGCCTCACTCATTAAGAGCGGTTGATAAAACGTCTTTAGAGCAGGCGGTAAAACATGTCCGTAGTTTAGATAATAAAGCGCCAGTGCATATTCATATCGCTGAGCAGCAAAAAGAAGTCAATGATTGTTTAGCGCATTATGGCCAACGCCCGGTGGAATGGTTATTAAATAATGTCACATTAGATCCACAATGGTGTTTAATTCATGCGACACATATCAACGAACAAGAACGCCAAGGCATTATTGCCAGTAAAGCGATTGCAGGAATTTGCCCAACCACTGAAGCAAATCTAGGTGACGGTATTTTCCCCACCAGCGAATTTTTAGCAGAAAATGGCACCTTAGCGATTGGCTCTGACAGTCATATTTCAGTGAATCCTATCGAAGAGTTACGCTGGTTAGAATACGCACAACGCTTAATTAAGCAACAACGTGCTATTTTAGCAACAGAAGATCAACCTTCAGTAGGTCGTAATTTGTGGCAACAAGCAGCCTTAGGGGGCGCCCAAAGTACAAATAGTAATACCGGTGAGTTAGCGATAGGTAAACAAGCCGATTTACTGGTACTTAATGCCAAAAAAGTGGCTTTGTTTGCTCACCACGACCAACACTTATTAGACAGTATGATTTTTGCAAGTCAGCATAATATGATTAACGACGTTATGGTCAATGGCCACTGGGTGATTAACGGCGGCATTCATCACCTAGAGCAAGAGTCTGAACAAGCATTCTCTAAGCTATTGGCCAGTCTTTCTGCTTAGCATTAAACTGTTATCGCACATCTAAGTTGTAGATCTGCTCGATAACAGCTTTATATCTTTTATAGGTTATTAATATTTCAATTTGCCTATAACAACGAACTATACTGAGCAATTGTTTTACAAACTTTCGCTTGGTTTTCTCGGTGCAAATGTGGGGATTGTTGTTTGGCATTACAAAAATCAGTAAAAAAAGCTTTTACTGATTTTCTATCGCTGGTTATTTCTTTTAAAAATTGTTGTTCTTCAAGACTAAAATTAACAAGCTGACTCTTTAGGTCAGTATAAATTTTATCGGCCTTCAACCTTACTTTGGTATCTGTAGCTTCTGAAAAGGCATTAGAAATGGCGTTTTTCTGTTCTGAAAACCACTCGTCTACTTCTGGTTGAGGATAAAAGTGTAAAAATAATGCCGCTGCGACGATTAAGATCAATAAATTTTTCATAATTCTTTATATAATTGAATGATTATATAAGAATAATCAATTTTCGGCTTATTCACTAATATTAATTGTTTTATAACGTATTCTTAGATAAATATCGTTATAATCTTGAGGCTTTCGTATATCAAGGATTTATCGTGAAATCAGAAGACAAGATCAAAAAAGCGCAGATACAAATTCCCGTTAAAAATATTAAAATACATCAACCCAATCAGGTAGAAACCTACCAGCCTCGTGATCAAATTTATGTGCGCAAAGTTAGTGGTATTTTCCAATTACTTAGGCAGCGGATGAACTTTTTTTTCTTAGCACTTTTTGCGGCACTGCCTTGGTTACGATATAACGATCATCAAGCCATTTTATTTGATATTGCAGAACAACGCTTCACGCTCTTTGGACTAACCTTGTGGCCACAAGACTTAACCTTACTCGCTTGGCTCTGTATTCTTAGTGCTTTTTTACTGTTTTTTGTTACCACCTTTTTAGGGCGTGTTTGGTGTGGATATTTATGCCCACAAACTGTCTGGACCTTTATTTTTATCTGGTTTGAAGAAAAAATTGAAGGGACCGCTAATCAGCGTAAAAAGCTGGATAGCCGCGAACTTGATTTTGACAAATTCTGGCGTAAAGCCTTAAAACATACTTGTTGGTTATTTTTCTCGATACTAACGGCATTAACGTTTGTCGGTTATTTTGCACCGGTTGATGAAGTGTTTATTGACTTTTTTACTTTTCAGGCCTCGTTTGCTTTAGCGGCGACTGTTTGGTTCTTTGCTTTTTGTACTTATGGTAATGCTGGCTGGATGCGGGAAATTATGTGTCTACATATGTGTCCTTATGCACGTTTCCAATCAGCGATGTTTGATAAAGATACCTTAACGGTTACATATGACTTTAATCGCGGTGAAAGTCGTGGTGCACGCTCGCGTAAAATAGCACATGAATCATTAGAATTAGGTGACTGTATTGACTGCAACCTTTGTGTGCAGGTCTGTCCAACCGGTATAGATATTCGTAACGGCTTACAATATGAATGTATAAATTGTGGTGCATGTGTTGACGCATGTGACGGGGTTATGGAAAAAATGAATTACCCGAAAGGGCTAATACGTTACACCACCGAGCATGAATTACAAGGTAAGAAGGTTCATTTTATTCGTTCAAAATTAGTAGGTTATGCTATCGTTTTATTGGTGATGTGTAGCTTGTTAGTTTTAGAGATTGTTAATCGCGCTCCGGTCACTATGGACATTATTCGCGACAGAAATGAACTGGCCAAAGAAAAATTTAACGGTGATATAGAAAATGTGTACACCTTAAAAATCTTAAATAAATCGCAAACTGATAACGTTTATCGCTTGTCTGTTAAAGGGATTGAAAACACTAAGTGGCATGGCGAGCAAGAAGTCATGGTAAAAGCCGCTGCTGTGTATACGTTACCGATGAGTCTGTCTGTAGACCCCTATGAATTAAAAGGTTACATGACCGATATTTCATTTGTTATTGAGTTGGTTTCAGAGGAAGATGACGTTTCTCTTGAACATGAAAGCAGGTTTTTTAATAAACGCTAATGTCTGTATTTGATTTTACTACCCTATCACCCGACTTGATCTTAGATGGCCTAGAAAGTACTGGCCTCTTTGTTGATAGCGGCTTGCTGGCTTTAAATAGTTATGAAAACCGTGTTTATCAATTTCATGACGAAGATAAGAAAAAATACGTCACCAAGTTTTATCGACCGCAACGCTGGACCGAAGCTGAACTTAGAGAAGAGCATAGCTTTTCTTTTGAATTAGCAAAACATGAATTACCCTTAGTTGCGCCGTTAAAAATTGGTGGAGAATCACTTTTTTCTCATCAAGGCTTTCATTTTGCTATCTACCCTTGTCGGGGCGGACGTATTTTCGAAGTAGACAATTTAGATCAGCTTGAATGGATGGGACGATTTTTAGGACGTATTCATGCCGTCGCGGCGACAAAACCTTTTAAACATCGCCCGACCTATAACAAGCAAGAAATGCTTTTTCAGGCCACCGATATTATAAAAGACTCTGGTTTTGTGCCACATTACCTAAGCAAAGCTTTCTTTACTATTTTAGAACAAGTGGTTGATATTGCAGCGCAGCAATATCAACCCAGCCATGAAATACGTTTACACGGTGATTGTCATGCCGGTAATATTTTATGGACAGACAAAGGTCCACATTTTGTCGATTTAGATGATTGTCGCATGGGGCCTGCTATTCAAGACCTATGGATGATGCTTTCAGGTGATCGCCAACAACGGTTATTACAACTTGATACTATGCTTTCGGGATACGAAGAATTTTATTCATTTGAACCCAAGCAACTTATTTTGATAGAATCATTACGTACCATGCGTGTTGTTAATTATATGGCTTGGTTATGTAAGCGCTGGCAAGACCCAGCGTTCCCGCATAACTTCCCATGGTTTAATACTGATAAGTATTGGGAACAGCAAATTTTAATGTTGAAAGAGCAAGTGTCTGCCCTTCAACAGCCACCATTAAGTTTATTACCTGCATAATTATTAATAGCGCAGGGCTATTGTTTGAGGAAAAACGTTAAATGAAAAAATTAGTGAGTTTATTTGTGATGTTATTATTGCCATTAATGGCATCAGCAGCAAATTATCAAGAAGGTACGCATTATACAATCGTGAGCGAACAGGCTACCAAAAAGCCTGAAGTACGTGAATTCTTTTCATTTTACTGTCCACATTGTTTCAAGTTTTCACCTTTCATGACTAGCGTTAAAAAGCAGTTACCAGCAGGGGTTAAATTTGAATTCAATCACGTTGATTTTTTACGTGGCGCTTCTCAAGTGATGCAGGAAACGTTAAGTAAAGCGGTAGTTGTTGCCGAGCAAATGGACATGGAAACTAAGCTAATGGGCGCACTTTTTAATTATATTCATGTGCAGCGCGCAGTCTTTACTTCTGAAAAAGATATT
Source organism: Colwellia sp. BRX10-4 (assembly GCF_014077465.1). Taxonomy (NCBI): domain Bacteria; kingdom Pseudomonadati; phylum Pseudomonadota; class Gammaproteobacteria; order Alteromonadales; family Colwelliaceae; genus Colwellia; species Colwellia sp. BRX10-4. Next base: position 33,579 of record NZ_JACGVZ010000004.1, read on the forward strand.
CGTAATGTTTTTGTTTTGAATGGCGCTGATGGCGAAAAGTTTGACAAATTAATGAAAAGCTTTGGTGTAAATAGCCAAGTAAAACAAATGAAGAAAAAGCAAACCTACTACGCAAAAAGTGGTGGTTTAACAGGTGTGCCAGCCGTTATTGTTAATGGCCGCTACAAAATTGAAAATGCAGGTTTAGATAAAAACAACTTTGAAGCTGACTACAGCAACTTAGTGAAGTATTTGTTAACACTCGACTAAATGACCGTTAGCAAGACAATAAAAAAGGAGCTAAATAGCTCCTTTTTTATCGCGTTTTTTTTCTTTTTTATACAACAAATAGCCAAAAATTAACGCAACAACCAGTAAAGATAAACTCAGTAATATTTGCTGTTCCTCCCCGACTTTAATACCTGCGCCAAGTAATGAAAATATCAACATCTGTGGAATAAAGCCAATACAAGTGCCTGTAACATAAGGGATAAACCTTACCTTAGCCATGCCTGCTAATATGTTAGTTAAAAAGTTTGAGCCCGCAGGTAACAAACGAATAACTAGAGCTTTGCTGAAGGTGTCCGTTGAGAAAAAAGTAGATAGTGTGATTAGTTTTTCGGGGTAAGCGTCAAGCACCCTTTGTCTAAAAAAGGTTTTTGCGATAAATAACGTTAGCATGCAACCGAGTGTTGCCGCTAAAGTGGCCAGCAGCGTCCCATAAACAATGCCAAAGATGTAACCACAAGAAAAAGCAGCGACTTGCCTGGGTAAACCTATACTGGTCAGTAATGCCAATAGACTTAAAACCATTAACACCCCCAGATATCCTTGAGGAATAAACTGGTCAAGTAATGGCTGTAGGTTATTGTTTTTCAATACATCTAAAGAAAATAACACGCTAAAAAGAATGGCAATACTAATTAATGTGGTCATTAAAAAAAGTGTTTTAGTTTGTTTGCTCAGCATCTCTATCCATATTAAACAATCATATCTGATAAAATTTTCGCTTTCGCTAAACTAAATTCTTCATCGGTTAAAAAACCCTGTTGTTTTAAATCAACAAGCTTGTCTAGCGCACTTATTAATTCCGAGTCATGAACAACGATGTCGTGCAATACCGCTGCGGTTTGCTTACTAGGTAGCGGTTCTTTTATTACGGAGGCATCAATGCTTTTAGGCTCGGCCTTTTTTTTCTTAAAAACTTTTTTTATCGCGCTCTTAGCGATGGCTACTTTTAGTGGTCGTGGCGTTGTTGCTTCTGGATTCAGCTGGGTGGCAATAAACCAGTTCCAATCAATTAATGACTCTAAGGTATCAAAATATTTCGCTTTGGTTAGACGCTGGTTACCTTTTCTAAAATATAAGCATACAACATATGTTTTAGCGTTTTTATCGGTTAAATAAAGCAGGACTTGTCGAGTTTCATCATTAATAAGCTTATGGCGATGCGCTTGATTAAATGACAAGCGCAGTTTGTTCTCGCATTGCTCATTGTAACCATGGTTAATATCCTCATTAATAATACTGACGTTGCTATCGTTTACCCAAATTTCACTTTTAACAATATCGGCAATAGCCAATTGACTGTCTACTTCTGACTGATGGCGCTTGTAAAACGATACGGTTGTTTGGCTAGTATCGAGTTCAAAGCGTGCAAACATACCTCTTAATTTTGCTTTTTGATTGACCGTTTTTAGTCGTAATCGATAAAACGCCACCGCAACCACCAATATAAACAGGGTAAGCAGTAGTTTGCCATAAGCGCTATTGTTGAGTGGCGCCGATTGTTCATCACTTTTTTTCTCCACCTGAATACGCTTACTATTCTCACTTTTTAATGGGATAGCCTTTACCGATAATAATTGTTTATTGGTTAAATCTAACAGTAAGGGTTCGCCGTTGTGATTAAAGAGTAATGACACTTTATTTTTTGGAGAAAGCTCATCACGACTAAAAGACAAAATAGGTAATGCAGCGGCGCCACTTTTAGCCTCACTATTTACCATCGTGGTATTCAATTGGGCAAGTTGCCAATTTTTTGAATCATTAATAAGATATAAGACACTTCCCACAGACGCTTCTAGGTTTCGCCCATAATAAGGGAAAATATTTCCATGAGTCCCTTGAGTAGATTTCAGCGGAAAAACAAGGTTGTTTTGGTAAGAATCTCGCCAGTCAGCACCTTTATCAGCAACAACAACTTGGTGAGCGCCATCGTAGTCATGTTCTACGAGTAATGCGCCATAATGTTTTTTTGACCACGAAAAAGAACTAATGCTTTGAGCACCTAAAATAAAGATCTCATTGTTAACGTCGTTTGTTTTCATAAAAGGGTTACTACTTGGCACCCTATAATTTCTTAAGCCCAATTTTTCAGGATTAATGCGTAACACAACGCCAGAATATAAAGCGCCTTCGCTAGCGTTGGCTAAGCTAGCGTTACTGTCAGACAAAGCAACAAGCATTAAGCCATAATCATCGTGCCATACTTTATTATATGGATTAAAGGCAATTTTCTGTATTTGGTGTGTGGCAGTTGGCACCGCAATTCTCAGCACTTCTCTGCGTTGCTGCACATCAATTTTAATTGCCGCTGTGTTGTCGTATTGCCACTGCGTTATCACAGCGTCAAATGGCAATGCAACCGGATCGGCTAATAGCGTTAATCGCGCAACATTATTGTTTATTTTAGCGGGCTCAATATGTGCAGTAAAAAAGTTTTGAAAGCCAGTTTTATCTGCTAACAAAAAACTGGGGTGAAACGTTAGCGCGGTTAATTCAACTTGTTTATCGGTAGTATGATTATTTAAAGGTAAGCTTGCTAAAAAAGTGAGCTTGGCATTATTAAGTAAAGACAATTCGCCAGCAGCGTTTGCAATTAAGTATTGCTGCTTATTCTCACTATTAACAGGTAATGCAATAACGGTTGTTTTATTAGTTGAACTTAGGCTAGGTAGCTGGGCTAAAACTTCGAGTCGAACTTCTTCAGCAACCGTAGTTAAGGGCGTTAATAGCCAATAAAAAGCCAGCAACATTAGAAGTGCTTGCGTAGTTATTTTTTTTATATAATGAAAAACGTCCATATTTTGCCAACAATCCTAATTTTATAAAATTATAGGTAATCCGTTTTAATGTTTCAATAAAATGACTTGGTGTGAATCAATAAATTGTGATTTTTTACTATCATTGAGATAGCTTAATCTTCCGTCGACAACTAATTGGTCGCCTAGCTCGGCTTTATCTTTAATATAATGTGCTTGTTTGCCCCAGATATGTACCGAACGTTCGATAGAAATATTTTGGGTTTGCTGTGTTATAGGCGAATACACTAAATTATTAACGGTTAAGTTAAGCGCGACTAATTCTTTATTATTCTCGGTTAGTACTAAATTAATGTCGCTGCTTATTTCACCACTCATATGCACTTGGTTTATTGACTGGGCGTAACCCTTTGCAAATGTTTGTGCATAAGTGGCGTGTAGTATTTCACGGTTAGCTTTTTTACTATTAAGTAAATAACCTTGCACTAAAATAATATCACCCTTTTGCGAGTGAATAAGTGAACGATCAACAATATCACCAATAACTTTAACCGTATGATAACTCGTCCATTCTTTAAACTGTTGGCTCGTTTTGTCAAACCATCGGCTATGGGTTGCTAATACCAACTCAGCTACAGCAAGGACTGGGTTTGCTTGATAACGAATATCAGGCTTAGCAACTAAATTTCCTAATAAGGTTACTGAACATAAATGATTTTGGCTTAGATGATTTGTCATGGCAATTTAATAAAAAAAACTATAGTGCTAATTTACTGAAAATCATCAGATTAAGCAAATACATGACATTAAACAACCATAATTTTTCTGTACTTTGATGATAAAATTGTTAGTATGCCGAACAAACCAAGGGGTGCAATAAAAAGCTGTTGTTAATAAGCTTTTGTATTGCTGAGAATTTTTACCCTTAATACCTGAAACGGATAATGCCGGCGTAGGAATGGTTAATATGTTGAATATTTATCGTAAACACTTTGTGTAAGTGCTTACTTACGGTGTATTTGCCTTATTGCTCTTTTTTGCTTGCATGCCATAAAAAGAGCCCAGTATGAATTTTATAAAATCTCCTATTTCAATCGCGGTAACAACGACTTTATTGACTTTTGCCAGTGTCACACAAGCAAATGAGTCAAATGATATTGAGCGTATAACTGTCACTTCCAGTTTTAATAAGCAATCTTTAGCGCAAGCACCTACTAGTATTGCAATCATCGACCAACAAAAAATAGCTGAGCAGGGCATTCAACATTTTGAAGAAGTTATTAATGGTGTCGCCAACTTAAATTTCTCTGGTGGAACATCTCGTCCGAAATATTTACAAATTAGAGGCGTCGGTGAACGCTCTGAATACCGCGGTGCGCCAAACTCATCAGTGGGCTTCATTGTCGACGATATCGATTTGTCAGGCTTGGGCATGGCAGCTTCTATGTACGATGTTCAACAAGTTGAAGTCTTAAGAGGTCCACAAGGAACACGTTTTGGTGCCAATGCGCTTGCGGGTTTAATTTACATAAAATCAAAAGACGCAACAGAATTACCCGAGCATGGTTTTAAAGTAACATTAGGCAATGACGACTTAATTAATGTTGCCGGTTATAGCTCTGGTGCTCTCACTGAAGACTTAAATTACCGCATATCACTAGAGCAACATCAACAAAACGGTTATCGCGACAATCTTTATTTAAATAGAGATGATACTAATGGCATTGACGAGTTTTCTGGAAAGTTCAAATTGCAATATACGGCAATAGAAGATTTAAGTGTTGATTTTACTTATATATTTGCGGATAACGATAATAGTTTCGATCCTTGGACATTAGATAACAACGGCTTTAATACGATCACGGACAATCCAGGTGTTGATAATCAAAAATCGCATGGTGGGGCACTAAAATTTAGTTTTGAAGGTTTGTCATTTGCAAAATTCGAAGCGATAAGTAGCTATACCACGACAGAGCATCAGCACGCTTATGATGGTGATTGGGCAAACGCAGATTATTGGGCAAGTAAAAATTGTGATGGTGCGCCATGTGAATACAGTTACCTTTGGGACAAACGCGCCGATAGAGATGTATGGTCACAAGAGTTTCGATTATCATCAAATGACGCTTCAAGAATTTTCGACAATACAACTGCTTGGCTAGTGGGTACTTACATTAGCAAAATGAATGAAGATAACGACCTTGACTCTTTTTATAATGGTTGGGCAGACGAAGTACTAGACTCTACATACTCAGCTAATAATTATGCAATTTTTACCCAGTTAGACAGTGTTCTTAACTATGGCCATGAGTTATCAGTAGGTTTGCGCGTTGAAAAACGTTCAACCGATTATAGCGATAGTGCTGGCGATGAGTTTGAACCGTCTGAAACCATGTGGGGTGGACACGTCGCATTGAGTAAGATCATTAACAATGAGCATTCTGCCTATATTCGTGTCGCGCGTGGCTACAAAGCGGGTGGTTTTAATATGGATTTACCCGAGCAATTAATCCAATTTAAAGAATTTGATACCGAAGTCTTAGTCAATTATGAATTAGGCCTACAATCGAATATGCTAAATAATACCTTAGTCAGCCGACTAGCCTTATTCTATATGGACAGACAAGATCAACAAGTTAATGCTTCTCAACAGAACCCTGATAAGCCACAGCAATTCACCATTTACACAGCAAATGCCACCAGTTCAAGCAGTTACGGTTTGGAACTTGAGTTAACATATCAAGTTAATAGTAATTTAACGATCGACTCGACAGTGGGCTACCTAAACGCAACATATGATGTTTATGGCTATTCTGACAAGTACGGTACAAACATTGACATTTCAGGACGCGATTTAGCACACGCACCAAGCTATACCTTCAGCCTTGGCTCTACGTATCGCAGCGATAATGGCGTTGTTTTTAATGTGAACTGGTCAGGAAAAGATGAATTTTTCTTCTCTGATAGCCATGACGAAAAAGCGTCAAGTTCAAACTTATTGAATGCGAAAGTTGCTTATGAACTCGCTGACTGGTCTATTTCACTTTGGGCTAGAAATATTACCGATGAAAAAATTGCAACACGTGGCTTCTTCTTCGGCAACGAACCTGATTTAGATTGGGTAGCTAAAAAATATCAACGTTTTGGAGCACCAAGACAAATTGGTGTAACGTTTGATTATAACTTTTAAAGCTAGCACTTTTAAGTTAACAAACGATCATGCTGAACGAACATTTCGTCATGATGAAGTAACACGTTGTCATGCTGAATTTATTTCAGTATCTGTATTTGTGGCTTAGAGCAATGAGATCCTGAAACAAGTTCAGGATGACGGGTTTTTTAGCTTGGCAGGGCAGTTGTTAAAAACCGCCATGCCGTTATGTTGAAGTAACATGCCGTAATACTGAAGTAAAACGTCGTCTTGTTGAACTAACACGTCGTCATGCTGAATTTATTTCAGTATCTGTATTCGTGGCTTAGAGCAATGAGATCCTGAAACAAGTTCAGGATGACGGGGGTATTCAGGATGACGGTTTTTTTAGCTTGGCAGAGCCGTTGTTAAAAACGGCCTTACCGTTATGTTGAAGTAACACGCCGTCATGCTGAATTTATTTCAGTATCTGTATTTGTGGTTTAGAGTAATGAGATCCTGAAACAAGTTCAGGATGACGGGTTTTTTGTTCACTTGAAAAAGTGGCATACCATTAGGAAATAATATGAAAATATCTATAGAAATTAGTTTGTATCCTCTAGCAGAAGAAAAATTTAAAACTGAAATTTGGGCATTCATTAAGCGCCTTCGTAATGTAGTGGGCTTAAATGTAGTGACTAATGGCATGAGTACACAAGTATTTGGAGACTACGACTTAGCTACCCGTCATGTCATGGCAGAAATAAAGCATGTCCATCAAACCTTAAATGCTGCTGTTTTTGTATGTAAGTTTATTGGTGGTGATCGCTCAGAAGTCGAAGCTGAAAGCTAATGGTTGAATCTTTATCAGCAACAGTCAATTACTTTACGCATTTGCCTCTCTGGGAATTATTAGCGGTAATTTCAGCATTATTTTATGTGGTGTTAGCGGCAAAAGAAAATATTTGGTGTTGGCCAGCTGCACTAGTGAGTACCATTATTTATAGCGTTATTTTTTATGATGTTTATTTATGGATGGACGCCTTATTGCAGGTTTATTATTTAGCAATGGCCATTTTTGGCTGGTATTGCTGGCGCCATGTTTCTTTGTCGCAAAATAACACAAAAAATAATAGTCATTCAGGCACATCATTAGCCATTCAAAGCTGGTCGCTACTCTTTCATATCAAAATAGTGGTCTTACTAGCTGCTTGCTCTTTGGCTATTGGTTGGCTAATGGACAATTACACGCCAACACACTTCCCTTATTTAGATTCTGCAACTACGGTATTTGCGGTGTTTGCGACTTATTTAGTCACTAAAAAGGTTTTAGAGAATTGGTTATACTGGATAGTCATCGATTTTGTTTCCATTTATCTCTATTTAGAAAAAGGCTTGCAACCTACCGCTGTGTTATTTGGCTTATATGTAGTGATGGCTATGGTCGGTTATGCAATTTGGTACAGCAAATATCAAAAGAGTCATCAACAAGCAACAGGCAATGTAGCCTCGGCGACTGAGTAGTTGAGTGGCGGCTTTAATCAATCAAAAAAGTAACAGCAACTCTGAAGAGATTAAAGCCTTACCTTGTTTTACTCATCGCGATTGTAAAATTGAGCGATTAACAGGGGGGGAAAGTCATCAATGTTTTAAAGTGACGGTTAACAAAAATACTATTGAGCAAAATTTTTTTGTAAAGTCCTTTGCGGGCCATCAACAAACAGCAAAAGCCGAGATTGCCAGTCACTTATTAGCAGCAAACATGGCTGTAGCACCGGCTATTATTTATCATTCAGCATCATGGCTTGTTACCGAGTTTATTAACGGTGATTCATTAACCTGTTTTTATAAGCAACAAACTGTCAGTGCAGCTAATAACAAACTTACGGTGGCGATGTACTTAATGGTAAAAACTCATCAGCTAACGCCACCAGAAAATCATCCGGTGTTAGCCATTGAAGAGCTGCTTTACCACCAAGCCTCCAATAGTAAACTCTCGCAGTCTCAGCATATCGCGCTACAGAAAATAATCAGCGAAATAACACCTCCGCAAGCCAAGCATAATCACTTAGTACTTTGTCATGGTGATGTTAATTATGAAAACATTCGTGTAAGCGCACTGTTTAATAATGAAAGTCCGCAAAAGCATGCTTGGTTAGTCGATTTCGAATGCAGTTGTTTAGCTGAAGCCGAATATGATCTCGCCATGTTTATCGCAATTAACGAATTCAGTGTTAACGATATAGATGTTCTAATACAAGACTATCAGCAATTTACTAATGCGACGATTGATGAACAAAAAGTGCGTACATATCTCGCTTGTTGTTATCTCATTAATGGCTTGTGGTACTTAGAGGCTGGCTATCAACACAAGCAAGCGAAAAAATTAATGGCTAAGGCACACCAGCAGCTTGTACTTTTTGACCAATTAGGCTTGTTAACAGAAAAAATAACATTATTATTTTAATCTGTACTATCTTTATTATCCTCAGTAAATTACTCAATAATAGCTACTGTTTATAAAGTAGTTATATTGAATTTAGTTACTGACTATTTATTAGTTTATATCAACTTATATCGCGAAGTTACTTTTGTATCACAGTGATTTATTTAAGTTATTGAACATCCGGCACCGTAATAAAAATGCAATAAAGGCTTAAGATTTTAATAATGCAAATCAGCCATTAAATATTTTTTTATTGTTATTCTTTTTGTTGATCAGGCGTGATGTCGATGCTAATATTTACTGCAAAGATCATTCTGTTGTTTATCTATATAACAAGGAATGTTAGGTTTTTTACTTTCAAATCAGGGATTAACAATGAATAAAATTATGCTTACAACAGTTGCTGCGGCAATTTCTTTGACTTTATCGGCATGTTACCAAGATGATGGTACTGTTCTTGCGCCAAACCAAGCGCCGCCGGTTCCACCAACGCCTTCTACATTAGATGTATCAGGTTCTGGTATCAAAGGTGTATTAGCTAACGCTTTAGTTGAGGTTTTTGATAGCTCAGATTTAGAAACTGCTCTAGCAAACACTCAAACAGATGAAAATGGTGATTACACACTTTCATTAACTGATGCTTCTGGTGAAGCAATTACAGGTACTTTTTTTGTAAGCGTAAGTGCTGACGAAGATACTACAATGATTTGTGATGCTACAGTTTGTGGTGACGTAGTTAGAGGTGGCGTTGTTCCTGCTTCACAATTAGCGGGCTTAAAACTTTCAACAATGAGCAATTCTGACGGTAGCGGTACAATCTTTGCTGAAGTTAACGCATTAACAACACTTGCAACTGAAACTATTTTAGCGGTAATTGAAGACGATGCAGATATCGACCTTTCTGACCCAGAAATTTTTGAAGCGTTTCAAGTAGATGCTTCTCGAGTAATTGGTGCTACTTTAGGTTTAGATTTATCTGAAACTAACATTTTTGACGTTGTAATTGTTGATGCTTCAGTATCTGCAAATGTATCAACAGATGATATGGTAGCAGCAACGTTAACGCTTATTAACGGTTCGCTTTCAGGTTTAGAGCCAGGCACTGATGAAACTCTTGCTGATGCAATTGAAACTTATATCGCTGCAGTTAAACTAGTTACCAAAGCGATTATTAATAACCCTGGCGCAGCATTAGATGCTGACACAGTAGCGGCAATGGCAAGTATTAATGCTGTTCAAGCTCAAGTTTCGCAAGCAATTATAGATTTAGCATCAGTTATTTCGGGCGATACAGGTAATGCTGTGGGTATTGTAAATATTCCTGACGTAATCAATCCTGATGATATTGCAGCTTCTGTTGATCTAGATGACGAAATTACTGGCGGTACAGGTGGTACTGGCGGTACAGGTGGTACTGGTGGGTAACTAATCCCAGTAACTATTATCTGAATAAAAACCGATAGATTTATCTATCGGTTTTTTTTTGCCAGAAATGCTCAATAATAATGCTAAATATAGAAAAATAGATCATTATAATCAGCTAAATATTTAATTGCAGAATAACTTCGTCACCGCCATAATCATTGCAAGGTAGCTATATTTAATAATACTAACATAGCGTTTGTAATAGTCGTGCTTTCACTCTTGTTTAGTCGTTTTAATTTAATTCTCTAAGTTAGCTTTAGTTTATGTATAGTTAGTTTATTACAAGCTAGTTATAACCTAAGTTATTTAGTTATTTCGCTATATCGTTTTGGTTTGATATAATTTTTTGTAAGATTTTGACATAAAAAATGTAAAATAGGGCATATATGAATAAGAATAAATTAACACATTTAAAAGCACTGGAAGCTGAATCAATTCAAATAATGCGTGAAGTTGCTGCTGAATTTGATAATCCTGTTATGTTGTATTCAATAGGGAAAGATTCTTCTGTTCTTTTGCATTTAGCGCGTAAAGCTTTTTATCCAGGGAAAATTCCCTTCCCATTAATGCACGTTGATACCGATTGGAAATTCAAAGAAATGATTGAATTTCGTAATAATCTAGCCGAAAAGTATGACTTCGATTTAATCGTCCATAAAAATCCTGAAGGACTGGCTATGGGTGTAGGTCCGTTTACTCATGGCAGTGCAAAACATACCGACATCATGAAAACACAAGGTTTAAAGCAAGCCTTAGACATGCATGGTTTTGACGCCGCTTTTGGTGGCGCTCGTCGCGATGAAGAAAAGTCACGTGCTAAAGAACGTGTTTACTCATTTCGTGATAAAAATCATCGTTGGGATCCTAAAAATCAACGTCCAGAGCTTTGGAATATCTATAACGCTAAAGTTGATCAAGGCGAAAGTATTCGTGTGTTCCCATTGTCTAATTGGACTGAACTTGATATTTGGCAGTATATTTATCAAGAAGATATTGAAATGGTTCCACTTTATTTTGCAGCCAAAAGACCTGTTGTTAAACGTGATGGATCGTTAATCATGGTAGATGATGAACGCATGCCTCTAAATGAGGGTGAAGTGCCTGAAATGAAATCAGTACGCTTTAGAACGCTAGGTTGTTATCCACTTACTGGCGCTATTGAATCGACTGCAACAACATTGCCTGAAATTATTCAAGAAATGCTTTTAACAACCACTTCTGAGCGACAAGGCCGAGTCATTGATAATGATTCAGCCGGTTCAATGGAAAAGAAAAAAATGGAAGGGTACTTTTAATGAACGATGAACAAACATTATTGGCAACAGATATTGAAGGTTACTTAAAACAGCATGAAAACAAAGATATGCTGCGCTTTATCACCTGTGGCAGTGTAGATGACGGAAAGTCGACATTAATAGGCCGCTTACTTTTTGATAGCAAAATGATTTTTGAAGATCAGATGGCTGCTATTGAAAAAGATTCTAAAAAGTTTAATACCACAGATGGTGATTTTGATTTAGCGTTACTCGTTGACGGTTTACAGTCTGAACGCGAACAGGGTATTACTATAGATGTTGCCTATCGTTACTTTGCTACAGAGCAACGTAAATTTATTATTGCCGATACTCCTGGCCATGAGCAATACACACGTAATATGGCAACGGGTGCTTCTACATGTGACTTAGCCATTATATTAATTGATGCGCGTCATGGCGTACAAGTGCAAACACGACGTCATTCATATATCTGTTCATTATTAGGTATTAAGCATGTGGTTATTGCTATTAATAAAATGGATGCAGTAGATTATGACCAAAAAACATACCAAAAAATTAAAAGTGATTATCGTGAATTTGCTAAATCATTAAAAATTGAAGATGTTCGTTTTGTGCCTATTTCAGCTTTACGCGGCGATAACGTAGTTAACGAAAGTGAACATATGCCTTGGTACCCGGGGTCACCTTTACTTAAATTATTGAATACCGTGCAAATTAGCGGTGAAAAAAACAGTGCTTTTCGTTTTCCTGTTCAGTACGTTAATCGTCCTAACTTAGACTTTAGAGGATTTGCCGGTACGATTGCTTCAGGTGAAATACGTGTTGGTGATACTATTGTTGCGCTACCTTCAGGTAAGCAAAGTAAAATTAAGTCGATAGTAACCTTTGATGGCGAACTTGAAACGGCTTATGCCGATATGGCTGTAACGTTGACGCTTGAAGATGAGATAGATGTTAGTCGTGGTGATATGATTGTGCGACCGCATGAGCAACCCGCTTCTTCTAATTCGTTTAGTGCAGATGTTGTGTGGATGGATGAAGCGGCACTACAAATAGACCGTGAATACATTATTAAAGTGGGCACTCATGCCACGTTTGGTTCTGTTGATAAAATAGAGTATAGCGTTAATGTTAATACCATGGAAAAGCAAGACGTACAGCATTTATCGTTGAATGAAATAGGGCGTTGTAATTTTACGTTAAACGAACCTGTGCAGTTTGATGCTTATCAAGAGAACCGTCAAACAGGTGCTTTCATTATTATTGACCGTTTGACCAATGCAACAGTTGGCGCTGGCATGATAGCTTCACAACTGACGCCATTGGAAAAAGGACAGCCTAAAAAGTACAGTGATTACGAACTTGAACTTAATGCTTTTGTTTGTAAGCACTTTCCTCATTGGGGAGCTAAAAATTTAGCTAAAAAGTAACGAGGCTAAAAGATGTAAACTAAGGGCAATGAGGTTTGTGTAAAAAACAGCTAGCAATATCTCAGTTTTTTATTCAGCCGCTTTGTTCTTAGTTGTTATTTACCTCTACTTTTTTCTTAAGATTAGCAGTTAAAAGTTAAAAGGATTTATATATTTGAATATAGATGCAGCGTTCGTACTATTAATTTTTATTAGTACAATTATAGGTTTATTAAAGTTTCAGAAGCAGCCTGGAAAGGTTTTTGGCTTTACTTTTATTGCTCTTATTATTAGTGGACAAGTTTCAAATGAAGCTGTGTTAGCCAGTATGTCTAATAAAGGCTTAATAACGCTTATTTTGTTAATACTGTGTTCTCTAGCGTTAGAAAAAACCCGCTTACTACGCTTACTTGCCAGTAAAGTTTTATTCTCAAGTTATGGCAAAACATGGATCAGGCTTTTTAGTTTAACGGTTGTTTCTTCAGCCTTGTTAAATAATACCGCTGTTGTCTCTACCATGCTGGCGCCGATTCGAAACAACCCTTATCACTCTGCCAGTCGATTATTATTACCTTTGTCTTATGCGGCTATTTTTGGCGGTACGCTAACCTTAATTGGCACGTCTACTAACTTAATTGTTAACAGTTTAGTCTTAAATGCTGACCTACCTGCCTTAGGTTTTTTTGATTTCTTCCCGGTAGGTTTTTTTATCGTCATTACTTGTGGTTGTGCGCTGTGGTTTTTATCTAGATATTTACCCGAGACAGATATTAATTCAACGCTAGAAAGTTCATATTTATTAGATGCTAAAGTAGAACTTAATTCGGCATTGATTGGCAAAACCGTAGAAGAAAACGCTTTAAGGCATTTAGACTCTTTATTTTTAATTGAAATAATTCGTGCTGGGCAAACAATTACGCCTGTTTCACCCGATCAAGTTATTAGTGCCAACGATAAGCTTATTTTTAATGGTGACGTTACTAAAGTAAATCAACTTAAGCAGTTTGATGGTTTAACTGTTTTTGCACACAAGCAAGGGTTGTCTGATGACAACTTGACGGAAGTCTTTATTCGACCTGAAAGTGTACTTATTAATAAAACATTAAAAGGTGTTGGCTTTAGAGCTAAGTTTGATGCCGCTGTGGTAGCAATGAAAAGAGACGGGCAAGCCGTTACAGGTAAGCTTGGGGATGTTAGTATTCGTCCGGGTGATTACTTAGTATTAGCAACTGGCCAAGATTTTAAAGCCAGAAATAATGTTGATAAAAACTTTATTGTTGTCAATGGCGTTGAGCCAGAATCAAAACTGACGGGTAAAAAAGAACCTTTTGTTATTATAAGTTTTTTCTTAACCGTAGCATTAAGTGCACTAGGGATTATTTCTTTATTCAAAGGAATGCTAGTACTATTTTCTTTTTTCTTATTGTCAAATTGCTTGTCTAAAGATGAAGTGATTAGACGTTTTCCAATACAAATTTGGCTGATTATTTCTACGGCGCTAATGCTTGCCAGTGCGTTAATAAATAGTGGGTTATTAACATCTCTTGAAACAATTACTTCTTTTTCTGGCAGTATTACACCGACTGTCGCCTTAATTATTATATTTTTATTGACGGTATTATTAACCGAGTTGGTCACTAATAATGCCGCAGCCGCGCTAATATTCCCAATAGCTTACAGTATAGCGTTGAACTATGGCGTAGATATTACTCCTTTTATTATGGCCGTAGCCTTTGGTGCTAGTGCTAGTTTTATTAGCCCATATGGGTATCAAACCAATTTAATGGTTTTTAGTGCTGGGCAATACCAGTTAATAGATTTTATAAAAATAGGTGTGCCAATTAGCGTTATATATTGCACTACTGCGATAGGTAGTATTTTATATTTCTTTCCTTTTTAGCTATAAATAGCGTTCAATAATAAATGTGAATTATGAAAAAAAATAACCCAGCAAGCCCTTATATAGAAAAAAACAACACAGAAAAATCGTCAGATGTGGTTTGGCATCAACAGAGTGTCACTGCTGAACAAAAGTCCCAGTTAAAAGGCCATAAAGCAGCATTACTATGGTATACCGGCCTAAGTGGTTCGGGTAAATCTACCGTTGCCAACGCAGTTGAGCAGAAATTACTGGAACGTGGCTGTCATAGTTATTTACTTGATGGTGACAATGTTCGCCACGGTTTAAATAATGATTTAGGGTTTACTGACGAAGACCGTATTGAAAATATACGCAGGATAGGTGAAGTGGCTAAGTTATTTGTAGACGCAGGTTTGCTAGTTTCAACGGCCTTTATATCTCCTTTTCAAAAAGATAGAGACCAAGCAAGAGGGTTACTCAAAGACACATTATTTTTAGAGGTATTTATTGATACACCTTTAGATGTTTGTGAAAACCGAGATCCTAAAGGTTTATATAAAAAAGCAAGAGCAGGTGAAATCGCTAACTTTACCGGTATAAGTTCAGCTTATGAAGCCCCTGAAAATGCTGAAATACATATCGAAACAGCGCATTTATCAATTGAACAATGTGCTGATTTAGTGATAAACGCTTTAATAGAAAAACAAATTATAAAATCATAGTCTTTACCAATGGCTTTATCGAAAAGAAATTATTGTAAATAATAACAATAAAGGATTTATCTGTGAATTATGACGTATTTAATGGTGATGCCGACGGAATTATCGCTTTGCTGCAGTTGCAATTAGCCAATCCGACAGTAAGTGTCAAAATTACTGGCGTTAAACGTGATATTGCTTTACTACAACAAGTCGTTGAAATAACAAATGCCCAAGGCAATAGTAGAGACGGGAGTGTTATCCGCGTTTTAGATATTTCAATGGAAAAAAATAAAGACGCATTGAATACCTTATTAGCTGAAGGCGGCAACGTAACTTATATCGATCATCACCGTGCGGGTGACATTCCGGAACATGTAAATTTACAAACGCATATTGATTTAGATGCAAATACTTGTACGGCTTTAATCGTTGATAAGATTTTAGCTGGGAAGTTTCATTATTGGGCAATTTGTGCCGCTTTTGGTGACAATCTTATTGCTAAAGCGACTAAGTTAGCCAAGTTAGCCGGTTTAAACGATAACGAATGCGAGCAGTTAGAAACGTTAGGTACCTTAATTAACTACAATGGTTATGGTTCACATATTGACGACTTGCATTTTCATCCGGCAAGGTTATATGAATTACTGTTAGCTTACTCAAGCCCTTTTGATGCAATTAAAGATCTAGACTCTCCTTATTATATTTTGCAAAAACTATATAACCAAGACCATTTAAAAGCCGTTAACACCAAAGCATTTTATGACACAGCGTTATTAACCGCATTTGAATTACCGGATGAAACATGGGCCAGAAGAATAAGTGGTGTTTTTGGTAATGAATTAGCCAATATAAACCCAAAGAAAGCACACGCTATTTTTACAATAAATACAGATAACACCTATACGGTTTCTTTAAGAGCGCCATTAGCGAATAAACAAGGTGCTGGCGATATTTGTAGTCAGTTTGCGACAGGTGGAGGACGTGCCGCTGCCGCTGGTATCAATGCGCTTCCTAAAGATAAGATTGAAGCGTTTTTAGCTGCAGTAGCAGCTTACTACAGCTAATGAGTGACGTGGTAAAATAGATAAGCGGTCATTGTAAAAATAAAACTGTTTATTTAACGTGAATTTTGTTTTTAGGAAAAAATTGGTCCACCCGACAGGACTTGAACCTGTGACCTCACGCTTCGGAGGCGTGAACTCTATCCAGCTGAGCTACGGGTGGTTTGCTGTGTTAAGCGCGGCAAATACTATAATTAATCGTGAAAATTGTCTAGCTTTGTCGTCTTTATTTTAGGTACAGGGGGGAATTCTATCCATCTTTATTGCGCTAAGCAAAAATAATGAAAAAAGATGTACTTTATTCAGCAACAACCCTAAAGTATTGGCTATAATAAAATCAGTTAATTTAACGCGTTATAGAATTGCATATGAAATCACAGAATAGTTTTTTTAGGTTTTTGATGATAGGAATGACAATTCTTGCATCATCATCGACATTGTCGCAGAGTTACGATTTTGAACAGATCATTGTTGAGCCCTACGCCGATACCATAAAACGGACAGGGAAACTTGATTTTAAAAGAACGTTAAATTTGTCATTTAAAAGTAGTGGGTATTTAGCTAAGTTAGTCTTTGATGAAGGGCAGTACTTTGAAAAAAACCAGCTCATTGCTTCTTTAGATACTCGCGAATTACTGCAAAATAAAAACGCTACTTATGCGCAATTATTACAAGCAAAGCGCGAAGTTAACCGGCAAAAAAAACTACTCGAAAATAAATTAAGTTCAGAACAAGATCTTGATCTTGCCTTAACTCGTGTTGAAACAAGCAGAGCTAACTATCAAGTTGCGTTTTATCATTTTGAAAAAGCACAAATTTTTGCGCCATTTTCAGGTGTGGTATTAAATCGTTATACTGAACTAGGTGAACTACAATCACCAGGAAGTAATGTACTAAAAATAGCCGCATTAGAACAAAATTGGGTGGTAAAAGTTGCCTTAACAGGTAACGAAGTCAGCCAAGTGCGTTTAGGTCAAAAAGTGAATGTTTCTTTACAAGCACTTGGTAGTGTTATTGGCGAAGTAAGTAAAATACCCGCAATTTCAAACACCAAGGGTCATATGTTTATCATTGAAGTGTTGCTACCAAATATTAATCTGAACAGTGGGATTGTTGCTGGGCAAATTGCCGAAATCATTATCGATTTCACTAGTGATAACTTTGTTTATCGCTTACCGATATCAGCATTGATTTCTGTTAACGATAAAGGGCAAGCTGTTGTTATTGTAAAAGACAATCAAGAACTAGTTTATCAGTATTACGATATTTACCGTTTAGATAACCAATTTGTGTATTTGTTTGCTTCAGTTGATGATCAACCCATACAAATAGTCAGTAGTGGCTGGCAACATATTAAATTAGGTAAGTAATTACTATGCTGTTACCTAAACTCGCTATAAAGAACGCACAATTTACCCTAACAATAGTGGTGCTATTAGTACTCGTTGGTATTGTTTCCTACTTTCAAATGCCACGTTCAGAAGATCCACAGTTTGATATGCCCATCACCTTAATTGAAGTGATCTACCCTGGCGCATCACCAACAGATATTGAAACTTTAGTGGTTAATCCGCTCGAAGAAGAATTTTCTGATATAGAAAACATTCAAAAAATAGAATCACAAGTCAAAAATGGTGGTGCACGTATTGAAATTACTTTTCTGTACGGCACAGATCCTGAGGCATCTTATAACAAAGTAAAGCAGGCGGTTTCAACAGTAAAGCCAACACTACCTGAAGGTGTTCATGATTTACTCGTTTTAAAAGCAACGCCTACAAGTGTTGCTATCATGCAATTGGCATTATGGAGTGAGCCAATAGATTATAAAGTTATGGAATTTTATGCCAAACAGTTAGAAAAACGTTTAGAAGCGATTAACGATGTTCGAAAAGCTGATGTTTGGGGTTATCCTCAGCAAATTGTCGCCATTGACATTAATTTAGCACAGCTAAAACATTACGGCTTATCTGTTACCGATATTAACTCAGTTTTACAAGGACGTGCGGTAAATATTACCCCAGGTTATGTTGACGCGAGTTCACGGCGTTTTAATGTAAAAGCCAGTGGTAACTTTGGACAACTAGCTGAGTTAGGTGAAACGGTTATTCGCTCAGATGATAGTTTTGTACTGCGTTTAAAAGACATAGCGACAGTCGAGTTTTCAGGATTAGAACCAAACTATTTAGCTTATTATGATAATAAGCCAGTTATTTTTCTCACTATAGAACAACGACCTAATACCAATATTTTTGGCCTAACTGAAAGTATTGATAATGAAATCGCCAACTTTACTGACAGCTTACCCGACAATATGAAAGTTGATGTTTTGTTTAAGCAAGCCGACAGTGTAGAAATGAGAGTGAATGGTTTTTTTGACAACCTGTGGCAAGGACTGGTGCTCGTCGGCATTATGTCACTGTTATTTTTAGGACTACGTGAATCTTTAGTGGTCATTGCCGTTATTCCATTGTCCTTTTTAGTGGCAATAGGTTGGTTAGACTTTAGTGGCTTTGGTTTACAACAAATGTCTATTGTGGGTTTGATTATCGCTTTAGGTTTACTCGTAGATAATGCGATAGTGGTGACTGAAAGCATCCATAGAGAAAAGAAAACAACAACAAATCTTGCTGAAGCTGCAGCAGCGGGCACAGCAAAAGTAGGTTGGGCAATAACCAGCGGTACTGTTACCACGATGTTAGCGTTTCTGCCTATGTTAATGCTAGCCAGCAACACAGGCGACTTTGTTCGTTCAATGCCGGTAACGGTTGTTTTAGTACTGCTAGCATCTTTATTAATCGCCCTGACATTAACGCCATTGTTAGCCAGTCGTTTTTTTGCAAAAAATACAGCTGAAAATAAAGCTAAAATAAAAACGCTTCAGCATTACGTGAATATATTTGCCGAGCACATTTATGCGAAATGGCTGTCACGATTTATGAATGTCCGCTGGATTGTTATCGCTATTGCCGTAGTCTGTTTGGTGGGTATGTTGTCATTATTTGGTAAAGTGGGAGTGAGTCTTTTTCCTAAAGCCGAAAAGCCAATGATTATGCTTGATGTTGAAACACCGCCCAACTCATCGTTAGCCTATACAGATAGCATCATGCAAAAAATGACTGAGGTTATTGAAAAGCATGAGTTGGTTGATAAAGTTGCTTTAAATGTCGGCAATGCAAACCCGCGTATTTATTATAATCAAATTCCTAAACGTGGTGTGGCAACTTATGGTCAGGTCATTGTTGTATTAAGTGAGTATGATGCACAAAGAGTATCTGATTTTGTTAGTCAACTTCGTGAAGAGTTTGGCAAGTGGCAACAAGCCAAAATTACGGTCAGTGAATTTACCCAAGGACCGGTTACCGATCTACCAATAAGTGTTCGACTAATGGGCGAATCACTGTCTGATTTAGAGCAGGTCGCTAATGACCTTTCAATTATGATGGCAAGCACTAAAGGCATTATAAACATTGATAATCCTATTGGCATTGCTAATACCGAACTCTTACTTGATATTGATTATGAAAAAGCGGGCTTATCTAACATTGATATTAATACCCTTGATATTACTTTACAGACAATACTTTCTGGAACGGCTGTAGGTCGATTTAATGATGATAATGGTGAAAGCTATCCTATTGTTGTGCGCCGTAAAAACCCTGATGTTGACGGTTTAGCTGATATTAATGTCACTAACCGTTTAGGTGAAGCTATTCCGCTTAATCAAGTTATTACTACCAAGCTGCAAAAAGGTCGTACTGAGTTCTATCATTACCAAAAGTTACGTATGGCGAAGGTATCTGCAGATGTTGATAAAAATCATACCGTAAGTGAGTTAACCACTAAAGTTATCGACTACTTAGCGCAGTATGAAATGCCTGAGGGAGTTAGCTATACCTTGGGCGGAGAAGAAGAATCTCGTCAAGAAAACTTTTCAGGTTTAGCACAAATAATGCTGGTTACTGCTATAGGTATATTTGCGGTGTTGGTCTTACAGTTTAAATCGTTTTTACAACCGCTGGTGATATTTACTTCCATTCCATTTGCGATGGCTGGTTCAGTTATAGGGTTATATATTACGGGTCAATCATTTTCGATGATGGCATTTATAGGTTTAATTAGTTTGTTTGGTATTGTGGTGAATAACGCCATTATATTAATTGATACGGCGAACCGTAACTTTGTTGAGTCGAATAATTTAAAGCAAGCGATACTCGATGCCAGTGCCACCCGTTTTACCCCAATACTATTAACAACATTAACGACTATTGGCGGCTTATTACCACTCACTCTTTTTGGCGGCGGTTTATGGCAGCCATTAGGTACAGTGATTATTTCAGGATTATGCGTTTCGGCGATTGCTAGTTTTCTACTGGTACCGGTATTAACTGAAATATTTACTAAAGAAAATGCAGTGCAGAACGATTAAACAAAAACTCAATAAGAAGTTTATATTATGGATTCATTAGGGCTCTTTGGTTATTCGTTAGCGAGTGCTGCATACTTTGTTTTTGCATTACTCATTTTTGCGGCGCGAAATAAGACAAGCCTAGCTCGCTGGGTATTAGTTTCAGTATTAGTAACCGTCATTGCTAATGTGGTTGCTGCCTTGCAAATACAGATCGGCTTTAGTTTGCAGTGGGCAATGCTTGCTGACGGTCTTAAAGTAGCTTGTTGGTCATTGTTAATTCTACTTTGTAACACCGAACAACGTTCTTTTCGAGCGATAATTGCGAATTCACATATTCGTCAATATATCAAAGTTTGGACCATACTCATGGTTGCTTGCTGGTTGGCGAGTGTCTTACTTCATTACTCTTACGAATATTTATTTCTGCTTTTTATTGTGCTTAATTTATGGAGTTTAGTGCTACTAGAACAGTTATACCGAAGTGCTGACTCACAAGTGCGCTGGGCTATTTGGCCGATGGTTATTGCATTAGCCAGCATTGCAATTTTTGACTTTGTTTTATATGCACAAGCCACAATGGTTGATGGTATTGATTTTGATTTTTGGTTTAGTCGTGGCTTTATCTCTCTTATTGTTGTGCCTTTATTACTGATCAGTACTCGACGGATTCGTAATGGCGCGGTAAGGATTTTTGTTTCTCGACATGTTGTTTTTTATAGCTCAATGTTGATGATTGCCGGTATATATTTGTTGGTTATGGCCTTTGCTGGCTATGTTATTAACTACATAGGTGGAGAGTGGGGCAGCGTTGTTAGTATCGGCTTTCTAATGTTAAGTGCTTTGGTCTTAGTCGCTTTATTGATTACCGAATCGTTGCGCCGGAAATTAAAAGTGTTTATAGCAAAAAACTTTTTTGCTAATAAATACGAATACCGAGATGAATGGTTAAACCTTATTGGAAAAATAGAAACCACCAATGCTGAAAGCTATTATCAAATGGCAACTCAAATAATGATGTCAAAAGTAGATGCTTATGCTGGCGCTATTTTGAAAAAAGTAACAGGTCAACGTTTCAGTGTTCAATACTCTGAAAAATTGCTTCTAGATGATACCTTTAATCAACAACTGGTCGAGTGCAGTCTTTTTTGTCAGCGCCAAGGTTGGATCATTGATATTGAAGAATATCGCCAAACGCCAACTGTTTATCCTGGCTTATCTCTAGACTTATCGTTATTCGATACCAAAGACATTAGAATTATAGTCCCTATTTTTATTGGTAAAGCACTCTATGGGATGTTTATTTTAGCGGGAAAAAATGAGGTTAAGCAATTAAATTGGGAAGACAGAGACTTACTTTTCGCCATATCAAAACAGTTAGGAAATTTCGTGTCTTTACATGAAGCTAATGATAAATTAGCAGAATCAAAACAGTTTGATGCCTTTAACCGCATGTCCGCTTTTTTAGTGCATGATTTGAAAAATGTACAAGCTCAGTTAGCACTTATTACCTCTAATGCAGAAAAACACCGAGATAATCCAGAGTTTATTGCTGATGTTTTTGAAACGGTAGAGTCAGCGACAGAACGTTTATCTAAAGTACTTTCGCAATTACGTAATAAACAAGCAGCTCAATCCAAAAGTGAGTTGGTTGATATCTCAGCTGTCATTAACAGTGTAATAGAACAGAGAAATATTGAGTTGCCTAAGGTGACCTTTGATAAAATCAACCATTGCGAAATGGCTATTGATAATGAGACATTTCATTCAGTGCTCAATCACTTAATACAGAATGCACAGGAAGCGACAAGCAAAGATGGCTGGGTTAAAGTAGAACTTACTCAGAGAGAAAACCACATAGGCATTAAAATTTCTGATAATGGCTGCGGTATGTCGACAGACTTTATTAATAATCGACTATTCAAACCTTTTGATACCACTAAAGGTAATGCGGGTATGGGCATTGGTGTCTTTGAGGCTAAGCAATTTTTTGAAGGTATTGCCGGAATAATTAAAGTCGAAAGTATTGAAGATAAAGGCACTGTTTTTATAATAGACTTACCAATAAACCCAAGCTTATAAATGATATATATTACCGTGTAATACAGATCTTGAAATAAATTCAGGATGACGTTTGTGGATTCAGGATGACGATAAATAAGGTTATTTTCCCCCGTCATACTGAACTCGTTTCAGTATCTGGGCTGAGTTCCTGAAATAAATTCAGGATGACGTTTGTAGATTCAGTATAACGTGTGTGGTTTTATGACAACGATAGGTAAGGTTTTTCCCCGTGATGCTGAACTCGTTTCAGTATCTGAGTTAAGATCCTGAAATAAATTCAGGATGACGTAGTGGTTTCAGGATGACGTTCGTGGATTCAGTATGTCGATAGGTAAGGTTGTTTTCCTCCGTCATGCTGAACTCGTTTCAGTATCTGGGCTGAGATCCTGAAATAAATTCAGGATGACGTACTTGGTTTCAGGATGACGTACTTGGTTTCAGGATGACTTACATGGATTCAGTATAACGTGTGTGATTTCTTGACGGCGATAGGTAAGGTTGTTTTTCCCCGTTATGCTGAACTCGTTTCAATATCTGGGCTGGGATCCTGAAATAAATTCAGGATGACGTAGTGGTTTCAGGATGACGTTCGTGGATTCAGTATGTCGATAGGTAAGGTTGTTTTCCTCCGTCATGCTGAACTCGTTTCAGTATCTGGGTTAAGATCCTGAAATAAATTCAGCATGACGTTCGTGAATTCAGCATGACGTACATGAATTTAGGATCAGGCGCTCAAATAAAGTGTATAAATAATAAAAGGGTTTTAGTCGTATGGAAAAGTTACTGATCATTGATGATGATAAAGGAATACAAAAGCAACTTAAGTGGAGCTTATCTGATTATGAGGCTGTATTAGCTGGTGATCGTGAAAGTGCTATTGCTGCAGTACGTCGTTTTGAACCCAAAGTTGTTACGCTTGATTTAGGTTTGCCGCCAGATGAAGCTAATGCCACTGAAGGTTTAGCGGCATTACAGGAAATTTTGACCATAGCACCTCATACTAAGGTGATAGTGATCACCGGCAATGATGATCGTACTAATGCGTTAAAAGCTATTTCGGCGGGTGCCTACGACTTTTATCAAAAGCCAATAGATGCTGATGTGATCAATGTCATTATTGCTCGGGCGTTTAGTGTTTCGGCAATTGAAGAAGAAAACCGTAAGATGCGTCAAGTTGCGGGTAGTGATATTGGCATTATTGGTAACAGTGAAGCTATTGACCGTCTCCGCATGATGGTAAAGCGCATTGCGCCAACACAAATTACAGCCTTATTACTGGGCGAAAGCGGCACAGGTAAAGAAGTAACAGCCAATGCCGTGCATATTGCCAGTGAGCGCAGTAATAAGCCCTTTGTTGCCATCAACTGTGCTTCTATCCCTGAAAACTTATTAGAAAGTGAATTATTTGGTTTTGAAAAAGGAGCTTTTACCGGGGCTCATCGTGCGACTAAAGGCAAAATAGAGTGTGCAGAAGGCGGAACATTATTTCTTGATGAAATTGGTGATATGCCCTTTAGCTTGCAAGCAAAACTATTGCGCTTCTTACAAGAAAAAACAATTGAACGCCTTGGTGGTCGACAAGAAATTAATGTTGATGTTCGAGTGGTTTGTGCAACCAATCAAAACTTAGAACAAATGGTTAAAGATAAAACTTTCCGTGAAGACTTATTTTACCGCGTTAGTGAAATAACCTTAAATATACCCCCACTACGTGACCGAGATGAAGACGTATTAATTCTAGCTCAATATTTTTTACAGATGTACGCACTTGAATATAAACGTAATGTAAAAAGTTTTTCAGAAGACGGTTTAAGTGCTATTAAGGCTCATAAATGGCCGGGTAATATTCGTGAGTTACAAAATAAAGTAAAAAGTTCGGTAATTATGACGACTGGTACACAAGTGACTGCCTTTGACTTAGGCTTTTTTGATCATACGAGTACTGAATTTGAGTTGTCTTTGAATTTACGTTCGGTGCGAGAAAAAGCAGAGTCACTGGCTATTCAAAAAGCTTATGCGTTAGCCGAAGGCAATATGTCAAAAGCTGCAGAATTACTGGGTGTAACTAGACCAACATTGTATTCATTAATTGAAAAATATGGGCTAATAATTAACGAAACCTAGCTGATGTGAAGATATAGAGAAGGTTTTGTAATAAAATCTTCTCCACTAATTAATGATGTTAACTCTTATCGTTTTCATTACTTCGTTCAGAGTTAGTATCGGCAATTGTATCAGCCGTTAGCTCTGAGTTGGCTTCAATACTTTCATCGATATTACTTTCAGCATATAAACGACTCTTCTGCTTAAGGAGTTTATCAACATAACGCGCCATTTTAATTTTCTGCTTAATCGACGACTCTAATATCTCTTCTACTTCCCTTAATATTTCTTTCATGTTTTCAACATTCTCAGTTGAATTCACGATGAGCTGTGCGCTTGCCTGGCTAGGTTCATTACTGGTTAATTGTACTTTATGCAGTGAACCGGTTAACTCTACTTGCATCTCTAACGCGACTTCGTTAATTGCGTCAACATCGATACAAGCTAGTTCTTCTAAAAACCCAAACAATAATAAACGGTCAACAAAAATATTGATTTTTCTTGGAACGCCTAACGTTTTTTCATGAATAACGTTAAAGCCTTCATCTGAGAAGAGTGCCTCTTTAATACAACCTGCTTGCTGCAATCTATGATTAATATATTCTTTAACTTCGTCACCAGTCAGTGGCTTTAAATGCGCAGATGCAATAATACGTTGACGAAATTGCTCCATATTAGGCGCTTGAATAATATCTTTAAGCTCTTCTTGCCCGAGAAGAAAACTTTGTATCAATGGCTTATTATCCAGCTGAAAATTAGATAACATGCGGAGTTCTTCAACCGTTTCTATCGGTAAGTTTTGTGCTTCGTCAACAATCAACAAAGCCCGTTTACCTTGGCGATTCAAATCAATAAGAAACTGTTCTATTGACTGTAATAGCTCAGCTTTACTTTTACCTTTAACGGTAATCTTAAATTCAAAGGCGACAAGCTCAAGTAATTCCTGCGGGTCGAGCTTAGTCGTGACAAGTTGAGCGGCAACAATTGAATCGTCAGCAATATTGTTTAAAAGATTACGCGCTATTGTTGTTTTACCCGTGCCTATAGGCCCAGTAACTACGATAAAGCCTTCGCCTTGATCTAAACCATATTGTAAATAAGACATTGCTCTTTGGTGGTTGCTTGACGCGAAAAAGAAACGTGGGTCGGGACTTAACTGAAAAGGACGCTCTTTAAAACCATAATAATTTTCGTACATACTGCTAAAAACCTTTACTGAATTTGAGGGTGATTCTGTCTTCCTCATAATTGAATGATTGTGTAGTAGAACTGCGGTTAAGATGGCTTACACCTAATTTAACAGTTAGTTTACTATTTAAGGATTTGTCATACTCAAGACTATAACGTCGGTAGCGGTCTTGACGGCCACTTTCTTGCCCAAGTAAAAAGTGGGTGTCAGTATATTCAAGCATGAAATTTATATTTGATTTACCACTCACTTTGCGTTTAATCGCAAACGATGCCTTTTTATTTTCATCTTGGGTACGGGTATTTAAATTTTCGCGGGTCAATTTTGATAGCTCAACGCTGAAAGTGGTTCGCGGTAGTGCTAATTCTGAAGACCACAGTAACTCTTTGTTTAATGAAAGGCCCAAATCTTCCACTAAAACAAAATCATTTAAGTTGACTAGCTGATAATTATCAAAATCGATATTATCATTATTATTGACAAAACAATTTGAAGAGTCAGCTATGTCACCTTGTGGACACCAAAAGCTACCTAAGGCAACACTTTCATAATTATTACGGGTAAATGCTTTAACCTCTTCAACATAAGAAATGGTATTGGTTAAACGCTTGTTTTTATGTACAAAGTCAAACCCATAACTTTCACCGTAAAAGCGCTGGCCGTAATCAATTATTAAGGTTGTTCTTTGACTAGGCTCCCAGCGAATTGTGGCCGCAGCATAGTCTTGTTGTTCTTTACCGTCGAGGTCTAGCTGAGTACCAGTAGGCGTGTTATAAGATAGGTCTAATAAGAGCCTAGGGCTTATTAACCAGCGTAAGCCGCCGCCATAAGAGTCTGACTCAAGTGATGAACTATTATTAACAAGATCACCTTCATTAGTTTCATCATAATATCGTATAAACGGGGTTATCTTATAACCCGTAATTAAACCGATTTTGACTTCGCCTTTGAATAACTGTCCGTCTCTGCCTTGATTAGTCGCATCAGAATATTCAGATGACGCATCCCAATATACATTTCGAGCAGCAGAGCCATTTTCACTCAAAAACTTTATCGCATAGCCTTCTCGTTCACCTATACCGTCCTGTGATTTAGTTGTTTGGTATTGAATTCCCGTACCAACAATGAAATCACTATTATTAATCGTGTATTGTAAACCACCTGAATAATTTTCAACTCTAATGGTGTCACCAGAGACAATATCTGCAAGCGCATTACGGGAATTATTGCGTGATTGGTTTGATATTGCAGCACTACCAATTAAAGCAAGTCCTTTAGGACCTAACTTTAAGCGAAAAGAACTGTCCAATGTATGATAGTCATCATCGGTATCATGGTCATGGGTGTACATTGCATAAAGACTTTTTGCATCAAAGGTAAAATTTAATTTTTTTGATGAAAATAGTGTACTTAATTTAACACCTGTTTGACTAACTAAACTTGATGCTTTTTCATTAACAGATGAATTAACATTATCAGTATAGGTTTCATCAATAATCAATTGTGGTGTAAACTGCCATTCCCCTGCAAAAGTATCTGCAGGTAAAATGGCAAAGATTGCTGCAGCTAATACTGTCTTATTTAGTGCCGTATCCATAACCATAATAGCCATACATATCCTTGTGAGATCTGATTGCTTTGTTTAGCACTAAACCCAGTGCTAAATCTTCGTTGAGGTTTTCTGTCGCTTTTTCAATATCTGCTAAGAGCGTTTTTGATTCTTCAACTACGACAAGCGCTTGGCCCATTAAGTTGGCTAAGACCATCGTTTCTGTAACGCCAATTAACGGTGGACAGTCAAATATTACAATACGGTCAGGGTAGCGCTCTGCAAGTTCTTTAGCTAAAGACTCCATACGGTCACTGGCGAGTAATTCATTAGAAAGATGATGAGGTTCACCTGCAGGTATTATTTTAAGCTTATCAATATTGGTACTGTACATTATTTCAGAAATATCCTGCTTATCACCCAGTAAGTATTCAATCAAGCCAGGGACTTGCTTAAAGCCTAATTCTCTATTTATGCTTGGGCGAAGAACATCGGCGTCAATTAGCAATACTGTTTTATCTTGTTCTAAAGCAATACTGAGCGCTAAGTTAATTGAAATAAAAGTTTTACCTTCATTTGGTTTAGAGCTACTTATCATAACCAAATTACTGTTTTTAAGCGTTTTAGAGCCTGAGCCAAAGGCATTGTTTAAGAGCTTACGTTTAATTTGACGAAACTCATCTTTAATACTTTTTCTGGTACCGTTATCGATTAAGAAACCACGACTTTCAAGATCACTTTTGTTAAGCACTAAAACATCATTATTTTCATAAGTTACTGAGGCTGTCGAGCTTTCAACAGCTTTAGTTGGTTTATCAATCGTTACACTTTCAGTAACAACCGGTGTTTTGTCTTGTTGAGCCATCTTTTGTTTAGCGAGTGCTTTTTCTATGGTACTCATAAATTAAAAATCCTATGTATTGGCGCTTGTATTGCATCCGGAAATAACGAATAAGCGATAAAAAAGCATAATATTAAAATTAATAAGCTGTTAGAGACAAAAAACAGTATCGTTTTACGTTTATCTTTACTTTGTAGACCTATATTTTCAGTCGCCGAAACAATACCAAAAATAGGAATGCCCGTTGCCCGAGCTACTTGGCTGCTCGAAGTTACAACTGGGTTAATTTGGCTGAATAAAAAGGAAAGTCCCAATCCAACACCTACCCCTAAAAAGGTAACCACTACATAAAACAGATACCTTTTAGGACCTGTAGGTTGTAAAGGTGCACGAGGAGGGTCAATCACTTTAAAATTTATTTTACTGGTCGTTTCGTTAGCAGACTGACCTATTTGTGCTTTCTCTTTACGTTCAAGCAAGTCTTCATATTGTTTTTTAGTAATATTGTAGCCGCGATTAAGCGCCACTAATTCTGCTTCGATTTCAGGTAATGTATGAATTTTATTTTCAAGATCTCTAACAGTATTTCTGTAGTTATTAGCTCTTACTTCCATCGAAGCAACTTGTCCTTCAAGTTGATTCACTTGAATTTGAACATCTTGGATTACCGGGTTCTGACTTATTGGCGTGTAGTCATTACCTGCTTCATTACTGCTTGTTAGATACTGTTCAATTTCATCATCTCTTTTCTTTGATAAATGCTCAAGGCGACGTTGAACTTCTTTCACATCAGGATGCTGTTCGGTATATCTAAGCTGAAGTGAATCTAATTGTCCTTCTAATTCGGCAATACGGTCATCAAAAGTCGTTTTTATGCTGTTCGAATCAACAATATTATTTTGCTGATTAGATTCTGACGTTGAAGATTGCGTTAATTTAGCTTTTGAACCAGCTAATTGTGTTTTTGTTTCTAGCAAAATCAGTTCAATAGTTTTTAATTGTTCTTTTGAGTTATTTAGCTTTTGGTAATAACCACCGTACTGGTTAGGCAGCACTTCACTGTATTTTTGTTTAAAATTAGTTAACCTTGCTTCGTCTTTTAATAAGCGATTTTCGTATTCATTAATTTGGCTATCAAGAAATTTTTGTGCAGAATCAGAATCTCGACGATTCTCACCTCGAGTCGTTTCAATAAACACCGTAATAACCGCTTGCACAACATCGCGTGCCATTACGGGCTCTTTATCAGAAAAGGTGATATTGAAAATATTTTGCCTCATGCCGCCAGTCTTTTTAATTGAAATATCCTTAGTTAATCGTTCAATTAAGTCATTAAATTCTTGTGGGGTATTCGCTTGAACATCTAGATCGGTCATCCGAGCAATACGCTCTAAATTTGGGCGGTTGAGCAATGTTTTTACCATCAAGCTGATTTGTTCATCAGGATTCGACTCAACCGTCATCCCTTTTAACAAAGGGCCTAAAATAGATTGAGTATCGGCAAATACCCGCGCTTCTGATTCATAACTATCTTGTAGCTGTGAAACGCCAAACCAACCTAAAGGGCAAATAAGCCAAGTAGCAATCATAAGGTAGCGGCGTTTTATCCACATACCCTTTAAATAATCTAAAATTTGTTCAAGTATTTCTTGCATTCCTGACCTCTAAATACAGGCGATTAATAAAATAGGCGATTGTTATCTTATGTAACTAAAACTAAAACCAAGTTTCAGGGATAACAATTATATCACCTGGCAAAACGTCAACGTTAGCCGCTATCTCGCCATTCTTAATTAAGTCTTCAATATAAATTTCATATTGTTTCTGCTCGCCATTTTCCACTCTTACTAAAACAGCATCATTACCATCAGCAAATTCAGTTAAGCCACCAACCTGAATCATTACGTCGAGCAACGTCATTTGCTGAATATAATTGATTGACTTAGGCTCTGCAGCTTCACCAATAACACGGATCTGTTCACTGAATGGGCCAACAAAATTATTTACGGTTACGGTAACTACGGGTTCTCTGAGGTAAGTTGCTAGAATTTCTTCAATAGTTCGAGCGAGTTCGGTTGGTGTTTTGCCTGATACAGGGATATCTTCAACTAAAGAGGTGGTTATCATTCCGTCGGGACGCACAACAAATGTGCCTGAAACTTCAGGGTTACGCCATACGAATATATTAACAACATCACCGGCACCAATTAAATATTTATAAGAGCTAACATCAACCGTATTCGATTGGTGTATGGTTGCGGGTGGTAAGGTTAATGTACTACAACCTGAAATAACATAAGCTATAGTTAGTAGTATTGCTGTTTTTAGTTGACCGAGCATATTCTTTTCCATGGTTATAACCTTCTTTATACATCGAATTTATTAAATTGATACTAAGCTATTTGATTGTATGTGATTTTTACAAAGGTTGCACAACATTTAATAGGTGTAAAAAACTTATGATTATTGCTATTATCTTACACGCTTATGTTTTGGGTGTTTTTACTAAAAATAATAAATGAGCAAGTTGAATCTATTAATAATAAAGGGAATAATTAATTCATATGTCTAGCCCAAAGTTTCGAGATCTATCTTCGGGTAGTAAATCTTTAGTTATTATTGAACTGATTTTTTTCGCTGGTTCGTTATTATTGACCGTCTATTTAAATAGCTTGTTTTTATTTGTCGAGCATCAAAATATACCTACTAATTTATTGGCTATTTGCGCGATTGTTTTCGCTCTAATGGTACAACTATCGTTATTAGCTCTAGGTTTATATAACTCGAAGCTGCGTGAAAATTATCGTGGTATTGTCAGGCGTTTGCTTGTTTCAGTAGCGATTGGCTTCTTTATTGTTACCTTAATTAATCCCTTATATGGTCAACATGCTTTAAAAATTGAATTACTTGCACTGGCGGCATTATTTAGTCTTATTATTGATAGTGCTTTTCGTTATTTTACCCTGCAAGTGGACTTCTTTGGCTTTAGTAAGCGGGTAGTATTAGTACTTGGCGCCGGTGACCGAGCCTCTATTATCGAAAAACGTATGCGCCGAGATGTCGATAGGCAAGGGTTTTACATGCACGGCTTTGTTATTATGCCAGGTGACACCGAAACCGGCATAGTTAACGAAAACCGTATTGCATTAGAAGGTTCTCTGGTTAATTATGCACTAGAGCATGGTATCGACGAAATAGTTGTGGCAAGCGACGAACGTCGTGATAATTTACCAGTTGATGAACTTTTTGCCTGTAAAATACGTGGCGTAGAAATTACCGAAATACTCGACTTTATAGAACGAGAAACTGGCCAAATAGCGGTAAACCTTATTTATCCAAGTTGGGTTATCTATTCAAATGGTTTTGCTTCAGGTAACCATTTACGCAATACCTTAGATTGGGTTTTTAACGCTGCTATTGCTATAGCTTTAACCTTAGTTACTTGGCCAGTTATGTTAATAACAGCCATTCTTATTAAATTAGACGAAGGCATGAAAGCCCCTATTTTTTATCTCCAAGAGCGCGTTGGTCTTGACGGCCAAGCTTTTAATATTTATAAATTTAGAAGTATGCGAATCGATGCCGAGAAAAATGGTGCTCAAATGGCCTCTGAAAATGATGATCGCACCACGAGTATTGGTAAATTTATTCGTAAATATCGTGTCGACGAATTACCACAAATTTTAAATGTTATTCGTGGCGACATGGGGTTTGTTGGCCCGCGTCCAGAACGTCCTGAATTTGTTCAGCAACTTATTAAAAACCTACCTTACTACAATGAACGTCATAATGTTAAGCCAGGCTTAAC
Source organism: Colwellia sp. BRX10-4 (assembly GCF_014077465.1). NCBI lineage: Bacteria > Pseudomonadati > Pseudomonadota > Gammaproteobacteria > Alteromonadales > Colwelliaceae > Colwellia > Colwellia sp. BRX10-4. The sequence continues at coordinate 65,871 of NZ_JACGVZ010000004.1, forward strand.
AGGCTGGGCACAATTAAAGTACCCTTATGGTTCAACAGAAGAAGATTCATTAGAGAAGCTTAAATATGACTTGTATTATATTAAGCACCGTAGCTTTATGTTGGACTTATTAATTTTAATTAGAACCGTTGAAATTGTTTTGTTTGGTAAAGGTCGTTAATCACACGATTAATAACGTTTTAAAACAGAAAGAATAAAGTAAATTTGGAAAGACAGAATTAGTATATTTTGGAGAATTAGGTTGAAAGTATGTATTGTCGGAGCAGGGCAAATAGCCGAAGCTCACATTGAAGAAGTTCAGAAAATAAAAGGCGCAACCATTGTGGGCTTGTGCGATTTAAGAAAAACTCCTGCGCAAGCGCTTGCTGATAAATATAACATTGCCGCGTCATATATTTCTATTGATGAGATGCTAGAAGTTGCAAAACCTGATGTTGTTCATATCACGACTCCTCCCGGTTCACACTTTTTTCTTGCCTTGAAAATATTGCAAGGCGGTAGTAGTGTTTATATAGAGAAGCCTGTAACGCTAACTGCAGAAGAGTCAGAAAAGTTAATTGCGGTTGCAAAAGATAGCAACCTGAAATTATGCCCCGGTACACATAGATTACGTTCATTTGAGACTATTGAAGTTTTTAAAGCAATAAATGAGGAAAGTCGTTTCGGTGAAATGATCCACATGGATGCAGTCTTTGGCTATAATTTGAATGGTATTTTCGGGAAGTTAGTGACATCAAACCCAGACCATTGGATTGCAAAGCTCCCAGGACAACTTTTTCAAAATAATATTTCTCATCCCATAGCAATGCTGACACCATTTTTAAGTGATGATTTAGAGATCACTTCATTTGCTTTTGATCGAAGCAATAATGGCGTCGTTAATGACGAATTAAGAGTGCAGATTTTTGATAGAAAAAACAAAGTCACTTGTTCCATACTATTTACTTCAAACGCTTTACCTGTGCAATTTGTTGTACGTTATTTCGGTTCTAAATCTACAATTAACTTAAATTTAACAGAACATTTTTGGATGGAAGATACGGCACCAACATTTCCGGGTGGTTTAGGATTAAGTCTAAACATAAGAGCTAGAGCCAAAAAATTAAAGACACAATACTGGACAAATTTTAAAGCTTTTTGGTTAGGCAGAGAAACATTTTTTTCTGATATGAAACGACTGGTAGAAGAATTTTATCAATCGATTGAGACCAAAACGGATGCGCCTATTCCATATAATGAAATTCAACGGACTTCAAATATTATTGATAAAATCTGTCAACAAATTAGCTCGCCAGGAGGAAAATCATGAGTATATTAGTAACTGGAGCCAACGGATTTTTAGGCGTTGAAGTTGTTAAAGCTTTGGTCGACTTAGGAGTTAATGACATTCGCTGTTTGGTGCGTCCTGGTAGTTCTCTTAATGGATTAAGTGAACTCGATATTGAAGTCTCTCGCGGTAGCTTAAATAGTGAAAAAAATGTTCAAGATGCTTTAGTGGGTTTAGATACTGTTGTACATCTAGCGGCCTCAAAATCTGGTAGTCCGATGGGGATGTTCACAGAAACCGTCGTTGCGACCGAAATACTTTTTGATGCTATAGAAGCATCTCAAGTGAAAAAATTTGTTTTTGTCAGTTCATTTTCGCTTTATGGGACATCGCTATTATCTGCAAAACAAACGGTAGATGAAAAAACTCCAGTTGAGCCTAATCCAGAATTACGTGATAGTTATTCTTGGGTTAAATTCTATCAAGAAAAGCTTTGTATTGAGCGTTGTAAAACCTTAGGCATTGAGCTAGTTATACATCGACCGGGTGTCATCTATAGTAAAGAGCATAATATACTTTCCCCACGTGTAGGTTTAGCATTACCCAAAATTCCATTTTTTATTATTGTTGGAGGAAAATCAAAAATTCCTTTCGTACATGTGAAAAATTGTGGATTAGGTGTAGCACTATCGGTGATTAGTGATGCGGCCAATGGTGAAATATTTAATCTTGTTGATGAAACACCTACGCAAAAAGAATTTATTGCTTTGTATGAAAAGTTTCAAAATAAAATACCAAGAAAAATTACCTTACCACTTTGGCTTTATTTAACCATTTGTAAGTTTGCTGAAAAAATTCATAAAGCATCAAAAGGAAATTTTCCAAATATCTTTAGTGCATATCGCGCTAAAACTATGTATACACCGCTTGAATTTAGTAATGACAAACTAGTCAATGTATTGAAATGGCAACCGGTAACTACTCTAGAAGAGACATTAAAAGAAAAGTAAAATGAAGAAGATAAAGGTCTTATGGCTTATATCTTCTTTTACATTCTAACCCTCTGTTAACTTCGTACGTCATAAAAAGGCTTCATATGAAATCTCTTGATTATTACTTATTATTTTATGTAATACCTACATCAGGAGCCTATTTATGAGTGCCTTAATAGCATCATTATTTACTATTTTAGTCTTCATCCGCCCTCAAGATTGGTGGTCCCCACTTGAAGGGACTCCTGTTGTGATGGTGGTTGGCATGCTAGGAGCCATTTTTGCGGTTACGAAAAAAAATGTGATCACTAATCATCATACGATGTTACTTTTTACGCTATGTTTGATTGGATTTATTTCTGAGGTTTTCAATTTTTATTTTGTAGGGGCAATAGCTGCACTAACCAAGTTGTTATTTTCAACAGCTTTGCCTTTCATTGTTATTTTAGGTTTAGCTTTTACTCGAAAGTCTAAAGAATTTATTTTTGCGACAATTATTTTTGCTGCGGTAGCTATAGTATATAACGGCTATCAACAAGTCACATTACCTTCTGGGATTGGTTGGAGTGGTGCAGAAATACTTGACCAACATGGTGATTTAAGAATTAAGTTTGTTGGGATTTTTAGTGATCCAAATGATGTAGGTTTACTGTTTTTAATGACTATACCTCTCATATTCTACTTTCGCGAAACACAAAATTGGCTCGTTAGACAAATATCTGTTTTGAGCCTTGTCGCTATCTTCTATGGAATATACTTAACTAACTCAAGAGGAACATTACTGGGTGTTTTGGTCTTAATCGTTTTATACCTTTATAAACGCTATGGGAAAATTGTGGCTAATGTCTTGGTTATTTCCGCTATCCCAGTTTTATTGTTAGTTTTTAGTGGCTTTCGCTCAATAAGTGCTAGCGAAGAATCTGCTCATGGGCGTTTAGATGCATGGTATGCAGGTTCACAAATGCTTAAAAGTAACCCACTTTTTGGTACAGGATTAGGCGGGTTTTTAGATAATCATCATTTAACTGCTCATAATACCTATGTGTTATGTTGGAGTGAGTTAGGTGTCGCGGGGTTCTTAGTTTGGTTCTCTTTTCTTTTTTCAATTATTTTTATACTACACAAAATAAGTTTTTCAGAACTTCAATTTTCAAAAGAAAAGTTGAATGTAAAAAAAGGTATTACTGAATTTGAATTTAATCGCTATTTACTGATGTCCAAAGTAATGTTTTATAGTTTATGTGGGTATGCAATCGGGGTGGTTTTTCTGAGTAGGCTGACTTTTGTACCTCTTTATATGTTTTGTGCTGTTTCCGTAGGTCTTATGCAGCAAATGAACCTTTTTATAGATAAGCCTATAAAATTTACAGGTCAACTTTTTAAAAAGCTATGCCTTATTGCTTTTTGTGTATTAATTGGAATTAACTTATCACTAAAGTTCTTATTGTAAATATAGCTTTATTGAAAAGGAATACCACCAGCATGTGGCCGTTGGTTAAGTTTTGGGTTATATAACTTTTTAAAGAACTTCGGATGAGTAACTTTCGTATTAATGTATGCTTTTTTTAGGCTTAATTTCTCAAAGATAATATTGTGTATAGATCCATTTGTTAAAAAATCAAGCTGTAATGTTTCATTATTATTAACATCAATATATTTATAGATTCCTTCATAATTGGTAACCTTTCCACTCTCTTCGCTATGATAAAAATTAATATTGGAAGTAAATGTATTTCCTGAAACCCTTATGTGTGGCATTTGATAAAACCATTGTGCACTTGGGATATAATCTTTAATTAAGGTTATACTTTTACTGCCTTGATTTTGTGATAAAAACATATTGTTTGTGATATCTAGGAATTGGAGATGGCCTAATAATCGAAAAATATAACCTTTGAAGTCTTTTGGCATTAAGAAAATATTCTCTGAAAAACGGCTAGGACCATTTGAAGAACCTGTCCCATCGCCACCCACACGGACACCATATTTAATGCTGTTAATAGCAATAACATTACCCACAACGTCATGATTTATAGGTTCTAGGGTTTCATATCCATCATAACCAATTAATTCAAGGGCATATATAGATTGTTGATTGGTCGTGTTTTCTAGCCAATTCCCATAAACCTCTGTGCGCTCAGCTCTCGACTTTATTGAATTACCTTTATTGTTATGTAAAAAACTTTTTTCGATAGTAAAAATACTCTCAGGAAACCTATCTCTATCTGTTGCCATATAAATGCCGTGTCGCCAGTTTTTCTTTTCTGGTTTTCCACCCGAACGTGTTAACTCGAGTTGAGAAATATGTAATGAACCCGAGTTATAATCCGTGCCTAATATACCGTTACCACAGTGACGGATTAGAACTTTTGAAAGCTTTATGTACGCTGACTCATGCCGGTAGCAGATACCACCACGCTCCAAAATAATGTTATCAATATGCCAAAAATGAGAGTTTCTTAGAGCTAATGTCCAGTTGAAACGTTCTGTGCCACCTCTTAACGTCGGTCGTTTTCCATTTTTACTGATGCCCTTTAATGTTATGGGCAAAGCTCTTGTTCCTGATATACCGCGTATGTCTATCGGGTCATAAATTGCGTCACCCATTAAGTGTATTTCGTCACCTGGCGCTAGAAGATTTGTAATGTCTTTAAGTTGTTTAGCGGGTTCATTTGGCCCTACATTCCATATCTTTTTCTCTCTATAGACACCATGAGTTTGGATGGTCCATTCAATACGTCCTGTTTGCATATTATGATTATTTTTTCCATCACCTAAAATATATATGGAGTATATTTTATTATCACCGAACAGATTTCTTGCTGCTTTGCGTAAGCGGACAGTATTTCCTGAGAAAATGATTGCAGGCATAGGACGATAATCCCCGCCATCAATTGATACTTCAATATTGGATTCATTAGTTAAGGTGATAAACGGGCTGATCCCCGTGAATAACAGGCAATTTGATTGCACTAAGCTATTTGGCTGCTGTGCAAGTGAAGTTGCAAAAGCAGCACGTTTACGTTTTTCCCATTTGAATCCGATATCAACAGTTCTACAGGTTTCATCTGAGGGAGAAAGCGAACTCGTCATATCGCTAGAATAAGATTGATAAGAGAGTAACATTAAGATAAAAATTAATTGCTTAAACAATGTTTTTTGTCCTAAGTGGCATGTCAATTACGGCTATGATTTTTTTTCTAAAAAAATTTTAAATATACTGCTGATCAGGATAAACATTTTATACCCCAAGACAAATATGCTTTGATTGGCTTTGGTGTTGTAGAAACTATTTTTTTCAAAATATACAGAACAGACTGATCAAAACCTTTAAAAATAAATAGCAGGTTGATGTAAGATAGTGCAAAAACAATGGAGCCAATAATGGCTGAAAGAATTCCATCGAGGTATTGATCAATGATTATTGCTGGGATCGCAGATATGGCCGCGGCAGAAACCAATCTTGAAGCGATCATAAAAGAAATCATTTGATAGCCAACCCTCGTAGCGAGACTCTTATAACTAAATAGCATTATGACCACTAACAGCCCAAAAATTGCAACAGAACCATCTAAACCCCATTGTGGAACAATGAAAAAGCTAATAGCGCAAGCAAAAATGAATAGAGCAACATGAACCATTGCCATACTTACTTGTTTGTCATTACTGATCAAGGTTAAATTTGCGCCTTGATTCAAGGTTATAATAGTTTTGAAAATCATCATCATTTGTAGAGGGAAAACGGCAGGTAAGTAGCGTGAACCAAATAAAAGTTCAATAATTACATCGGCATATAGCACTACAGGAACAACTACAAGTAATGATAAAGTAAGTAAATATCGTTCAGCTTGAGCCACTTGTGATTTTACATTGCCGTCTTGAACTGCCTCAGTAATCTTGGGGAGTAAAATCTCTTGATATATTCCCGGTACTAAAGTAATCGCTGCTGTAGAAAGTAAGAAGGCAATATTAAAAAAACCTGCCTCAGACAGAAAGTTATTTTCTTCTAAAACAAATACTTGGCTTTGTCTGAAAATTAAGGCACCAAGTAATACGATAATCGTTGCTGATATTACTTGGAACATCATGCGCTGCTTGTGTTCTGCAATATGCTCATTGTTGTATTTCTGTAAGGGTAATTGCTTATTGAAAAATCGAGTACTCATCCCATAAACAATACAAGCAGAACAATAAACTATAATAAAACTTTCAACTTTTGGAGAAATAAAAGCACATAATAATACGGCAACAATGTTGAAAGGGTTCGCTATTAAACTTGTTTTTGCAATGATATCAAAGCGCTTTATCCCTTTAAATATTGATACTCTAAACATATAATCTGCTTTGATTGCGACACTAAAAAACAACAATATTAGTAACCATTTTTCAATATTACTATCAGCCAAATCAAAAAACAGGATAGTAAAGACAATCAGGGCAACGATCAGTAACCTGCTATATTGAATTCGCCAGAAATAAGCAATGACAGCAGGTAATGCGTCACTATTTTTATGCTTAAATTCAGCTATAAATTTAGTGACATTTAATGATACTCCGGCATTAATAGCTAGAGTCATTAAGGCAGCAAGCCAAATAATACTCGAGTAAATACCATAGTCTTCGGTCGATAAGTGTCGAGCAATTGTCATCGATACAATTAAGCCTAAAAAGTATTCACTGTATAAATTAATGGCAGCCATTGCTGCTTGTAAAGATGTTTTCATTGTGAGTTATTAATCTTCTGGTTATGTGCTAATAATGTGATCGATAGGTCTTTGCACACTGCTGCATTGAGAAACCGGCTTGATAAATATCAATACAACGTTGGCTGTACTCTTTTAAAAGGGACTGGTCTTCTAAAAATAGACTTATTTGTTCAGCTAGGCCTGCTGCATCTGCGTAAGAATATAATAACCCATTGTGTCGATGCTTCACTAGTTCGGGATTACCTCCAACATTAGAGGCGATGGTCGGTGTACCACTGGCGAGTGCTTCTAATATAGCCAAAGAAAGCCCCTCTGTTTCAGACGTGACAATCAAAACATCAGTTTGCTGGTAGATAATATCTCGGTCGGTAACAAAACCGTGAAATGTAACCTCAACATTTGGTATCAGATCAGTCGCAAGTTGCTGGTTATAAGCCATCAACTCTCCTGTGCCGAAGAATGATAAAGAGAGCTGTTGCTGGATATCAGGAGAAAGTTTTGCAACGGCTTCTATAAGGTAGTGCTGTGCTTTTAATGGTACGAAACGACCTACATGGCTCAATCTGAGCTTTGTACTCGCGCTTTTAATCGGAGATATTGGTAATACACCATTAAGTATCGTTACTGATTTTTTCGCAAATTGCGGATAAACAGATAAGTAGTTTTTTAGTGCCTTTTCTGCGACGAAAATCATTTTATCTAGTTTTAATCTGGCAAGAAAATAAATAAACTTCCATTTTAAGCTTTGGTGTACACGCTCATTATGACGTGTATAAACAACTCTAATGTGGGTAAAAAAAGATGCTAACAATATTCTTAGTAAAGAATGGCTACTATGAACATGTACTAGATCATAGTTTTTTAGAATAGCTCTTATTTTTGATATGCTTGTAGCAAAATGAAGACGGAACTCTTCTTTCGCAATTTCTGTCTCAAGAGGCTCACCTTGCAGGCCCATGCTTAAAATCCCAACAGATAACTTTTGATTAGCTAGCTGTTCTGATGCGAGATCAATGACAAATCTTTCTGCCCCACCGACATTGAGACTACTGACTACGTGTAATACTCGCATTAATGTTCCTTTTAATTTTATATCTTGCAGATTCTATCATTTTATTTTGTTTTATAAATCTTAAATGGATACTTTACGTTGATAGATTATCTTTAATACGCTTTATCTTAGATAATGGAGAAAGTAATTTTTGTTTTATTTTATACTTTAAAGCCTCTAATGAGCGGGGGGGGTGTATAGCCTCATTTTTATTACAGTAATTATAATGTAACATCCAAGGTAAACAGCGCCATGTGATTAACTGTGCTTCACGTAATGAAATACTGCTTTGCCAAGCATTAATTCTAGTTTTATCAACTTGTTTACCCACTAAGCTATGTTGCTTTTTAGTGTAGTGCGGTAGTGATATTCCACCACCATTTTTCATACATTCTTCGTTCGTCATTCCAATAAAACCACATAATTCAATCAGTTTAGTTTCTTGATCAAGAATGTAATCTTCGTATCGAAGCTCGTAACTACAATGAGATTGACGTGCTTTAGCGGTAAAGCTATACGTTGTTGCGATATTCCAATTGCTGGCAAAAGCTATTGGATCATGTGAATTCCATCGTAATAAATTATGCATTGAGGCATAAACAGCTCTTGGGTCTCTAACTATATGGATGAATTTTGCTTGTGGAAAAATCGCCTTATACAAGTCTACTCGCTCACGGTTATGTGGGGTATGCTCGATCCAAGTTTTTGGCTTATTTTCATTGAGCTGAAAGTGGTGTCGAAGTAAGTTATAAACACGCTCTGCTGGCTCCGCCTTAACTAAGAAAGGCTGCGAGAAAGTAGGTAAGTCAATGTCTATCCCCGAAGCTCGAAAGTGAAACGTTGCTGTCATTCTATGATAAAGCGTCGTAATCTCATCCATTGTGGAAGCAGTCGAAGTAATCAACATTTGAATGAATGGCATTTCAGGCAGTGCTATTGCGTTACTATTTGCCGCTAATTGTGAAGCTAGCATTGTTGTGCCACTGCGATATGAACCAAAAATAAATACGGGTGTTATTAAGGTGTTTGTATCACTCATAATAGGATCTCTATTTTTTACTCGGGTGAAATTTTGTCTTTATGTTTCTAAGAAATAGCTCAATATAGGATTGAAACGATTTTCTGGCAATAATTATTGTGTCAAGTTGGTCTGCATCAGTCGACAGGCTTTTCTTATACAGTGTACTTCCCACGAGAAAGTTATATTTTTTATACTTGGCCGTTATACAAGATAAAACAGTGAGGTAATGTGAAATCAAACCAGGACGACAATGATTACTTTGTTTATAACTAAAGCCTGATTGATAAAATAATACTTCATGATTAAATATGAAATTATAAAGGTAGCCAATATCTTCCGAGTCGGTATATATCCTGACGAGTTGAATTTCACCCGCTTCAAATCGAGCCTTAATGAGGCTCAGATGAAATTCTTTAAAGAATGGCTTAGCGAAAGCTCCTTCTTTCCCTCGTTTTATCCATTCTTGTTGGTGAAGGACCTCTAACTTATTAAACATTAATTTTGCTTCGTCAGCGGTTTTAGCAAATTGAATTCTAGCGCCCCCTTGAGTTTCATATTCCTTTAAAGAACGTTTGATTTGTGATCTTTTATTTTTACTTAAATGAGCTAGGTAACTTGCTGGTTGCTCGAACTGAGTTAAATTGATCCAATATGAAGGTTGAGATATTGTTCTCACAAGAAAAGCAGAGCTATTAAAGGCACTAAAGTTTGTCGAAATTAGTAATCTAAATTCGTTAATATCTTCTAGATGGTTTATTGCTAAGGTCAATTGTCGGTCACGGATATTTTTATTGCAAAGAATAGAGTTGTATTCAACGACTAAGTCATCATATTCTTCATGACCGGTATTATTGAAATAACCACGTTTTTTGTTAAAGATTTTATGTTCAACACCTTTTTTCACACCAAGAAAAAAGCAACAGACCGGCTGATTATCAATATAGTTAATAATCAATTCAAGTTGAGTTGTGTCAGGTAGGCAGTTGAGCCAAGTAGAAATCCAGCCCCATGAATTAAAAAAGCTAACTTCTGCTTCCTGTTCAAGAAGTGTCCACACTTTCTTTACTGCTATGGCATTCGTAAATGGATTGAGTCTTACTAATTTAAATGACATGACGATCAATATTATTAGTTGCCGTTTGCTGATTTTTTTCTAAGCAATCTTTGTTATTCTTTTGCGCTAAGTGCCAATTAAGCAGTAGCCAATAGCTTTCATAATTATGCTCAACAGTTAGCTTTCCTATTTGTTCTTTACTAAAAAGAAATTGCTCGGCAACTGCTTCTTTGATCATTGCTCGAAAAGGATTATTGAGCCATGAAATAAAAGGAACAGGAAAACCATGCTTTTTTTGATAAATTAGTTCACGAGGAAAGTATTCACAGGCAAGTTCTCTAAGTACAGGTTTTACGTAGTCACTGCCATAGAAATCATCATTAGATAATGTTGATGATACTTCCATGACCTCAGCATCAAAAAAAGGCGAGATAAAATGCTTATCATGTAGCCCAGCAATTAATTCAGCTTCTTTAAAATGTATGGGCATATCACAATCAATAAATAAATTTTGTGCTTGATAACGAATATCAGATAAAGAACCATTTTTGATTGAAGACCAACTATCTACGGTATAACAATTATTATCTTGAAGCTTATCAATAATCTCTTGTTCCGTGGAGGTATAATGTATTCTGAATAAGTTTAAAAATAAGATTTGTAAGGATGTACTTTTTAAATTTTTAAGTACTTTTACACGACCAGGGAGAAACTTTTCACCTAGAGAAAGTAAGCTTATAGGGATATATGAGCACTGTTTTTTCCAACGCAGATGTGTTTCAAGTCGCTTAATACCGTTAGAACCAAACAGCGTATCTGCCGCTTCACCATAAATAACGGCTTGGTAAGCTTGTGGAATTTCTCTCATCATCGCTGTCATTGCTAAAGAACTATAATGCCTAAGGGGTTCTCTGTTAAGCTTGATAAGTTGTTGTAAGTCATTAAGTAAACTTTCATTTGAAATTTCAACAAGATAATGTTTCATTCCTAATATTTTAGCAAATTCTTTGGCTGTGGCTAATTCAGGATTTTCTTCATCTTTAAAAACAGGTGTTATTAAGCAGCATTCTTCAAATATGTCCTTACTAAGGGCGGCTAATAATGAAGAATCTACCCCGCCACTTAAAAAAATGGCGACTTTTTTGTAGTGTTTACTCGCGACTTTCAAATTATTTTGCAATGCAATTTTAGTCTTTTTTATTTTCTCTGTCAGGGGAACAGCAGAATACTTTGGTTTCGGTAGGACCCAATATTGCTGTTGTTGATGAATTTCTTCACCTGTTATTTTAACTGTATGCTTAGGCTTTAATTTTGATATTGCCGAAAGTAAGGTATTTGAGCTGGTTGTATAGCGATAGAGTAGTATTTCAAATTTTGCTAAAGGATCTATTACTAGATCATAAATGGGCATTAATTGTGCTCTAGAGCTAATCAGTAACTTATTACCTTGTTGTTGCCAGTAGATAGTTTTGGCACCGAAAACATCGTTAAAAAAAGTCATGCCACCACTTGTTATTAATACACCACAAAAATGTCCTTTCTCATGAATAAGTTCATGAAAATTCTGCAAAGTAATCGTTTCTTTAAGTTTATTCAAGGTCGAAGGAAAGAAGTAACCATCAACTAATAATACCATGTCAGTTAAGTGAACGATTTGGCAATTTTTATGTGAAATACGATAACTATAATCACCTATGGTAAAGAGATTAGTTGTAGTGCCGCCTCTGCTTTCATTTGTATCTCTAAGAGTTCTTGAGATTAAAAATCCATTCATGATAATGCTGCTTATTATTAAGTTATTTTTCTTTTGAGAGAGGTAATCGTTGCTTTGAATTGTTTAGTGAACATATAAAATGCAGGTTTAGGATCACACCAAGAAAAATAGATAAATGTATGGGATTTTAGCAAGTTGCTAAAGTATGTTTTGAAAATAGATAAACTATCTTGCTTATCTTTATGACGAGAAAATAAATCCTCGTATAAACTTAAAAACATACGTTGATTTATTTGTTCTTTTTCGGTGAATGGTAATGATTTTGCCACACAGAAGCTGGCATATACATTATTTTTACCGCAACTAGTGTCAAAGTAATTGCATAGTCCTAACCTTGGGTTTATTTCAATATACTTATATTGTCCATCACGGTCATCAAGTTTAAATTCAACCATGGCAGGACCTACATAATTCAAACCTTGTCCGAGCTTTGCTACTTGTTCAATGATTTCTGGGTTAGGTCGACTTATTGCATAGCTAGTCACACCAAAATGAGGAGGGGTAAGTTGTAAGCGCTGAAAGGTAAAGGCATTAATCAACTTTCCTTTCAAATCGAATGTACAGTTGCATACCCATAAATTAGCATCGTCACCAACAATAATTTCTTGAGCAATGCAGTATTGTAGCTTGTCAGCAAACGTTTGATAAAAGCTATCTAACTCTATATCGTTATATATTTGTATATTTTTTTGACCAATATAATTCATTTCATTCGAGCGGGGTTTAATTATAATGGGTAGCGAAATATTGGCTAAAAGTTGCTCTGCAGAATCTGGTAGTATCAGTAGTGATTTTGGTAAAGTAACAAGATTTTTTACCAGTTCTACTTCTTTTTGCTTATCAATGAGTTGATAAGAAAGATCACCATTAGGAATAACAAATGAAAATTTCTCTGTAAGTATCTGCTGATTTTTTGACAGGAAGTTAACGTACCAGTCTGATGTTGGGATCAGTACTAGGTTACTCTTAGGCCAATTAAGTAATATGCTTAAAAGTTCTTGTTCATTCTTGTTTTTTTGTAATGCAACTTTACGTATAGGCAGTCTTGAAGATAACACTACGTCATCAGGAGTTGCTGCAATAACATCAAGTGAAATACCTTCTAAATTAAGGCTTCTTATTGCACCTAAACCATTAGGTCCAGCGGCAAGAATGATGGCTTGGCTATCTAAACTCACTTTTGAAAACAACTATTAAACTTTATAATGGCTAAATCATCTTGTTCAACACAAAAACGAACTAAATCGAAAGGATCATTAATAGCTATATTTCTCCCTGGAATATTGTTAAATCCAATGAGGTAGCCTGCTTGTTTACTATAGTCGAGTGTCTTTTGATTATAGCAATTTTGGCGCCCTACAGGGTAAGCGATTGAGTATATCGATTGTTTTAATTTTTCTTCTAATACTTTTTTAGAGTGGGTTATTTCGTGTAATTGGCTAAGGTCATCTAACTGTGATAATATTTTATGATTCATCGTATGAGAACCAATTTCCATCCCATTATTCACCATTTCTTGTGCTTGTTGCCAATTAATAAAAAGCTGATGCTGTTGCGTAGTTAGTTTCTGGTAAGCCTGGGGGAATTTTATTTTAATATCCGCTAAAATATCATCAATACTGACAGTATTACTTTCTTTTGCGTGGCGCATAATACGGTAAATAGTTTTATCTATATCTTGAGGTCTTAAGTCATATTTTTTTGAACTGTTTGGTAAACGGTAATATTGACCAACAGAGTTTCTTAACAAGTATGCAATTTCGTCCCACCAAGGAATATGGCACGAATCGATAAAGTCAGTGACTAAATAGAAAGTAGCTGAAACATTATGTGCTTTAAGAATTGGGTATGCGTCAGTATAGTTATCAATATAACCATCATCAAAAGTTATAATCGCATATCGTTGGGATATGACTTGATTATCTTTGCTAAGCTCATGCAATTGTTTAGTATTTATAATGGTGAAGTTATCTTTGATGGCTATAACATGATCATTAAATGCTTTTGTCGAGCATGAGTAAATAGCTCTATCAAAAATGGTTGTGTATTTATCACCAACTCTATGATAATTGAATACATATACACCGTTAGGCAGGTTTCGCCACCTAGCATGAAGAATGCCAGATAGCTCTAATAACTTTCTTAATCCTTTTTTTAAGCGAAACCCCATAAGACCCTTAAGATAATTTTTTAAATGCTGGTTTTGGGAGGATGAAATCACGGTAAAGGTGAGGGTTACCTGTTTCCCCTGCCTCTGCTGCTTTCGCTATATTATACATCTCACGTGCAGATGTATAATGCAGTGAGTATTTTTCGCCATCATTGTATTTTGTTTCTAAATAGCTATGCATATCATGACGATCTTGACCGAGAAGTGTATCCATATCAGGTTCTTGAGTACCATGGGTGTGAACTTTAATAAAAACCCACTCCGGACGTCCTTTTACATGTATGTGTGAACTAACCCATTGATCTATTCGAGAGCGAAGTGGTGGGACTTTTTTACGTACATCGGCATTTTCGATGTGAGGTAAACCTTTAGCTGTTCTCCATTTGAAATTCAAGCCTATTGGGCCTTGAATCATCATTAAGTCACCTTGCTGTGTTTGGTTCACTCTAACATCAATACCGGTATCATGCCCTTTGCAATGGCCATCTCTACCCGTTGCATAATAAATAGCATTTACTTTGCTTGTTTGGCTTGGGCTCGGAGATGATGGCAATGTCATATCAACATAGCATCCCGTTGCTTTTAATAAGCTAAGTTCATTATTGATACCGCAATGAGCACCACCGGGTAATGAGTTATCTAATGCCCAATTTCCATGGATAAATGCATACATTATTTGTCCCGTATCAGGGTGTATCGATAAAGCTCCGTGATCTTCATTTAGTGTTTTCGCGAAACTCTCAATGGTCTTAGTAAAGTTCTCAGCAGTGTCATCTTCATGGTGTAAATGAATCTCTATTTCACCAAAACCGTGGTAACACATGTCAGAAAGTTTGGCCAAATGTTCATATCGATATTCCTCTTCTGGATAGAAGAAACAATGCTTTGGCATATGTCCATCAGCATCCTTATGCTGCTTAGCCATTTCAGGATATTCATTGAACCAACGATCTACGCGTGCTCGCTCTACTTCAATATCGTCATTTCTCCATTGCGGTTCATAATGATCAACAAAGCAGAAAAGAACATGGGTTGTCCCATCAACTTTTGGACGTGAAATAATTTGTTTGATATATGGCACAAACCACATATGCATTTCTTTCAACTTCAATACTCGCCAAAAAACGATAGCTGATAAAATGATTAAACCAATAACAATGTACAACATTAAGAATTCTCTCCTTGACGGGCGGTTCTTTTCCAACCACCACTCTTATGACCTTTACAAAAACGTAAAAAACCTTGGGCTAACGCAATATTCATTGATACAAAAAAGCTAATAATTGCAACGGGTTTATTTACGTGTTTTTGTTGATTAATTCTTTTCAAACCAATAAGGCCAGTACCATAAAAAGCTATTTGCAGGGCTAAAATAAGATTAAAAAAATCGTTTCCTAGTAAACTAGCATTAGCGATAAATAAAATAAGCATTAAATGAGGAGCAAACCATCGCAAAACTTTATGTGACCAGTAGCACCAACTCATAATACCTAACATTGGTGAAAGTGCCCAAAGATTGGCGAAGAATGCTTTATAGTTGCCGATACCAATACGTACACGGCGGCCAAATTCATCTTGCATTGACGGTGCTACTTCTTCTTTCGCAATTGCTTTATTATTGTAAACAACATCATAGCCTTGCTTTTTAACATTCATGACAATGCAGAAGTCATCGACAATGGTATCTGTAGATAAGGGAATATAAAGATCTCTATAAAGTGCGTAAATTGCACCGTTGGCACCTAATAATGAACCAAGTTGAGATTCTGCTTTTTTAAGGAATTGTTCATATTTCCAATAAAAGCCATCTAAATTTTGATTGCCATCATCTGTTTCTAAAATTAACTCACCAGATACAGCTCCAATATTATTGTTAAAGCTTGAGACTAATACTGAAATAGCATCAGTATTAAAATCTGTGTTAGCATCGGTAAATACTAATATTTTCGCTTTAGATTTTGCAATTAAATCATTTAATACTGATATTTTTCCACGATTTACTTCATAGTTAAAAGCGATAACCCTAGGATCTGAGAATGACTCAATAATTTTTCCTGTATTATCTTCACTGCCATCAGAAGCTACTAAAACCTGAACTTTTCCAGGGTAATCTTGAGCCAATGCATTCTCTATACGTTCTTTAATGCAAGACTCTTCATTATAAGCCGCGATAATCACATCTACACTTGGTAGGTCTGTCGGCATTTCCATTTTAATTTCTTTTGGCGTAACAAATACCTTAAGAAGCAAAGGGTAGAGTAGGTACGAATAAATAATCAAAAATAATGCTAGCCAGAATAAAGTTATCATTTATCAGTTCCTTTATTTAATATTCTACCGGGTATACCAACTGCGGTTGCCCCATCTGGAACATCTTTTACAATAACTGCATTTGCACCAATTTTGGTATTATTGCCAATCATTACATTTCCGATAACTTTTGCACCCGCCCCAATAAAAACATTATTACCTAATACGGGCGATTTTCCTTTTTCATCACCGATAACAACGCCACTTTCAATAATGACATTTTTACCACCTCTAACTTTTGAGTTGATCACTACACCGATGGGATGAACTAAGACAAAGCCATCACCAAATTCTGCTTTTGCTCCTATTACACAGCCATAAAGCACCTTATTTATCCATTGTATTACCAAAACTAAAGGAAATAATAGTTTAAATTTTGTGAGATAAGATGTTAATCGATATAAAATATTAGCGCCAGTACCATCTGTGAAAATGACCCGTAATAAACTAATATTAGCACCGTCGTCAATAAATAGGCGTTGTTTACTTTTTAAATCGTTAAATATTTTCATTGTTAAATGCCAAGCCTAAAATACTTTTTGCGTTATGTAACCATTGTCTTTCGTTAATTATATAATTTCGAGCATTTATACCTACTGCAGTTAGGTGCTCTACATCTTGAGATAGTGATAAAACAGCATCAACACATTGTTGCTTATTGCCTATTTCAAAAAGCCAGCTATTCTCTTTATCAGTGACTACTTCTTTCATAGGCTCAAATGCTGGCACGACCATACCACAAGCCATTGACATAAACTCAAAATGCTTCATCGATGACCCATATAAATTAGAATCAGGTAAAATACCAAAATCCATTGCAGAAACATATTTTGGAACATCTTTATGTTCTACTTTACCGGTAAGTACTATCTGATCTTGTAGGTCATATTTTTCTACTAATGCGATGATATCAGGATAACAAACGCCATCACCCACCAATAGTATGGACAAATGAGGATTTTTTTTTAGTTGTGGAGCGATTTCTTCGATAAACCAAACAATTCCGTGCCATTTTACAAAAGCACCAACATAACCACACACTATTTTATCAGTTAACCCAAGTGTAGATTTAACACTCTCTTTTTCATATTTACTTGGATCAAAGTACTCAGGATCTGCGGCATTAGGGCAAACGATTGATGGGGCTATATTACTATAGTGAGTCTGAGATAGTTTTTGAAAATAAGTAGAAATGAATACGAGTCCGGTAGCATTAGTAAAACACCATTCTTCAATATATTTGGCTAAAGAGCGTAAAAATATTGGCCTTACCCGTTCTACTAATACCGAATCATTAATTTCAAGAATGAAAGGAATATTACGTCGTTGGGCAATTTTGATCCCAAGAAACATAAAAAGAGAATAGCGTTCATAAATGAGCTGCGTTTTTTTGTGCGCTAAAGATTTAGGTAAGCGAAACAAAATAATTAGATTGTAAGCGAGTTCAAAGAGTTCAAAAACAAATTCTGGAAAGTATTTAGTAATTTTGGCCAAAAAAGTGAAAGGGGAGCTTTTAACTACTTTTGCCTGATTTTTAGTAACTTCGGAACTATTGTTGTCTTTTTCAGGATCTGAGCCTGGAAATGACAGAATATTAACGCAATGACCAAGTTTTCGTAATGCAGTTACAATACCTAATATATGAACGCCTTCTGCTCCTTTTCCTCGCGTTCTGTGATGGTATAATATGTTCATGTATGTAATTTTCTCCATTTTTTTTATATATAAACTTAGTTTTCTCGATTAAGTTTTAATTAAATCAACGCTAAAATATTCAAACTTCTTCTAACGCACCTTTAAATAAATTTACATTTTTTTCCCAATTAAACTGTTCTGCACTCTTAATAATATCGGTTTTATTCCATTCATGAGATAGTGCTAATTCAAGTGCATCAGCAACTTTTTTGTTGTCTATACCATTAACTAAATAGCCATTAACACCATTGACTAATATTTCTGGTATCCCGCCAACAGCAGTCGCAACAGAAGGGATGCCACAGCTCATGGCCTCTAAAACAACATTTGGTACACCTTCAGCGTGACTCGGCAATAATAAAAGTTTTGACTCTTTCAAAATACTTGCTATTTCTTGGTGGCTTTTAGCCCCCAAAAACTGAATATTTCCCAGTATACCTTTTTTTGTAGCTTCCTGTTTTAATTCAGCTAAATCAGGTCCGTTGCCAATATAAATGAGTTGATAAGAGGGATGCTTTGGTAAAATCAGGTGAAAGCCTGCTAATGCTTCAAAGGCTCCTTTACTTCTTTTTATGTTACCAACAAATAAAATTTGTTCTTTTGCTGGTGTATTTGTAGGACTAAAGAGTACTGAATTCACACCATTGTATATAACTGTTGGCCTATCTTTGTCGACGCCAATGGAAATTAATTTGTCACTGAGTGCGCTGCTAACACAAATGATCTTTTGGGCTTTATTTCCTACCCAGGAAATTTGCTTTCGCCTCGCTGCATAATTGGTATGAATATTTATATCACTGCCGTGGACTTTTAAGAAAAAAGGGATCTTGAGTAGCTTCGACAATAAATAACCTGCTACACCATCGGGATATGCCCAACATGTTAATAGTAGGTCTGGAGATGTCCGCTTGATCCAGCTAAAAGAGTTTAGCCATAATGATAAAAATAGTAATATCCCATTAATAGGGGAGCCTATAATAGGAATATAAAACTGCCAAGCATACTTAATATTTTCGGTTGATTTAGTATCATTTTTTATCCATTCAGGAAATGCGATAGGAACAACAATATTAATATTGAAGTCCTTTGCTAATAAATCAAGCTGAATTTTATTATAAGTCCCTCGTGTAGGTTGCCATGGAAGTGGGTAAACATTTGTTACAACGAGTAAATTCTTTTTTTTATTCATTTTATTCTTTAATAACTCTCAACGACAATAAATTTCCATTGACCATAATCAATTAGAGAATTTCTCCAAGGGAATTGTGCTAGCTTAACAAAGCCATAATCTAAAACAAGGTTATATACCCCAGTATTAGAAATACCTAATTCATTTAAAGAATATGATAGTTTAGAGTTGCCT
The DNA here is from genome assembly GCF_014077465.1 of Colwellia sp. BRX10-4. Lineage (NCBI taxonomy): Bacteria > Pseudomonadati > Pseudomonadota > Gammaproteobacteria > Alteromonadales > Colwelliaceae > Colwellia > Colwellia sp. BRX10-4. The sequence continues at coordinate 85,274 of NZ_JACGVZ010000004.1, forward strand.
TCATTTATATCACCTTCTTTCAAATCAAGTGTTGAAATCAATGTAGAATACTCGTCGTATACTGACAACTTTCTACCAGAGGTCCATTCAAATGTTGCCGCACTGGAAAAGCTTATTTCTAAATTATCAGTTTTTAGTACCTTTGTGATAGGGGCGGGGTATATTTCTGTAATACCTGCAACAGGCTCCGTAAGGGGCCCTTTATATGCTATTGGCCAAGTTGCAGAGTTGTCCGGATCAACTGGCACTGTTTGGTTAATGTTATCGACAACTGCAAAAATCCATTGACTATGACTTACTTTTGCTGTTTTCCAAGGCGTACTTTGAAATTTTGCAAAGCCAGAGTCAATAGTTATATAATAGATACCTACGTTTTTAATACCAAGATCTGAGAGTAAAAATGAAATACTATGCTCTCCTTCATTTGGACTTCCAGGTTCTAAATCTATATCGGCAAGGAGGTTAGCATTATTATCATAGAGCTTTAATTTACGGTCACTTGTCCATTCGTATACAGTGACACTGGAAAATTGTATTTCAAGCTTATCGAGCAATGATACTTTTGTTAGAGGAGCAGGGTATACGCTTGTGATCCCAGTGACACTTTCAATGAATGGGCCTGCAGTAGCTAATGGCCAGCTATCTATAGCCTCAGGATCAATAATAATGTTATCTTTCGAATCGAAAGGACCATCACCAATAGTCTTTCCTTCAAATGCGCCTAAATCTGGATATGCTCCCTCAATTGTTCTAGGAGAGGTCATAGTATTTTCATTATATTGGGACGTTAAAGGATGCAGATCGCTAGAGTTTTTATCCGATAAGGTAGCGCTGTCAAGTGCAGAAGAGCCATTTCTTAGTTTAAAGTTATAACTGTCGATGTCGGTAAATCCAATCGTTTTACCAAGTATCATCTTACTGTTGTTAGTATAACTTCCTGAAAATTCTATGTTATCAGCATTGACTGCCGTATTTGTACTTACCCAATTGGTACCAGAGAGCGTGAGGTGACCAAAACCAGATAGCCAACTAACATTGGTGTCACCATGCGAATAAAATATATTATTTGAAGCTTCTACTGACTCATCATTAGTGTCCATGATAAATAGTCTTGTTCGCCAGCTTAAGGGCAAAGAATCATGTGTCGAATAAATATCTAAGAAAACGGTGTTGTGGAAAAAGTGTAATGTGCCTTTACGATATATATCAGTAACCCCTGTATCTCCACCATAATGAATTAAACGTGAAGCATAAACTCTATTTTCGTGATTAGCTGCACTAATTATTGTGTTCCCGTAAACCCATGTATCATGAAAATTAGGTTCTTGGGTGAGTATCTTGTAACTGTCTTCAGGGTCGACGAGGTCAATCGCATATGCACCTGCAAAAATTTTGTTATATCGGATAACAGTGCCAGATGAACGGTCTTTAATTGCGGCACCTTTCGATAAAGGTCTAAGAGAATTTATTTTGTTGTACTGTATGATAATCCCTGCTGCTTGCGTATAGATATTATGCTGCCTAAAACTGTTTTTTACACCATTATCCGAAAATGTATTGCCTTCAATAATAATATCACGTGAAATCTCTTCTTCACTATTTTTTGAGAGAACAAAGATACCATTACCATTATCAATAATCTGACAGTTTTTTACGGTTAAAGTGTCTACCAAACTGGCCCATATTGCAGCAGAACTTTGGGCATAATTTCTCTCTTGACCAAATTGGTCGGTAAATTGGTTCGTAGTTGAGGCGCCAGTGAGAATTAAGTTTTTGATGATGATGTGGGATGGTTTTAATCCCCAACGCATGCTCCGATCTCTTTTAATTAGGATAAGTCCATTTGCTTCATCCCATTGCTCACTAAAAAAACTGATAAGGCTATCAGGGGTTGTTGCATTCTCTCCCGAAATAATAGGTAGTTTACCCTCAAAATTGGCGACTCCAGATATGGTGACTGGTTTGTCTTTAGTACCTATGCTACGTAAACCTATTTTTGTTCTGTAAGGTTCTTCTCGATAATGAATTAATACGGTGTCGCCAGCTATAAGTTCTAACCATGGGACTGTATTTAAATTTTCATATGGTTGGTTAGGCCCAACCTTATAGGTGTCTGCGAATGTAAAAAAAGAAGTGAAAAGTAGAATGGGTATACTGAAGTTTAGTTTTATTGAAATCATAGCTATATCCTTAACGCAAACCTTTATTGAAAATTAACAAAAATCCAATAAGAAAAATGTTTTAGTTTGATTAATTGTAGTTAAATATTTTTAATTATGGGGAAAAATTAATGATTCGACGGTGAAATATAACTAAGTTTAAGATTTTTATCATAATTTAATGAAAAAAAAACCGACTTATTAAAAGCCAGTTTTTATAATATTACTTTTGCAATTATACGTTACGTTTTCTTCTACCAGCAAAGCCTGTAGCAATTAGACCTAAACCAAATAATGCGATAGCTGTTGGCTCTGGAACTGTACGTACTTTAAATTGTGCAATAAGTTCGTTTGATTGTTGTTCTTTAGTTACGAAACCAGCACATAAGTCAGCACCATTAATACCACATTGTTCAGGTGCTAATGTTGTTAGACCAGATAAACGAGTTGTTACGTAGTATAAAGTGTCGCTCCAACCTGGAATTGGTTGGCCTGTTGCTGTTAAAAGTACAAATGGAACGGTAAATTCTAAAAAGTTATCACCAAATGTTACGAAATCTTGAGCTATTGTGGGGATAGTTAGTGCGAATATATCACCACAACCGTTAGCGTTATCGTCAACGTAATTTTCCACACCGTTAGGACAAAGGCCATTAACATCTACACCTTTATTTGGTGTTTCTGTAAATGTCATTGCAAATTGAAGTTGAGGAGCAAAGTAAGGTGCATCAGCTGTAGGGTCGCTTTCGCCAGGCAGTGCAACCCATGATGTTGGTGTTAATGTTAAACCATCAAATAAGCTACCAGAAACTAAAGAATCACCCGTAATAACCCAGTTTTCATGAGTCATCGAAGTACCTTGAGCCCAGTTCAAATCATTAGTTGAAATACTGCCTTCAATAGGGCTATCAATGTATAAGCTACTCTGAGGGTCGCCACTATTCGCGCCTGCTGCAGGAGTACCCCAAGTTAAGGTTGTGTGCAATGCATTGTCAGTACCATCAACGATGATATTGCCGTTCGTATCTAAAATGTTATCACCATTTACAGTTAATGCACTATTATCACCAGTTGAAGAGTTACCTGAAGCAACAACATCATCAGCAGTAGTTGTTGTAGCACCTTCACTAGTCCAAGTAGCGAAACCTGCTTGGTTGTTATAAGTCCATTCTGTAACTACACCAGCGTTTGCTGCGTTTGCTAATGTTGCTGCTAGTATAGTTGCGCAGACTTTAAGTTTCGTATTCATGCTATATCCTTGTGCTGTTTATTAAAATTGATTAAATTCGTTGTCTGACCATGAAATGCACTGTCCATGCCAATACTTTAAACTTCTTTCTTAACAGTAACTTAATTTTTTTCGAATAACAGAAATAATCTTAGTTGTAAAATATACTGACACCTTATTTGCAACACATAAGAGTTTAAAATCGTATTTAATTTATTTGTTGAATTTTCCATATTAATTTAGTTCCGCTTTTTCCCAGCAGTGCATTCACTAGTTTTACTTTCTTCAATTTAGTTAAACTTACTGTTTCGAACATGTGGGCTTGAAACTTATAAGCGATATCATAGCTGCTACCATTTTTGATAACTTGCATATAATTCCAGTTTACAGTTTCATTGCTCTTGAGTACTTGCCAATTTTCTGGAATAAACTCATTTAAATAAAAATCAACTGAGTTTTCGAGCCCTTTTGAATCGAAGCTATATGTGATGATGAATTCTTGGTCATTTATTTTGTTTTGACAAACTTGATACTGATTATGTAATTGGGGAAGAGGTATAGAAGTAGTGATTTCGTGACAGATATTGTTTTTTGAAAAAGCCACACTTGGAATAGCTTTTTTTACAAAATCGGAAATTACTAGTACAAGCAATGCAGAGAAAATTATTGCTGTTGTATTTACTCGATCGCTTTGCGGGTTCTGTTTCTTAGCGTTAGTTTCACCAACCGTGACGAATCTCTGACCAAAATAAAATAGCGAAACCATAAATGGTATATATAAATACCAGCCAAAAGAATTATGGTCTGCCATTAAGCTACTTTCCATGTTGGTATAATTACCGATAACTATAAGGCCTGTGATTCTTATCCAGTTTGTTAGCAATGCCCCTAGAACAGCAATGCATAAAAATAATGCACCATGCGATGCCTTTTTTATATTAAGAAAAATAAATAAACTTGATATGGCAAGTGAAACCAATAAATACCGTAAACCACTACAGCCTCCTGCTATTTCAAATACACCGGGAGGGATAGTTATAATATTACCTTCAACATAAGTGGGAATGCCGGTATAGCCCATAATAATAGTAACCGCATCTGTCGAAATATTTTGCAGAGTAGATGTTAAAGCTCCCCATACGGGAATAAGAAATATTAAAAATAATGAAGGGAAAAGCACTTTAAGCGTTGGTTTAAAGATAATAGCAATTATAGAAGTAAGAAAGAGTACTAATGTGGTTCTATAGCCAAATGGAAATTGCGCTAAACTAAAAGTGGATAATGCATAAGCGCAAACAATGGTAATGACAATGCATAGTGGATTTAACTTATTGCTGAACTGCAGCTTCCCCTCGTTAAATAATATCCAGTATAAATAGATGCTAATTATTGGAATAAGGTATGCGTGAGAATATGTTCCATCATCGAAGCTATATATCCAAATATTCTCAATAATAGGTAGCTGCGTAAGAGCAATAAATAAGTAAATTAGAGTGAGAATAACGAGAGGAAAATATTGTTTAATATAGAACACAGCTAGCCTTTTAAACAAATTGTAATTAGAAATAAAGGCGCCCAATTGAGCACCTTTCGTTAGATTAGTTTATATCACTACTCTTTTACGTCCAAGTTATTTTCTTTTAATAACTCTTTTGCTTTATCGAGTTGATTGTCTGCCTTATAAGCATCAGCTAAGTGAACGATGATTTCGGTGTTACTAGGTGATAACTCATATGCAAGGGTGAGTACTTTAAGTGCTTTCGGTAATCGGTTGGTTTTAGTCAAAATTATACCGTAAGTATCAAGTATTTGTGGGTGGTTAGGCGCTAATTCTATAGCTTTTGCAGAAAAATAATATGCTTGTTCTAAACTGTTTTGCTCTAAATATGTCCAAGCAATATTATTTAGGGCGACAACATCATTAGGATTTTTTTCTATCATCTTTTTATAGCTATTTATCGCATCCACGGGAGAATTCTTTACATACAATTCAGCAAGTAATCTACTGAATAAAGGTGTGTTTGGTGCTATTTTTAATTCAGTTTCAAGAAAATTTATCGCTTCATCCACCTGTCCATTATCCCTATATGCCGTTGCTAAAAAAAGTCCTGTAGATGTTCTTTTGTTTAACTTTAAAGAGCGAGATAAGTAATCTATAGCACGAGGGAAGTTCGACTGTGCTAGCGCAAGCTGTCCTTGAACTCTTAATAGAAAGGCATGGTTTGGCTCAATTGTTGATAAGCGTGTAATTTTTTTATTAGCAGTTTCAATTTGATTCGTCGCTAACAGATAATAGCCTTCTAGTACTTGTAGTTGAAAATGATTATGTAATTTCTCTTGTGATAATGCTTCCTTTGTTACATATAATGCGAGTTTGTATTGTTTCTTTTGATCTAATATATCTATATAACTCAAAAAAGCAGCTGAATTGTTTGGCTGCGCATTTTGCCATTTTTTATACATATCAGCTAATTTTTCATCATTATTATTAGCTAGTAAAGCATTAGAGAGAGCTAAAAAATAGAAATTAGGTAACACGTTGTAATCGGTTAATGTTTCTAAAATCGATATAGCTTGTGGGTAGTCTTTTTTAATGATTAAACGTCTAGACATTATCACTTTAGGCCATATAGCGTTAGGCGACTCTTTTATGAATTTTAATATTTTTGCTTCTAAAAACTGAGGTGTATTTTCTTTCAATGAGTTGCTTATCGCTAAGCGGTAAGCGTATGGGTATTCTAAATCAATCGAAAATAGCTTATCTAAGTAGGCATTTGATTCACTATATTTTTTTTCGTCAGCAGTGATTACTGCCAAATTAAAGAATGAAATTATGCTCTCAGGTTTAATTGTAAGGGCCTGATTAAAGTATTTTTTAGCATCACTAATATTCCCTGACTTCATTGCAATATTTCCACGAAGGATTATTGCGGCAGTGTTACTAGGGTTTGTTTTTAGCCATTTGTCGGCAATTTTTTCTGCTTCTAATATTTTATTATCTTTCAGGTAATTCATTGCTAAAGCAATATTTGCTGCTTTAAAATCAGGGTCTAATTTAATCGCCTTTTTTAGTTCATCTAAGCCAGATTTATCTGTATTAAGTAGCTTTATTATACCAAGTTGAGCTTTTATAGTCGCATTATCAGGAGCCAAATTATTAGCCATACTGAACATTTCTTGTGCCGCTTTCTTGTCACCCTTATTAGCTAACTCTCTGCCTATATTGACATAAAGTGAAGCGTCGTCAGCCGTTAAGTTTGAGAATTGGGCTAGTGTTTCATTAAGCTCTTCGGTGTAGCCTAATTTCACTTGTAATAACGCAAGAACTTTATGTACTCTATGGTCTTTAGGTAATAAGTCGGCAATGGCATTAAGTTGATAATAAGCCTGATTATAGCTTTTTAATTGATAACTACTTAGTCCTGAAATCATCTGAGCAAGTGCATTATTGGTACTATTAACGACTTTATCTGCTAGCTCTTTTGCTGCTTGGTAATCTTCATCTGAATATTTTACTTGTGCAGCTAATAGATTGATTGTTGGATGGTTATCATTAATCTGAAGAAGCGCTTCTATATGTGGTTTTGCTGCGTCGAAGTTACCTGCTTTAATATAGTTATGAGCGACAAGTGTCCTAATACCAAAGTTTGCTGGCTTCAATTTATAGTAAGCTGAGTAGGCTTCCGCAGCTTCTTGGTATTGTTCGTTATTACTGAGAATACTACCTTTCAATAATAAGGCTTCTTGAAATGTACTATCTTTCTCAAGTAAATGCTTTAAAAGCGACAAGGCTTCATCAGTGTTATTTTCATAGGCAGCAATTAATGCGTTCCCCAAAATACTTTGTAGAGAGTCACTGTTAAGATTATTCGCCTTATTAATATTCTCTTTTGCTAAGTCTATTTTGTCAGTACTTAAGTAAGCTTGTGATGTAAGTAATAGTGAATAAATTTGATCTTCAAGGTTTTTGAAATCTATAAGGTTCAATGTATTAATAACATTGTCAAATTGACTTAATGAGAGTTGCGTTTTTGCCAACATTAAAATTGCCTGATAATTTTGAGGATTGTTAGCTATAGCTCGCTTAAACTCCTTTTCTGCACTCAAATAATTGTCGGCACTAAGGTAAATTTTACCTAGTAAGTAACGAGCCTCGCTATGTTCGGGTTCTTTTTGTAGAATGTTTTTTAAATTGATAGCCGCTTCAGATTTTTCATTTTGCGAAATTAATGTTTTTGCTTCGATCAAAAGTTGTTCGTTATCTTTTGGAGATGAACAAGAAATAAGAGTTAAAAGCAGTGTAGGGAAGAGAATATTTCGGCAACGGTTATTCATTTGAAGTCCTTTTACATACCCACCCCAAGACTATAGAGGTTGAATTATGATTATAATGTTTTAGTTTTATTACCTCTAGTCTACTTACACACAATCCTTTTAGCAATATGAAACATGATTCTTGGTATTAAGCCTGCATTACCAAATGGTCGCCATGTTTTTTTGAATTTATTGCGATAAGCATCGAAATGAAGACCGTGTGGTGCAGCAATTATTTCTCCACGACCCAATAATATTTTAAGTGCATAAGTTTCTGCTATGCCAGCACAAAGGTTAACTGCCATAGGTGTAGAAGGGCCGCGTTTTTCTTTAAAACTAACTCGGCTTTCATCTACTAGGTATGAGCGCTGTAACATGGCGGGAGATAAACCGATTAAAAATTGAATGAGTTGATCGTCTTCAGTTTGTTTGTCTTCAAAACGAAAATACTCTTCATAAGTCATTTTTCCAGGCAGAAAGCATAAGAAAGCAGCTCCCATTCCAAGAGGCGCAGCTGTAATTACGGGGATGTTTTTTTCATAACATTTTTTAAACACTGTTTTTCGAGCTTCTAAGGCAAAAAAATCTAATGCATCAACATATAAATCAATACCTTCTAGAAATTCATCTACATTATGCTCAAAAACACCTTCCGGAAAAGACTTTATCTGTGCTTCAGGGTTGATGTCGAGGGTCATTCGTTCCATTACATCAACTTTTTGTTCTCCTAAAGTTGACATGAAAGCGCCCGATTGACGATTAAAATTATGTACTTCAAAATCATCGAAATCAGAAATGTGAAAATTTCCAACACCCAGTCTGGCTAAAGTCAGAAGATGTACTCCGCCTACGCCACCAGCGCCAGCTATAGCTACGTTTTTCCCACGAAGAATTTGTTGCTCATCTTCAGTAACCCAACCAATGTTTCTAGAAAAAGCTTTTTCATAGTTAAACATTCTATATACCTTTAAAATTTGTAATTATGTGAATAGCCGAAGAAATTAAATTGTACCCAGTAAGTCATGTTACAAATGTCCAACCTTATTATACTTTGTATATGTTGTGATGATTTATATTTCATATAATAAGATGACTTAATGCTTTACTATTATATGTAAGTATTTAATCCAACAAAAGATACAGGAAGTTTAATGAGATTTTTAAAGTCGATAATGTGTATAAGTGTTGTTTTGGTTTTATCTGCATGTTCTGACAATGAGTCGGCACAAACATATATCGCTAAAGCAGAGAGTTCAATTTTAGCAGAGAAAAACAACGCCGCAATTATTTCATTAAAAAATGCCCTTAAAGTTGATGGTAAAAATGCATATGCTAGATTCTTATTAGGCCAGTTATATCTTGGCGCAGGAGATGCTGAAAATGCAGTAAAAGAGTTAGAGCGTGCTAATACATTAAAATATGACCTTGATAAAGTGCTACCTTTATTAGCTCGTGCCTATATATTGACAGAATCTGATGATGATGTTTTAGCGCTTGAAATACACGAAAAGTCTTTATCAATACCAAATACTCAATACCTCGCCTATAAAACTTTAGCAGCATTGAGATCTGGAAAAAATGATCTTGCACAGGCAATAGTTGATGAAGCACTTTCTCTATTTGGATCCGATGGCTACAGCCTGTTAGCGAATGCCTATTTAGCCTTTTCAACACAAAATATTGATCATGCAAGTTCACTTGTGAAGCAAATTTTAACGACAATGCCAAACAATGCTGATGCACTTATGTTGCAAGGTCAGATTGCGACGGTTGAAAAAAACTATGCTTTAGCTGTTGTTAGCTTTAAGCAATATCAAAAAATGCAACCAAATTCAGGTAAAGTGCAATTTTTTATCGCTGATTCGTTAATCAAAAATGGCCAGTATGATGAGGCTGAAGCTATTGCCGATGTTATTTTAGCAAGAATTCCGACTCAACCTTTTTTACAATATATTAAGGCGATAGCACGCTTTGAAAATAAAGACTACAAAACGGCAAACGTTCTTGCTAATCAATCGTTAAGTTCAGGGTTTAATTCTTTTAGCTTGAAATTAGTTGCCGGGGCAAGTGCTTTTTATTTGCAAAACTATGAGCAAAGCCATCTTCATCTGAAAGATTTGACTTCATATTTACCCGCAGAACACCCGGTCAAAAGAATGCTTGCGTTAAGTCAATTACAGTTAGGTTTGATTGATGATATTAGCGAAACACTAAATGGTTACGACTCAAATAATAAAGAAAACGCACAGTTTTTATCTACATTAAGTTATGGGTTACTAGAAGTAGGGGCTTACGAAAAAGCACAAGAAATGGCTAATTATGCCTCTAGTGCAGAGAATATGACGGCTAAAGAAGTTGCAAGAGCGGGTATTTTGAAACTGATGATGAACGACCCTTCTGGCATTGAAAAATTAGAATTAGCTTTACAGCAAGACCCTGAATTGATTTCAGCAGAGCTTGCACTGGCCTTTGCTTCAATTCAGTCTGGAAACTTGGCTAGAGCAACTAAAATTGCAGACAAGTGGTTGGAGTTATACCCAAATAAAGCAGGGGGACATAATCTACAGGCGACAATTTTATTCAAAAACAATAAATTTGAGGAAGGAAAGGCTGCATTAGAGAAAAGTCTAGCATTAGAGCCTAATAATGTGTATGCATTAACAGAAATTGTAAAGTTGGTTGCTTATCAAAAAGATACCAAACAAGCTACGTTATTGACAGAGCAGGCACTTAAAGCATATCCGAATAATGTTGAAGTTCTTCGCCTATACTTTGAGTTTCACAAAAATGAAGAAGGCTTAGAGGTGATTGCTCAGGCTCAAAAAAGTAATGCCGATAATGTCAAACATGGAATGCTATTAGCCGAAGTTCTTATACAGTTAGATCAATTTAGGCAAGCTAGTACGATGTTGAATGGTTACCAATTAAGTGGAAGAACGCCAAAACGTTATTGGCAGTTAGTACTTATGGCTAATGCTAAACAGCCAGATGCTAAAGATGTCTATTCAATCTTAGATAAGTGGTTTAAGAATAATCCTTATCATATTGAACCTGCCTTTTTATTAGCAAATTATTGGACGAGTAAAAAATCTCCTGACAGAGCATTGGGTGTATTAGATGAAGCCTCTAAAAAGCATCCTAACAATCTAATGATTAATTTGGTGAAAATGCAGGTTTTATTAGACAGTGGTGGCATAGCGGATGCGAAAGATTTGTTTAAGTCATTAGACCAATTTGATGTTAATGAAGATTTAAAAGCAGGAATAGAAGGTAGGATTTTCTTACTGGAAAGAAATTTTATTGATGCAATACCTAAACTTCAGCAGCAGTATAAGGCCAGAGCTACTAGTAATAATGCGTCGTTTTTAGCTTTTGCTTTGGAAGGAAATAATCAAAAATCGCAAGCTATTGAGCTGTTAGAGCAGTTTTCTGATAAGGAAAACATAGAAAATAAAATTGATCATCGCGTTAGCCTGAGTTTAGCAAATATGTATTTAGCTGAACATAAAGATAAAGCTATTATTGAATATGAACGACTTATTAAAGCTAGCCCGAACAATATTGTGGCCTTAAATAATTTATCATGGCTGTATATGGAAGACAAAAAATATTTACAGGCCCTGAAATATTCGAAACAAGCCTATGCTATTAATTCTACAATACCGAATGTCGTTGATACTTACGCTCAGGTCTTATTAAAGTTAGATAATAAAGTAGAAGCATTAGCAAAAGCAAAAGCAGCTTATGATTTGTCTAAAGGGAAAGATACTGATATTGCTTTAAACTACGTAAAAACGTTATTAGTAAATAATAATAGAGTAGAAGCCCAACGTATATTAAGCGTAATAACGGTGGTATCAGCGGAGCAAATAGAGAAAAAAAGGAAATTGTCTGAATAGTTGAAGGTTTGTTGTATTAGTAGCGAAAAGAGAAGAAGTACATTTTATTTTCGCTACTGTTATCAGTATTTTCTATGATGATATTATGACCAGTGAATATTCGAAATAGTTAATTAAAACTGGCTACGGATATCTTTTTGTATTTCTTTATACAAGCTCTTAAAGCCACTTGTTAGGTTTTCTAAAAATATTTCAGCATTAATATAATAGGGAGCACGTAAGCCATGATATTCAATGGGCTCACCAATTTGTACAAATTTAATGCCAACAAACTTCATACTACGGGCTAAACGTGGCTCCATCATTACATAGGCATGTTTTATACCAGTATCGATAGCTAAAGTGCCAGCAACCATATATAAACCAATCGCAATAAATGGAAAACATCGCAGTTCTGATTCAGAATATGAACTTTCACTAATGGCACCAATGGCAGAACCCTTAAAACGATCTGATTTACGACGTCTGAAGTCAGCTTTTACGGCCAAGCGAGAAATCTCACCAATTTCTTCACGTTTGAATCTTTTAGGATCGTAGTCTTTGTTTTGAATCGCGCCATAACAAAATTTTTCAATCGGTAACAATTCATCTTCATTGCTTGAGCGAACTATACGTACGCAACTGGTGTAATTATTGGTTGGTTTGTGCTGAATTAGAGCAAAAATAGAGTGAGAATCAAAATCATCCATTTCCATGCCATCGTCTTTTTGGTTTTCGAAGGCTAATTCGTCACAATAAACATTGTGACGAATTTTAAATACTTCGTTACGTAGGCTATTAGTAGAGGCGTATTGTGGCTTGAGAAACTTGGTAAAATGCTCAGCAATATTTCCGGCATCATGATTGACCTTAAACGACGCCACTTTTTTTGCGACATCGCCAATGATAGGGGAATTTAATATTAATTTGCTTAGACTCATTTTCTCATCCATTTGTCTTCATGTTATTTCGTGATAGAAGTCATTACGTCACGAGACATACTATTAATATAACCTAATATCTGAGAAATATTACTATTAACTGTTAAAAATTTTATTTTTTTCCCAGTTTTATCGGTAATATTTCCTCTGCTGTTTTAAAGCCAATATCAAATAAGCTTTGTTTTTGCTCTGTCGTCATGGAAAAGTCTACGGCAGAGTAATTGCCAATATTAACTACTACGGTATTGTGCCAGAAGGCTTCATTAATATATTCGCGCGAGATCGTGGTCATAAAGGTACGAATAAGCAGGGTCACGTACATATAAATTGGGAAAAAACCTTTTATATTAACTTCATTATTTTCATGCTCACCTTTAAGGCGAAAACATAGTACCGGTGTACCGTCTTTTGCCCAGTCTCGATGGAGGGCGTCTTCAGATAAAATACTGCCGTCAACCATGACCTGTTCGCCAAAAGTCTTGAAACTAAATATTAAGGGAATGGACATCGAGAATCGTACCGCCAGCGATACTTTTACATCAGGGGTGAGCTCTTTGTTGAATATAACGGGGGTACCTTTAGCGACATCTGTGGCAACAATATGTAAGTTATAATCGAGCTCGGCAAATGTTTTTCCACCGAGTAGGCCATCCATCCATTGTTCAAAACGGTCACCTGAACTTAAACCACCGTTGCGAATTAATTTTAATAATGAAAATTCTCGGAACTTGTTATAATTAGTATTTAACGCGATATCTTTAATTTCAGCAGGGCTTAAGCCAGCTGCAAATAAGCTGCTAACAATACTGCCACCCGAAACTCCTACTAAGTGATTGAAGTCGATGTCATAAGCTTGTAACGCATGTAAGATACCAACGTGTGCAGGCAGTCGCGTGCCGCCGCCAGCGAAGATAGGAACTACCGTTTTTTTTGTCATATTGTTTAACGACCTTAAGAAATAGCTGCCTACAGGGATATAACATATTGTTATGATTATTTTAATTATGAGTAATCATAGCTGTTTTTGCGAGTAAAACGCAGTAAACTTATTGACGATAAATAATATTTATAATGAATGGAGGGTTTAAGATGCGTTATTTGAAAATAATATTAAGTGTTTATTTAATTTTTTATACCAGCTCAGTACTAGCCGATTTAGCGGATACCGTTGAAAAAATAAAACCGTCAGTAGTGGGTATTGGTGTTCATACGCCATCGGGTCGCCAGCAAAATAGTTTGAACGGCAGTGGCTTTGTTATCGGTAATGGCCGCTATGTGGTCACTAATTTTCACGTTTTACCCAAAGAACTTGATGCAAATATTCTTCAACAGATGGCGGTGTTTACTGGCTCTGGGAAAGCGGCGAAAGTGCGAACCGCTGATATTGTTGCTAGTTCGCAGTTGCACGATATCGCCGTACTAAAAATCCATGGCGCGCCACTGCCCGCGATGCAACTTGCAAGTAAAGCGTTTAGTCGAGAGGGCAGCTATGTTGCTTTTACGGGCTTTCCTATTGGCGCTGTTTTAGGCCTATACCCTGTGACCCACCGCGGTATTATTGCCAGTATTACGCCAACGATAATCCCGGTGGATAATGCTCAACAAATTAGTATTAAAATGTTGAAAATGTTACGTAATCCTTATTTAGTTTATCAACTTGATGCTACCGCTTACCCTGGCAATAGTGGCAGTGCTTTATATGATGTTGATTCAGGAGAAGTGATTGGTATTATTAATAAGGTGTTTGTGCAGGAGTCAAAGGAAGCGGTTATTACTAATCCTAGTGGCATAACATACGCGATTCCGGTTAAATATTTATTAGCCTTACTAAAAAAAGATAACATTGATTATCTCGGTACTAATTAGTAATTTTTAGTCTTCAGTTATGACAGTAAGGTCTTGCAGGATTTTGGGTGAGTCTATTAAGGATGAAACGGGCACTAAGTCAATATCAAGGGCTGCAAGTAACGGTATTAAACGATTGAGTGCAGCGATCGTTTCAGGGTGAGGGTGCGCAATAGCCACCACTGATTTATATTGCTGGGCGTGCTCAATAAGCTGCATAAATTGTTGATCAATATAGTCAGTGGTTAATTCGTTATCTAAAAATATTTGTCGGTGGGTTGTTGGAACGCCTACCTGAAGGGCAATATGTTCTGCTTTGGTTTTGTTGGTAGTAACACTGTCGATAAAAATTAAATCTCGCTCTTTTAAAAAACGCATGGTCCACATCATTGGATTATAAAGTTTGGTTAGTTTACTCCCCATGTGGTTGTTGATGCCAATAGCAAAAGGTATCTCAGCGAAAGCAAGTGCTAACTGATCGCGGATTGACTCTTCATTCATTTTGACGGTTAGTGCGCCAGGCCCTAGCTTTTTACCATTTTCTGCTTCCATTGGGATATGCAAAATAATTTCGTTATTTTTATGATAGCCTTCTAAAGCCAGTCTTTTACCATAAGGCGTATGGGGGAGAATAGCGAAGGTTATTGCGCCGGGTAAGGTAAGCACGGCAGCATCACTTTTTCGGTAACCAATATCGTCAATAATAATGGCAACTTGTGCGTTTTTAGCGGTTGCTAAAGGCGTTATACTTAGTAACGTCAATAAAATAATTAGTTGTGGGAATAAAGGCAAAAGAACTCTTAATTTGGAATACATCATTATTGACCAAGATTATCAGTAGAAAAAGTTAAAATCGAGGAGAAGTTAACTTTTTATCTTCATTTAAACCACACTGTAGGGGTTACTGCCTGACGCATCGCTGTGTATTTCGAAATAATTACAGCGGATTGACTGTTTTTATTTATTAGAAAAAATAAGCCTCAGTAGGCAATATATATTTTTACTTTATTTAAACCAAGCTTTAGGGTTAACTGCCTGACCATCGCTGCGTATTTCGAAATAATTACAGCAGATTGACTGTTTTTATTAGCAGAAATAATAAGACTCAATAGGCGCTATATTTTCACTTTATTTAAACCAAGCTTTAGGGTTTACTGCCTGACCATCGCTGCGTATTTCGAAATATAATCCAGATTGACTCTGCCCACCACTTTGTCCAACAAGTGCTATCGGTTCACCGGTTTCTACGCGGTCACCTACCGATTTTAATAACGCTTGGTTATAGCCATATAGGCTCATATAGCCGGCGCCATGATCTAACACGGTGACTAAACCATAACCTTTTAACCAATCTGAAAATAATATCGTGCCGTTATGAATGGCTTTAACTTGTTTACCAACAGGAGCGGCTAACAAAATACCTTTCCATTTTAAGTAGCCTTGTTTGCGAGAGCCAAAACTGTGGCTAATTTTGCCTTTAACCGGCCAAGAAAGTTTTCTTTTAAGTTTTTTTAGGCCAACTAATTCTGTACTTTGTTTTGCTAATGCTGCGATTCGTTGTAATGCCACCACTAAATTTTGTTCTTCTGCCACTAATTGAGCTAACAGCTGTTTGCTACCAAGCAGCTCTTTATTTAATGCGCGAATAGTATTCTTTCGTTCTTGCTTAGTGTTTTGAAATACGATTTTCTGTTCGGCTTGTTGTTGTTTTATAGTGTTTAACTTTTTGGCTTGCTCTTGGTGTTGTGTCGTTACGGCGAGCAAATCACTTAAGACAATCTGAAATTGGTCAATTTCTTTGATGCGAGCATCGTTCAAATATTTATAATAGGTAACGGTACGCTCTACGCTAGCAGGGCTTTGCTGGTTAAGTAATAATTTAATATAGTCGTGATGTCCCGATGTATAAGCGGCTCTTAATTGTTGGGCTAACACTTTTTCTTGTTGCTGTTTCTTGTGCGTTAAGGTTATTTTTTCTTGCGCGAGTTCTTTTAA
Organism: Colwellia sp. BRX10-4; assembly: GCF_014077465.1. Lineage (NCBI taxonomy): Bacteria > Pseudomonadati > Pseudomonadota > Gammaproteobacteria > Alteromonadales > Colwelliaceae > Colwellia > Colwellia sp. BRX10-4. The sequence continues at coordinate 101,634 of NZ_JACGVZ010000004.1, forward strand.
TGTTTGCTGAGTATCTTCAAAATCATCTTGGGTTTTAATCATCGCCTTTACTATTTTAGCGATTGAAATATCGTCATTTCTTAATTGATTTTCTAAAGATGAGCGTTTATTACTCGTTTGTTTAATCGATTTTTCTTGCTCAACTATTTGCTGCTGAACTTTCGACAATGCTTGATTGGTTTTATTGGTCGTATCACCATTATTCGACGTCTGTTCAGTGGCGTTCACCGACATCAATACGCAGCTAAGGCTGAATATTGATGCAAATAAAGATATTTTTTTCACGGTAAATTTCATTTTAATAATAATTTTCTTAAATAAACTTCATTAACGAATGACCGGTCATTTGCTTGGGTTGCTCTATATCCATCAGCTGTAATATTGTTGGCGCAATATCACTCAACGCGCCATTTTCTGCTGGTTGAGCAGGTCGGCCAATATAAATTAGCGGCACAGGTTCACAGGTATGCGCTGTGTGTGCTTGCCCTGAATTGTTATCAACCATTTGCTCAGCATTGCCATGGTCAGCGGTAATTAAACACTCTCCACCCACTTTTTCTAAGGCGGCAACAACACGGCCAATACTGCTATCAACCGCTTCACAAGCAGCTACGGCAGCATCAAACTTTCCAGTATGACCCACCATATCACCATTTGGATAATTACAAACGATAAAGTCGTGTTCACCGCTTTCAATGGCGGCGACTAATTTATCAGTGAGTAACGCTGAATTCATTTCTGGCTGCAAGTCGTAGGTGGCAACTTGTGGAGAAGGTACTAAAATACGCTGTTCGCCAACAAATTCACTTTCTTTACCACCGCTGAAGAAGAAGGTAACGTGCGCATATTTTTCTGTTTCTGAAATACGTAATTGCGTTTTGTTGTTTTTCTCTAACCATTCACCCAGTACGTTCTCAAGTGCTACTTTAGGAAAAGCGATATTGGCTTTTATGTCACCGGCATATTCGGTGAGCATGACAAAGTCAGCAATAGCAGGACACTTCTTACGCTTAAAGCCAGAAAAGTCTTGTTCAGTAAAGCAGCGAGTAAATTGACGGGCACGGTCAGCTCTAAAATTCATAAAAATTAAGGAGTCACCATCATCAATTTCTATGGCTTGGTTGTTCTCGTCTACAATCGTGGAAGCAGCAACAAACTCGTCATTTTCATCACGGGCATAAGCGGCGGCTAATGCCTCAGTTGCGCTTGAATATTTATACTGCGCTTCACCACTAACCATTAAGTTGTAGGCTAATTCGACACGATCCCAACGTTGGTCACGGTCCATGGCATAATAACGACCAATTACCGAAGCTATCTGGCCACAGCCTAGCTGTTTGAATTTTTCTTGTGCTTTAATTAATGACGCTTCTGCGCTACGTGGTGGTGTATCACGACCGTCTAGAAAAGCGTGTAAGTAAATTTTACGGGTACCTTTTTCTTTAGCCAGTTCGAGCATTGAAAAAATATGATCTTCATGGCTATGAACGCCACCTGGTGATAATAAACCAAAAATATGTACGGCTTTATCATTTTTAACGGCTTTATCAACCGCATCATTAAGTGCTTTGTTGCTGTTAAATTCTTTATCTTTTATCGATTTGGTAATACGAGTGAAGTCTTGATAAACAATACGACCAGCGCCTAAATTAACGTGACCCACTTCTGAGTTGCCCATTTGTCCGTCAGGTAAACCTACTGCCATGCCTGAGGTGCCAATTAACATATGTGGATAGCGAGCATTTAAATCGTCGAGTACCGGCGTTCTTGCATGAAAAATAGCATTAGATTCTGTAGATTCTCGGTATCCCCAACCATCTAAAATCAGTAATACGGTAGGTTTTTTATTTGGCATTTTAGTTTCCATAACGGTGAAATTAGCTAATTATTCACCAGTATACCAAGGCAAATCAAGAATTGCTTGTGTGGTATTAGACAAAACATTTCAAATGGATTGTGTGCTTTTATTCGTTATCGGTCGGTTGTATCAACAAAAAAAACCTTTTCATTGATTTAATCACTTATCACGTAAAGTTCTTTTTGGGTTTGCTTGGTAATTCTGTATACTATCGTTAACTTTTTATTCAACCAATATTTATTATTTTTATGGATCAATTAATTATTTTTGCTGGTAATCATCCAGTGCTAAGCGCTGCTTGGGCAGCTATTGTCGTTCTTATTATTGTGACGACTATTCGTATTCAAATGTCTCCTATTAAGCAAATATCTACACAGGAACTTACTTTTTTAGTAAACCGTGAAGAAGGTGTAGTCGTTGATATTCGTACCGAAAAAGAATTTAAAGCGAGTCGTATCATCGATTCAAAAAATTTAGTGAAAGAGAAAGTATCAAATAATGATTTTGCTACCCTTGAAAACTATAAAGATAAACCCATCATAGTTGTATGTACCGCAGGAATTACTGCTACCCCGGTTGCTAATCAATTACTTAAAGCAGGCTTTACTAAAGTAAGTTTGTTAAAGGGTGGTATGAATTCTTGGGTTAATGCCGGTTTACCACTGGTTAAAAAATAATAGCTAATAACTAATAAAGGTTTGATATGACAGTTGATATTTATACTAAAGTAACTTGTTTTTACTGTATGCGAGCAAAAGCTTTACTCGAAGAGAAACAAGTAAGCTTTAATGAAATTAAAATTGACAATAATACAGAATTGCGCAATGCCATGATCAAGCGTAGTGGCGGTGTAACTGTGCCACAAATCTTTATTGGTGATCATTATGTCGGGGGCTGCGATGAACTATTCGCACTTCACGCCGCTAATAAATTAGATGAACTTTTAGCAAGAGATTAAAAGTCATCATTATATAAAATAATAAATACAATAGGAAAAAACTATGTCTGATGAGAACACCAATAACGCTGATGCGCCAGAAGCCGCTACTGAACAAGCCGCACCGCAATTTGCTATTCAACGTATTTATACAAAAGATATCTCTTTTGAAACGCCAAATTCTCCTGCTATTTTCCAAAAAGATTGGAAGCCTGAAATTCAATTAGATTTAGATACTAAATCAAATAAATTGGCTGAAGATACTTATGAAGTTGTTCTTTCGGTAACCGTTACCGCGACTGTTGAAGGGCAAACGGCCTTTTTAGCTGAAGTCCAACAAGCTGGTATCTTTTCTATTGGTAATTTACCTGAAGCACAACTTGCTCATACTATTGGTGCATTCTGCCCAACAACATTATTTCCGTATGCACGTGAGTCAGTGGCGAATTTAGTGAGTCGTGGTTCATTTCCACAAATTAATTTAGCACCAGTAAACTTTGAAGCACTATTTGCTTCATATGTTCAACAACGTGCCGCACAAGCACAAACTGAGCAGATACCTGCGAGCAGTGAAACTCACTAATTAACGGTTTTTCTTCAAAATCGGCTAGTAGTAACAATAAAATGGAAGTGATGACATGTCGAAATTAACGGCAAAAATCACGGTTTTGGGGGCAGGGTCTTATGGCTCTGCCCTTGCTATTTGTCTCGCTCGAAATGGTCACAAAACCGTATTATGGGGACGAGATCCTCAACACATTGCGCAAATGCAAGCATCTCACTCGAATGAGAAATATTTACCGGGTAGTGAGTTTCCACCCTCACTAACAACGACTAACGATCTTGAAAGTGCTGTTCAAGCGAGTGAAAACATTTTAGTGGTTGTCCCCAGCCATGCCTTCGGCGAAATGCTCAGCCAAATTAAACCCTACTTATTATCAAAGGCTAAAATAGCTTGGGCAACTAAAGGTTTAGATCATAAAACAGGTCGATTACTGCAAGATGTTGCCCGTGATATTCTGGGGGATGATATTTCATTGGCCGTACTTTCTGGGCCAACCTTTGCAAAAGAGATGGCTGCTGGCTTACCAACGGCTATTTCATTATCGTCAACTGATGATGATTTTGTCACTGAAATTTCTGATCTATTACATTGTGGCAAAACCTTTCGGGTCTACGCAAATAAAGACTTTATTGGTGTACAACTCGGTGGTGCGGTTAAAAATGTTATCGCTATTGGTGCTGGCATCGCTGACGGTATTGGCTTTGGTGCCAATGCTCGTACTGCGTTAATTACCCGTGGTTTAGTTGAAATGACACGTTTAGGCTGTGCACTTAATGCCGAGGCAAGTACTTTTATGGGGATGGCTGGATTAGGTGATTTAGTCTTAACCTGTACTGATAATCAATCACGTAATCGTCGATTTGGCTTAGCACTTGGCAGCGGCGTTGATGTTGAAAAAGCGATGGCTGATATTGGCCAAGTTGTTGAGGGCTATCGTAATACCAAAGAAGTTTATATGTTAGCACAACGTATGGGCGTAGAAATGCCGATAGTCGAGCAAGTCTATCAGGTACTTTATTGTGGCAAATCAGCAAAGCTAGCCGCTGCTGATTTACTTTCTCGCGACCGTACTGTCGAATAATTTTACACTTTGTTTGGCTCAGTTTATCTTTACTATTGTGAAGTTAAACTGAGCCTTCAAAGCCCATTTGTCGCCAAGCTTCAAAAATAATTACTGCGGTGGCATTCGATAAATTCATACTCCGGCTGTCTTTTAGCATAGGGATACGAATTTTATCTTTATCGGGTATTTGCTGTCTTACTTCTTCTGGCAAACCACTGGTCTCTGAGCCAAAAAGTAAATAGTCCCCAGGTTTAAAGGCAATATCACCATAGTAATTGGTTGTTTTAGTGGTCACCGCTAAAACTCGTTCAGGTTGTTCACTTTCGATAAAAGCTTGATAATCTTTATGGCGCTTAATGGCGGCAAACTCATGGTAATCTAAACCCGCGCGGCGAAGCTTTTTATCGTCTAGATCAAAGCCAAAGGGTTCAATAAGGTGTAATCTAAAGCCTGTATTCGCACAGAGGCGGATAATATTACCGGTATTCGGTGGGATTTGTGGCTGAAACAAAACAACGTCTAACATAAAAATGTACTTAAATTCGAAGATGATAAGGTATTATACCAAACGAATTACTATATTGTACAAATTAGCGCTTAAGTAGCAATCATGGAAAAGTAATGACTATGAGTGAAGCTTTATCAAAAAAAAATGACTACAGTTTTTGGGTAAGAGTAGCTGCTTTCGCTGCTACTGGAACGGCCTTATTACTTTTTCTTTTGAAACTATATGCTTGGGTGGTAACAGATGCTAGCTCAATGCTGGCTTCGGCCACTGATTCGATGTTGGATTTATTTGCTTCGTTGATGAATGTGGTTATTCTTCATTATGCATTGGCACCCGCCGATGAAAAGCACAAATTTGGTCACGGTAAAGCCGAGAGTTTAGCCGGTTTGGTACAAGCCGCTTTTGTGACCGGTTCTGCCTTGTTATTGATCTTTCATGGCTTTGACCGAATTATTCACCCCAAACTGGTTGTTAAAACAGAAATAGGCATAGTGGTGACGATTATAGCTATCGTGATGACACTGTTACTAGTGGTGTTGCAACGTTTTGTGATTGCCAAAACCCGTTCTGTTGCCATTAGTGCCGATGCTTTGCATTACCAGTCAGATTTATTATTAAACCTGGGCGTATTAGCGGCGTTGATTTTAAGCAGTGGCTATTCTTTATATGCAGATGGGATATTTACTTGTCTTGTGGGAGTGTTGTTATTGAGTGGCGCTTTAAAAATTATTTACTTAAGTGTGCACAACTTAATGGATCATGAACTGAGTGAAGAAGAGCAGACTGAAATTACCGCTATTGTGATTGCTCATGATTCGACCTTAGGTGTTCATGACTTGAGAACCCGACAATCAGGCCCACATCGCTTTATTCAATTTCATTTAGAACTCGATGACCGGCTGTCTTTACTGGAAGCTCACGATATTGGTGAAGCGATAGAAGAAGAAATTGAAGCGAAATTCTCGCCTTGCGAAGTGTTTATTCATCATGACCCCACTTCAGTGGTAGCAATTAAAACGGTTAATATCGACCAAGAACTGCAATAGAAATAACATTAAGTTGAATGTGTATCAAACCACTGCAGTGCTTTTTTTAAGGCGGGGCTGCGGTACTGGTCTTGCTCGAACATAAGCTCGTGCCGCGCATTGTCGATAGTGAAAGGTTTGCCTTCAGGGCAAGACTGTTGGTGGTATTGGTGTAATTGCTGACAGAAAGTGTTTTGCGCTTTATTACAAACGATCGTGTCGTTACCTGACTGCATGACTAAGATAGGTGAAGTCAATTTAGCTAAATCTGCAAAAATATTTTTCTTAGCGATAATGGCTTCTTTGAGCCAATGAGTGGTGACGCCGCCCAATTGTATCTCTTTATTTTTCTGATAAAGTTCCACAAAAGTTTGGTAGCGAACAGTCGATTGACTAAGTTCATTTTTAGCAAAAGGTGTGTGTTTAAAGGGGGTTTGTCCCATAAAAAAATTAGCTTCAGCACTAAAGCAAGCGTTAAAGAAATCACCTAAATAAATAATTCCTTTGGCAAGCCAGTTAGCGATATTGCCGTTGTTAACTGCAATCATTGGCGAGGTTAACACCGCAGACTTTACTGACAGTGGGTATAACTGCATCATGCGCACAGCAATGGCTCCCCCCATGGAATGTGCTAATAGATGGGGTTTTTTAGGACGTGTTTTACTGGGAATATTTGTGGCACTTTCTAAAACAACATCATCAATAAATTTTTTAAGATCTTCGGCGTAGTCATCAAATTCTTTTACATAGCCTTTTTGGCCATCATTCAATAATCGTTGTGACAAACCTTGACCACGGTGGTCGACGATAAATATATTATAACCTTGCTGATACAAGTCAAAGGCGAGCTCTTGATATTTTAGATAACTTTCAGACCGTCCAGTAACCAGTACAAGATTTTCTTGGTTTTTACTGTGAGTAAAGGTTGCGTAATTTACTCTTATTTTATCGACGCCACTAAAAGATGAGAAGTAACCTTGTTGCCAAAACTGTTTTATTTCAGTTGATAAGCGAGCACTAAGCTCACTTTCTTTGCCATAGTCGTTACTATTGATTTTCGCTAAAGCCATGTTGTTTAATCCTAAGGTCGCATGACATTAGCGGTGATAATTCACTTATGTCCATCAGTTTTATGTCAGTGTTGTGCTTATTGGCAAAATAATGGTTACAGATAAGCCACCAGAGTCGTTGTTTTTAGCACTTATCGCACCATTATGTGCTAATACTGCTTGCTGTGCTATGGCTAAGCCTAAGCCGGTGCCACCCGTTTTTCTATCTCGGGCTTCATCGACTCGATAAAAAGGCTGAAAAAGTTTTTCGATGGTACTTTGAGGAACGCCATTACCGCTATCGCTAATGATAATCTTAATACTGTCTTGTTGATTGAGAATAACACTCGCCATAGAAATGACGACTTCACTGTGCTTTGGGCTATATTTAATGGCGTTAATAATGACATTGCTAAAAGCACTGCTTAATAAATTTTGATCTCCGGGTAAATCCAAAGAGAAAAAGTGCTTCATAGTAATTAAGATATGTTTTTCGTCAGCAAGGTACTGGCAGTCTTGACAAATATCGGCTAATAATTCATCGAGATGAACGGTTTGCAAATTAATTTTTTGAAAGGTGTTTTCTAATCGAGAAAGAGAAAGCACATCGCTTATCATTTCATTTAAACGGCTGACTTCTAGTTCACAGCGCGCGAGATGTTTTTTTTGTAACTCGGGTTTGTTAATCGCTTGCTGAGCTAGACCAACCGCAAGTTGTAAGCGAGTCATCGGGGAACGAAGCTCATGGGAAACATCAGCTAATAATCGCTGATTAGCGGTTAGATTTAATGATAACTTGTCGGCCATCGTATTAAAGCTGATGGCAAGTGAACCCAGTTCGTCTTTTCTTTTATTGGCATGTTCGATACGGGCATCAAGCTGGCCGTTACCAATATCGGTTGCCGCACGTCGTATTGCCAATATTGGCTTAATTAATGTTCGTGCTAATAACCAGGCTAATAGAGCACTGACCGCTATGGGGATGGCAAGTTTCAACCAATTAGGCAGTTGCATAATAAAAGAATCAAAATGTCGAGACTGACCTTTAATGGCTAAATATAGTTCGACGGGTTGATTATCTAAGATGATATTTTTAGGGCCAGTAATACGAGATCTTGGAAATTGAATGGAGGTAATGGCTGAAAAGCGATTTTTTTCTAGGTAGCTAACCAAGTCTTTTAAAAAACGGCTACTATCAGTGGTGAGCTGACCACTATCAATATTTCTGATAATAATAGCCTCATTAGGCGATTTTCCTCGATATCGCAAAAGACCATCGGCTGACATATTATTTCTTTCAATACGTTTAGCGATACGGTTCAATTTTTTTAAGTCGCCATGGTGCGCAGGCAAAACAATACTGTTCTGTGCTAACTGCGCTGAGATAAATCGTGTTGCTATAATAGAGCTCAAGGCGAACAGCCAAAACCATAAAAATATCTTAAAGCCAATCGATGAAAGTGACTGTCTAATTTTATTGAGCATTAGTCATTTATTCCCGAGCTCTCTCCTGTGAGGAAGATATAACCCGCGCCGCGAATGGTTTTTAATTTATCACTTGCAGAAAACTCGAGTAACTTTCGGCGAATATTACTGATGTGCATGTCGATACTGCGATCAAAAGCACTTAATTTTCGTTTCAATATTTGTTCTGATATTTCATTTTTACTGACGATTTGACTGGCATTATTCATCAGCAAAGCCAATATTTGAAACTCGGTACCGGTTAATTCAACTAACTGTTGATGGCAAAAAGCCTGACGAGTGCTATGTTCAAGCCTGACCTCATTAATTTGTTGATGGCTGATAGTACTTTCATTGGACTTAACTATTTTAATACGCCGTAAAATAGCTTTAATACGTGCCAGTAATTCACGATGCTGAAAAGGTTTCGCTAAATAGTCATCGGCGCCTAGCTCCAAGCCTAATATTCTGTCGTCGTTATCACCTTTAGCCGTTAACATTAAAATTGGCGTTTTATGCTGGCCACCTAAGGCTTTTAATACTTCAAAGCCATTTAGTTTGGGCATCATAACATCAAGCAATATCAGTGAAAATTTTTCATCATAAGCACGTGCCAGACCACTAACACCATCATGGCAGGCTTCTAATTCAAATCCTTCATACGACAAATACTCAGTTAATAGCTCAGTGAGTTCTTTGTCGTCATCGATGATTAATATTTTCTGTTTGCTCATGAGGTTTTGTTATCTTTTGTTAGTGGTGGTATTTGGCGTATCTTAATATTAACTTAACTGTTATTAGAAAACTGACTTTGTTGTTGCCTTTACAAAAACTTTACACTGCCTTGCGTTTCTTTGCGTTGCAAGGTTTATAGTTACCTCACTTAGAAGAATGAATCGATTCAACGGGCTCGCTCAGTAATCGATTCATTCACTTAATCAATATTATTATCTATTTAACCCAGAGGTAAATCTTATGAAAAGTAAACGTTCAGTTTTATTAACCAGTGCATTATTAACCTTATCCTTAGCAAGTACCGCAGCGTTGGCGATTAATAACGGTGATGTCGTTAACAATGACCGTCATGATGCCAAGCATACCGGTAACCATCAGCACAAATCAAAGCGTGGCATGAAAGGTGACTTTAAAAGAATGGCAAAGTATTTAGCGCTTACTGACGAACAACGTGAGCAGGCAAAGGCGTTAAATAAAACAGCAAAAACAAGTCGTTCAGCATTAAAAGAGAGTATGCAAGGTTTTCATCAACAACGTAAAGCGTTACTGAAGGAGGAGCACTTTAATGAACAAACTTTTATTGATTTACAAAGTCAATACCAAGATATTATTGCACAAAAAGCCTTAATTAAAGCAAAGAAAGAGCACAGTTTTATGATGATATTAACGGAGGGACAAAAAGAAAAAATGCAGTCACACCAAAAGCATGATGGCAGAAGAAAGCATCTTGCTGAGTAATATTGTTATCTAGCAATACTGAAAGAAAATATTTTAGACATGGTGCTTTCTACCGGTTGGTCATTATAACTCGCCGGGGTGAAACGCCATTTTTCTAATGATGAACGAATAGTGTTGCGAAAATAACTGAATCTGCCTTCACCATCGTATTGAATATCACGTACATAGCCATTTTTATCTATGGTGAATGTAACTTCTACATCCGTTTCAATACCTTTTCGCTTAGCATTGGCAGGGTATTTCGGGTATGTCGATGTCAGTAATTGCGCGGGTGCGCGCTGTGGCATGTAGTTAGTTGTCGATTCACTTGTCGAGGAAAGCACTTGCTCTATCATCGGTGAGCGACGAGTCGTTGGTAAAGCTAAGTGTGAATTTATTGCTAATGGCTGCTGAGTCAAATCAGCTATTTGCGCCGCATATGGGTTTTTTAATAATGAAGCTTTTTTTGTTGAGTCAGTGCGCTCAAAGGCTAATTCTGCTGGCGATTTACCCATAGTAACCGTTTGGCTTAATGCCAATTGAGCTAAAGATTTTTTTATCTTTATTTGGGTAGTAGGCTGTTCAGCTTGATTTTTTTTAACTGTCAAAGACTCAGTGAAATGACTTGAAGGTTCAGATTGAGCCTTTTTTAGTTCGACTAATTTATTGTTTACGACTGCCGTTAAGGTATCGACTGTGTTCTTTTCTTGGGGATTGATGGCAATATCCGTGTTTTCAGTAGTATCGTTGCTCACAAAGTAAGCTTGCGCGACTATGAGCTCAGCATTTACTGGATTTTCATTGGTCTTTTTAGGAAAAAATGGCGCTATCATCTTTGCGGGTAGTTTGTTTTCTAAGGCATTACTTTCATTGCCTCGGTGTAATAATTGCTGCGCCAAAGAAGGTAACGCTATTTCATCGCCACTATCTGTGTATGTTTTGAAGCCATCATCGGCGCTGCGGTATAAAGGAATGGTATCAGTGCCTATATCTAAGCTAGGAATTTGGATATATTTATTACTGCCCACAGCAATAATTGAGAAAATAATGACGATAGACGCTAACCATTTTCCTGAGTGAGTCGTTGTTGAGCAGTGTTGGTCGTGGTCAACTAAACGCAGAACGCGTTGCTTTAAATCACCACCCGATGCCGCCATTGCCATAGCGGGAATAGAATGATGACGGTGGCTGTCACATATTGAAGCGGTATCTGCCAGAGTGTGCGCATAAGCAACAGGGTTACCACAATGCTGCACAGCAATATCATCACTACAATATTCACGTTCATTACGCATTTGCTTTGACACCCAGCGCACAGCAGGATGGAAGAATAAAAAGATTTCTACCAAGGTCTGAATGAAGTTAACTAGATAGTCATGTCGGCGAATATGTGCCAGTTCGTGTAATATCAACATATCAAGTTGTGCGGGTGTTAAACCTGTCAGCATAGTAACGGGGACAAGTACTATCGGTTTTAACCAACCTATTGCCATAGGGACATCATTTTTAAGCGAGATTAATAGTCGAGGAGAGCAGGTTAATTTTACTTGTTCTACTAATTGCTGAAACCTGGCTTCAAGTTCAGCATTTGCCGGCGAGGTGCCTATTTTGGGTAGTTGGTTAACATTATATAATTCGATGAACAGCTTTAGCGCTAAGGCAAAGCTTATTGTTACCCATGTTAATGATAAGTAGGGTAAGAATTCAACCGCATTGGAGTACCAGACAGCAGTATTTTGGGCGTCATTATTTATGATATCACCCAGCAATATGCTGTTATTTAATAAAGGACCAAATTGTTGAAAGTCAGCTTGAGAGATAATATAGAAAGTGAAAAAAGGCAATAATAAATTAGCCACCATAGCCAATGACGCCATCGCATAACGCCATTGTGGTTTTTTATAAGAAGTAAACGTTAATGCCAACTTTAGCGCAAGCGCAACGAAGATCCCTTGCCAAATAAAATGGATAAGGGTTAACGATAAATTGTATAAAAATGGACTACTCATTAAATTAATCTGACAACATCCTTCCATGTTATAGCACTTTTTAAATTGTACTATAACAAGTGTAGCAGTTTTTACTTTTCTAGCTCATTAAGTAATTGACGAATGTCGGCAATTTCTTCTTTACTGGTTGATTCATCTAAAGCTCGCATCACTAATTTTGACGTTGAGCCACCAAAAGCCTTTGAAGCTAGGTCTTTTAATAATGAAGATTGTGTAAAAGTTTCACTATTTGATGGTGCATAGACATGGGCACGATTACTTTCGTCTCGAATGACCAAGGTTTTTTCATGCATAATTTGTAAAATCTTCAAAACAGTGGTGTAACCTGTTTTTTGCGTTTTACTGACAACATCATGTACCTGACGAACTGTTGCTGGACCGACTTTCCAGAGAACATTAAGCAAAGTTAACTCTGCTTCTGTAGGCTTGATATTTGTATTATCTCGAGCCATCTAAAATCCTTAATACTATGAATAATTATAAGTTATATACGAATGCAATCGTATCTTGTGTTGATAAAATGAGCAACACCTTTTGTTGTTAGTGGCTTTGTTTTAAAACATCACTATGATAACAAAGGTTTTTAAATTAAATTTATTTTTGAATTACTCAAGGTTTAATGTAGTACGAGCGAGGTAGTTAGTGAAAATGGCAGCGACTTTTAGTGTGATATTAATTAAACATTGCCCGGTGATTTTCGATGGTGTTTGGCTGAGCTCTGTGATTAAAGGGTGCGGTGTACTTATCGGTAATCGTGATATTCCGCTCTAGAAAGGATATCAAAACAGAGTGGTTAGCGATGTTATTGGTCACGAAGGCATCGTCGAGCAAGACTTATTGCCCTGATTGCTGGTCGTACTGAACGTCAAGCTCCATAACATTTACCAAAATCTACCAAAATCTACCAAAATCTAGCAAAAAGCCAATAGCATATTCAGGAAATACACTACTGACCCTTTAATGAGCAATGACTTTTTGTTTAATCAGCGTTAACAATATTGGCGTAGAGTTCACCTAAGCGGGTCACTGTGCCTGGATGAGCATCAACATCAAACTCGATCATGCCAGGACCAAACGTTGATACTACCGTAGAGCCAAGCTTAAAACGTCCCATTTCATCACCTTTTTCAAAAGTGATCGCCTCAGCGCCGTCAGCAGGGTAAGTTTCTCTGAAAATTCCTTTGGCTCTAGGTGAAGTAATCGTACCTGCCCAAGTTGTTTCTATACTGGCAACTATGGTTGCGCCAACAAGGACCATAGCTAAAGGTCCTGATTTTGTATCAAAGATAGCGACCACACGTTCGTTACGAGAAAATAAGTTAGGCACGTTATTAGCAGTTAATGGGTTAACAGAAAATAAATCACCGGGTACAAAGATCATTTCGCGTAATGTTGCTGCCATCGGCATATGAATACGATGATAATCTTTTGGTGCTAAATAAATACAAGAAAACTTTCCGCCTTGAAAAGGCTTTGCCGTGTTATATGAACCACCCAGCAAGGTTTCCAGTGAATAATCGAAACCTTTTGCTTGTATTAAACGTCCGTCTTCAATATCGCCTTGCTGACTAATAGCGCCGTCAACAGGATAGCAGAGTGTTGTTTCATTATTATCAATAGGGCGCGCGCCATCTTCAAGTTCGCGGGTAAAAAAATCGTTGAAGGTGGTAAAGTCTTTAGCATTCTTAAGCTTTGCTTCTGACATATTAATGCCGTAATGCTTAATAAATGCTTCAATGGCTTTTGTGGTTACTCGGCCACATTCTGCAGCGGCGAATTTTCCAGCTAAACGCGAAATCAAATGTTTAGGCATAAGGTATTGAAGGGTGATTTTTAATTTATTTAAAAGCACTGAATTTCCTTTATATTATTAATATTAATTTAGTCGTTAAAACGAGAGGTTAATTTATTATCGCCTAGGCTGGCTAAAATGCGTTGAAAGCTCGCTAAACGTTTTGGATGTATTTTCATTTCTTCACCGGCGGCTATCAATGCACAACCAGGATCATTTTGGTGTTTACAATCTCTAAATCGGCAACCACCTAAGTAATCTTCAAATTCAATAAAACCACCATAAACTTCAGCGGGCGTTAAATGCCATAAGCCAAACTCTCGAATACCGGGTGAATCAATTAAATCACCACCTTGTTTAAAATGGTATAAGCGAGCAACCGTCGTCGTGTGTTGACCTAAACCAGAGTTTTCAGAGACTATTTTTGTCATTAAGCCCAGTTCAGGCATTAAGGTGTTGGTAAGTGTTGACTTACCCACGCCAGATTGGCCTACAAAGATACTGGTATGTTCGCTAAGTTGTTTCTTAAGCTCTTCTATACCGTGTTGAGATTCATTACTGACATAAATAACCTGATATCCAATCTCACGATAAATATCGAGATGTTGCTCAATTTCGGCTTTACTGGCTTTATCAAGTAAATCAGTTTTATTGAGTAAGATCACGGGTGTGATGCCTGTTTGCTCGGCAGCCACTAAATACCGGTCGATAATATCAGGGTTAAAGGCAGGTAACACCGAAGAGACGATTAATATTTGGGTGATATTTGCCGCTATCGGTTTTACGCCGTCATAAACATCTGGACGACTTAATACCGACGTTCGCTCATGAACCGCTTCAATGACTCCTGAGATACTGTGTTGTGTTTCTTTACCCCTGCGCCATAAAACTTTATCACCACAGACCAAAGATTTAACACCGCGGCGTATATTACAACGAATGCAATCACCATTTTCTGCTTCTACATCGGCATGCTGGCCAAAGCGACTGAGAATAGTACCGTTTTCAGGCTCTCCCAACTCAGTATCTTGCCATTGCACTTGCTCTGGTTTATTACGCAGTTTTTTAGCTTGATTATCTTTAATGCGCCTTGTCTGACCTTTAGTCAGTTTTTTTAGCTTAGACATGGAGTTTTATCATGATAATTATGGAGTTTCACTCGTCTTTTAAAAGGGTAATGCGACAAAAAGTTTTAATCACAGTTCATTGTCACGTATTATACTGACTAAATCACCATTCATCTAATATACTTGTAATAGTAATATCAGTCTCACTAAGTTTGTTACCTTGCTGTGGCGAAGAAAACAAATGCAGATAAGGCGCTTGATTGAATAATAGTGAACTATTGCGATTGAAAGCAACTTAGCCTTGACGCACTTTAGGCGGCACAAGTGAGTGATAATTTAATGATATGGGTATCAGTAAAACAGTTGGCATTTTTAAGGAAGCGGCATGACAGGTAATGAGACAAATTTAATTTGGTTAGATTTAGAAATGACAGGCCTAGAACCCAATACAGATGTGATTTTAGAGATTGCCAGCATAGTGACTGACAGTCAGTTAAATATTTTAGCTCAAGGACCTGTTTTTGCTATTCACCAAAGTGATGAGGTGTTAGACAATATGAGTCAGTGGTGTATCGAACACCATGGTCAATCAGGCTTAACTACACGTTGTCGTGAAAGTGTTAGCTCGCTAGCCGACGCTACTGAGGCGACGATTAAGTTTGTTGAACAATATGTGCCAAAAGGTAAGTCACCGATGTGTGGTAATAGCATTGGGCAGGACAGGCGTTTTATTAATAAATATATGCCTGATTTTGAAGATTACTTTCATTACCGGAATATAGACGTTAGTACTGTTAAAGAATTAGCGCGTCGCTGGAAACCTGAAGTGTTAGATAAAGTGGTAAAAACCGGCGCTCATTTAGCGCTTGATGATATTTTAGAGTCAATTGCTGAAATGAAAGTTTATCAAGAACACTTTTTTAAACTATAACGCTCAGTAATGATCTATAAATCAAAGCGCTTAGGGCGCTTTTTTTATGGACGCTTTTATCTGGGCACTTTTAACTGGACACTCACTATAAGTTTGCCACGGGGTAAAAAAACTTGAAGGTCAGACCAGTTTGCGCGACACTTAATTAAAATTAACAGCAGGCAAATAAATTATGGCGAACAAATTTGGAAAAATAATCAGTAAAGTTAATAGAATGCCGCGCTTTATGCGCTCTTTTTTACTGACTAAAATTTTCTGTTCGACAGTAAAGTATGCTGGTACTTCATCAATAAAGTTGATTTCTGTTTCTAATACCAAAGCGGTATTATCGTTAGAAAACAAAAAGAAAGTACAAAACCATATTGGTGGTGTTCATGCCATTGCTGCGGCATTATTGGCCGAGTCGGCGACAGGTATCGTTTTTGGGATGAATGTTCCCGACACTTGTGTACCGCTATTGAAAAGTATGACATTTCATTTTCAAAGGCGAATGCAGGGAAATTTGTCTGCGGTAGCTATATTAAGTCTCGCTGAAATAGAACAAATAGAAAATGCGGATAAAGGCAGTTTGATGGTTAGTGTCGAGATTACCGATGAATCTGATCAACAGCCTATTGTTTGTGAAATGGAGTGGGCTTGGGTAACCAAAAGACGTTAAGTTTGAGAAGATAAAAAGAGCCTGTAAACGCGCTGATTGATTTGACCTTAGTTGGCGGTGAGGCGCGTTATTTTTAAAACAGCTTACTCATATCGTTATTAAAAACCGTTGATTCTTAGTGACAATTCCTTACACTGTATTTTTAACTAAATTTACCGTTGAAGGTATTGATCACTATGGACGCTACTCGTTACTTTTTTCAGCAATTATCAGGACGATTCTCTCGGATTACTTTTCTTTCATTTATTCTCTTTAGCGCCTTAACTGCCCTATTAGTTCTTCGTGACAATCAAGTAACCTCGTTAGTCGAAAACGAGCTGCCATGGTTAACAAATAAAAATAAACAACAACAACAAATTTTAATCACTTACCTAGTATTAGAAAATTTAGCTAAACGTATTGATGCCAAAAATTTATCCACTGACTATGAGATCGCCCAACAGCAAATTAATAAAATATCTTTACTGGTGAAAAATAATAAAGGTCAGCTTGATTTGATGTATGTTGGTCATAAAGAATTTTCAGCTGTTATTGATAAACTTAGTGAAAATCATCAGAGAAACACTCAACTTAAGCAAAATACCATTATTCAACTGCAGTTAATTAATGATCAATTAACGGTTCAGATTAAGGAAAAACAGCGACAAAAAAGTCTGCTGTTACAGCAACTCAATTCAGATAAATACACAGATAAAGTCACCGCAACCCGCGCTAAGGCCTATGTAAAGCAAATTAAAGAATTGAGTGACTTACAACGATTACAACAAACCATTATCCGTGCACTATTAGCCTTTCAACAATTGAATTTACAGTCTTCTATTTTAGATTTTGATGATGTTAGTACCGAGCTAAAGCTAGTATTAATGAGCTTTTTACCAGAAGAAAGCAGGGGTAGCCAACAGGGTGAGTTATTGACGCTACAACTTAATACCTTAGAGCAATTGTTATTTTCACAACAGAACTCGGTAGCCAAGTGGCGCAGTCATTTACGGTTATCTCGTTTATATGTCGAATTTATTGAGCAACAACAACAAAAATTACAGCTATTAGTGCTTGAATCTATACCACCAGGGCGTTTATCTGCAGATAAAAAGTTACGATTAATCGATTGGCTGCCTGCTGAGATAAATGATTTTTTAGAAAAGCAAAACGTTAATGTAAACAATCAAGATCTACAAGCAATTGTGCTGAGTTTGATAGCACTACTATTTCTGTTGTTATTGGCGATGTTATTTAAAAGCAAAAGCAAAATAGAAAAATATGGCCAAGAGAGTGTGCAATTATTTAGGCAGTTCATTGAAAAAAGAACAAAAGATAGTGATGAAAAACTGACCCCCGACTGTTTTAATTCGATGGAAAATAAAGAAATTGCCGAACAGCTTGAAACTGCGCTCGAAACAATGATTAACCCTGAGCACAGTGAGCAAGAGTATCAGCAACAGCTTAGTGAGCAGCAAGCCGCTAACGACAATATAAATCAACAAAATGAAGAAATTAAAAAATTAAAAGCGTCCCTACAGCAACTCGCATTAACCCATAATACGCAAATTTTAGAACGACAATCACAAGGCAATGAAAACACCGCCAAGTTAACCAATATGGTGGTGCGTAGTATGTTGCAAAGCCAAAGTGTCTCTATTGGTGCTGGCGTTACTTCGGTACAAGTTTATCGACAACTCGCGCGTATTTTTGATTGCTGTCAACAAGATAAAATTCGCAGTGAATTTTTGTCTGCGGTTAAACCTATGACACTAAGCGATGTTGCTTTACACAACGAAATTGACGCGGCATTACTTAATATTATTGCCGATGCTCATTTACAGTGTAATAAAATCTATTACCAACAAGATCCACAATTGTTAACTGCTGCAAAAGTCGACGTACGCTTATTTCACCGGCTGTTAAGTGGCCTATGCCGATTACTGCTTGTTGATTTATTTAAAGCTAATTTACATATTAGTACCCTTGTTATTGATAAAAATGAAGGCCAGCAAATTGTTCGTTTTGATTTTTCTGTGACCAGCAAAAAAACAATCGCAAAACTACCTAAAGCCTTTGAGAGCTTATTATTAGACGAACGCCTTGAGTCAGCAAAAGCCCATACAAACGATACCCTTGATTACTTATGCTTACTGTTTGATTCACTTAATGTCACAGATAAAAATGTACAGTTACAAGAAAAGGGTTACCAGTTCTGCTTTACTCTGCCGATAGGTTTTGCTGATGTTGCACAAGAGATATCGGTAGAGCGTGTTAATTTAAATCAAGCCAATATTTTGTTGTTAGCAAGTGATGACGACATTTGCAGTATTACAGAAAAAGCGATTATTTCAGCTAATGGCATAATGACTACCTTAGCCGATCCTGAACAAATTATTGAACAACTGAGTACGGCGCAGTTAATTGATAAAAGCATTGATGTTGTTATGTTAGCCAGTGATCTTTATGTAACGTTATTCGAAAAAATACAGCAACAGATATCAAGTTTATCGATAGATATTCAGCCAAAGCTTTTTGTTATGCAACCCTATCTTAATGCGCCTTTAGAGCGATACGGCTTGTTTGAACAGACAGAAACGCCATTGCAAATACTCACACTTCAGCAAAGCTTAGCTGATTTTTTAACGACAGAACAAACGACTAACCATCAACTTCCTGCCAGTGTGTTTAATAAACATCAGTATTTATCGACCCAAGTTGAAGTGCTCTTTGCGGTAGAAAATCCAAGTAAACAGTTAACTTTGCTGCGTATTTTACAATGGCTAGGATTACAGGTGAAAATTGTCTGTCAGCCTAAAACGATGACTCAATTGTGGAGCTCTGGAAGATACTTATTGTTATTTACCGAATTTGAACAATCACCTTTTATTAAAATGTCTGCTGGAAAAAGTGTACGTCGTGACATTTTTACTTTTAATCAAAGTAATTTCTTCGCTGAAGAGTCACCAAAATTGGCAGATAAGTGGGCTGTTTCTATTCTACCTGCTTTGTATGATGTCGATGCTTTGGTGCTACTTCTACAGCCTTGGTTAAAAGCAAAGCCAACTAAAGTGGTTGCTATTAATACAGTAAAAGCACAAAGTAATAAGACTAGAGAGTATATTAATATTGACGCTGAACTGTTAAAAACAACTGAAAAGCTTGATGACGTATTATCAAACTTAGATTTAACACCTACTGCGAAAACAAATCAACCTGAACCTTTTAACCTTGAACACTATGCAAAAAATCAGGGTTCTGCAGAATTGGCAATGTTAATGCTAGGTGACTACCTTGCTGATATTGATGATGCGATGAAAAAATTACCAACGGCACTAGCGGCGCATAATTATCCATTAGCGATGAGTTTAACGAGTAGTATGTTTACAACCAGTAAAATATTAACCGCTAACGACTTTATTGATATTAGCCAACAGCTATTATTTAGTCTTACGTCAAATACGGTCATAGAACATCAACAAGTTATGTCGTTATTTAGTCAATTAAGCGAACAGCAACGCCTGTTAAATGAGTTTGCTGAGGCAATATGATATGACTACTGAGATACTAGTTAAATGAGTTTTAAAGCTGAAAAAGAAATGGATGTTGCTAGTCCTTGTGTTGGACTTTTTTTATGTGTTTACAGGGATACTAGTTAAATGAGTTTTAAAGTTGAAAAAGAGTTAGATGTCGCTAGTCCTTGTGTTGGGATTTTTTTAAATGCTTTTTTTATGTGTTTACAGGGATACTAGTTAAATGAGTTTTAAAGCTGAAAAAGAAATGGATGTTGCTAGTCCCTGTGTTAGAAACTGCTGCTTAAATGCCGATGATGTCTGCCTTGGTTGTTTCCGCCATATTGATGAGATTTTGGCGTGGACAAGCTATAAAAGTAAAGAAAAAATAACGGTAATTAATAACTGTCAACAAAGACGAATAGTGATTCAAGCGAAGCACGATTAAGGTAAAAGTTAAATGGAAATTACTGAACAAAGTGAATTAGACGATTTTTCACAACTTACCGTGCTGATAATAGACGATAACCGGTTAGTTCATGACACCCTAAAAAGAGGATTGTATGATATCGGCATTAATCACGTAAAATGTGCAGAAAGTGCTTATTACGGTATAAGGTTATGTGAAACAACACGTTTTCATATTGTTATTTGCTCATTCAATGTAAATAGTGATAAAGACGGTTTTCATTTACTTGAAGAATTAAAATTCAGAGGTCATGTTAATAAAACCACGGTTCTTATTTTTCTCAGTACTGAAACGAATGAGTCTCTTGTTAATTCAATTGTAGAATTACAGCCCGATGACTTTTGGGTAAAACCACTCGCCCCTAAAACAGTGCAACAACGCTTAATTCATACCTTGCAAACCAAAAAGCAATTATTCAACATGTATCGAGCGACTGATATTAAAAGTTTTTCGAAAGTTATATATTTTGCTGACCGTCATCTTGTTAATCAAAGTTTACACAAATATCATCCCAATATATTGCGGATGAAAGGTGAGGCTTACTTAAGTCTTTTAGAATTTGAAACGGCAGAATCTTTTTTTAAAAGCCTATTGAAAACCTATACCTATGCTTGGGTTTATTTAGGCTATGTAAAGTCGTTGTTAAAGCAAGGGCGTATAAACGAAATTAATGAACTGATTGAGAAGTTAATCAATAAACCCGCTACTCGATTTGGGGCTCATGATATGCTGGCGCAATATTATATTGAGCATGAGCAGTATGAAAGAGCCTACGATGAGATAAAAAAAGCAACTGCGTTGTCGCCACGAAATATTGAACGTAATAAAAAATCATGGGATTTAGCACGACTCAATCATGACCATGAAGGACAATATATAGCGACACGAAATATCGCCCAGCAAGCGAAAAACTCTATTCATGATTCCCCCGAATTGCTTTTAAATGTTATTCGTTCGGGCATTGATTTAGCGGCGGCTATTACTGACGAACGATCCTTTAAAGTTTTACAGCAAACAGACAGGCATATTAAGCAACTTCAAAATGAATATAGCGACGCAAATGAGTTTAAACAGCAGTTATTAGTGATCCAAGCACGGCTATATATTGTTCGTGAACAAAAAGAGAAGGCCACTAAACTTGTTGAAAACCATGTTAATTTTATTGCGTCACCGCATATTGAAGACAACCTAGATAAAGTGAAAGTCTTTCACGAATTGGGTATGCGCGAAGAAGCGCTAAAAATGTTAGAGATTATCAGTAAACAAGTCTCAGGTGATTCATTAACGAGCCAAGTGATCAATAAATATATTGAGCAAGAAAGTCTTGAGCGTGCTGAAATTAATTTTTCACCCAAACAACTGAATGATATGGCCATAGAACATTTCGAAAAAAATCGTTTGCAGCCCGCGCTTAAAACCATTCAGCAAGCTCTAAGATTAACACCTCATAATATTAAATTAACGATGCGTATGTTAAAAATATTGGTGGTGATTAAACAAAGTAATGAATTTGATGAAGGTCATCAAAAACTGGGCGATGAAGCGCTTGCTTTACTCTTGTCTGCCAACATTAAAGGCAGCGGTGTTGGGTCTATAGAGCAGTTAAAAATAAAGTGGCAGCAAGCTGAATCAGCCGAGCCTGCTAAGCATCTCTAGGTAAACCTTTTTCAACACTGCGGATCAAGCGCTCGGTTAATCGTTGATTTTTTATTGGAAAGTCACTTTGCTGTTCTGCAGCGATTCGCTTATTGTCTTGTTGATGCAATGCCCAATTAATATGTTCAGCAACCATAGGCTCTGCGGTTGCTAACTTATTTCTTAACGCGTTAACATTTTCTGCACTATATGGCGCATTACCGATTGCAACGGAAATATTTCGTTGCCAGCTATTAAAACCAATACGGCGAATAGGAGACCCCTCTGTTTTATTGAGAAAGGTCACTTCATCCCAGCTAAATACGGTTAATAATTCAACATTATCAAGATTTTGGCGAGGGGAAAAGTCGCCTTCGTGACTGATGTTAGCAAATTTATTCCATGGGCAAATGAGTTGGCAATCATCACAGCCATAAATTCTATTGCCAATTAACGGCCTAAACTCTTCTGGAATTGCGTCACGTAATTCGATGGTTAAATAGGATATACAACGGCGAGCGTCTACGACATAAGGAGCCACTATCGCTTGGGTTGGGCAAATTTTAATACAAGAAACACAACTACCACATTCATTGGCTGTTTTATCATCAGTCGGTAACGGAATATTAACCAATAGTTCACCCAAGAAAAACCATGAGCCGGCACTTTTGTTAATTAATAGCGAATGTTTACCGACCCAGCCTAACCCCGCTTTTTCTGCTAAAGGTCGCTCTAAGATAGGTGCTGAGTCAACAAATGGGCGAAAGTTGAAGGTTTCACAGCACTCACTAATTTTATCACCGAGTTGTTTTAGACGTTTGCGCATTAATTTATGATAGTCACGCCCCAAGGCATAGCGGCTGATATAAGCATGGTCTTTCTTTTTGAGCGTACGGGCAAATTTTGCTTCGGGGGGTAAATAATCCATACGTACACTGATCACTCGCGTTGTTCCTTCAACAAGCTCTTGGGCCCTAGCGCGCATTAAACCATGCTTTTGCATGTAATCCATTTCACCGTGATAATTATTTTCTAGCCACGTTGTTAAGGCTTGTTCATGACTTGATAAGTCAATATCACTGAAACCTACTTGCGAAAAGCCTAATTCTTGACCCCAAAGCTTGATTTTTTCAGCTAATTCTTGATAGTTAATATTAGGTGTTGTCATAGTTAACATGTCATCGCAGTACAATTTGGTAAAGGGAGATAGAAATGGAAATAAAACTACTGAATGCAAGCTTACCACAAGCTGCTTTTTCCGCGAAGCAAGTGTTAGCTAATGAAGCAAAAGTTGCAGCTATAGAAAATATTGAAATGTATTCATTGATGAAAAATGCAGGTCAGGCTGTTTTTCAGCATATCAAGCAAAAATATCTTCAAAATGAAAATGATATAGGTCAAAAAATAGCTACCCAAAGACTGTTAGTTATTTGTGGAAAAGGTAATAACGGTGGTGATGGGTTTGTGATTGCGCGTTTAGCTGTGCAAGCTGGTTTTAAGGTTTCTGTGCTATTAACGGCAAAACCAGAAGAATTATCCAGCGATGCCTTACGCGCTTATCAAGCTTACATGAATGTTAATAAAGTTGAAAATAGCTTGATTATATTTGATCAAAAAACGGCTAACGTTGATATGGTAGCGAATTTTCAAGGTAAGTTAATTATTGATGCACTATTTGGTATTGGTTTTAAAGGACGCCTACCAGAAACTTTGGTTATACTAGTTGCTACTATTAATCAGCATTTGGCAAAAGTGATCAGTGTTGATGTGCCCTCAGGTTTATGTGCAACTACAGGTGTTGTTGAAAATACTGCAATCATTGCTAACAGTACTGTAACTTTTATTGCTCTAAAGTGTGGTTTAGTGACGGGACAAGCAATTAACCATGTTGGGGGAATATATTTTGCTGATTTAGCATTAGGTCACGCATTTACAGAGCAAGTGAATACCAATATCACGGTTTTTGGTAACGAAGTTTTTATGGCTTTACCTAAACGCAAAGCAAGCAGCCATAAAGGAAATATTGGATTATTACTGGCAGTTGGGGGTGGAGAAGGTTTTGCTGGTGCGATACGTTTGTCGGCAGAGGCGTCGTTGCGCAGTGGCGCTGCATTAGTGAGTATTTGCTGTCATAAAAATAATCGAGCATTAGTCTTTAATGGCCGCCCAGAATTAATGTTAGCGCCTAGTTGCGCAGAACAACTTTTGGGATCAATGACATTAAGTAAAGCTAAGGCTTATGTGCTTGGCCCTGGTTTGGGTCAAAATGAGTGGAGTCAGGCATTATTTGATTTAGTACTGGCTCAAAAAAAATTATGTGTAATTGACGCCGATGGTTTGAGTTTGTTGGCGCAAGCTTACCAACAAAATTTATTGACGGATAAAATTAAAAGTAACCGTTGGGTTTTAACACCACATCCTGGTGAGGCTGCAGCGCTGTTAAATTGCACTGTGACAGAAATAGAGCGAGATCGTTTTAGTGCTGTAAAAAAAATAGCCCAACAATATCAATGCGTGAGCGTATTGAAAGGTGCAGGGAGTTTGATAAGTGATGGCCAACAGGTTTGGGTGAACACAACGGGAAATTCAGGTATGGCAAGCGGAGGCATGGGCGATGTGTTATCAGGTATTATTGCGGCATTGCTAATGCAAAAAAGCTCGCCAAAAAAAGAGGAGGAATTGCAAGTGCGAACTGATTTTGCAAAGCTTACAGCCTTGGCCGTTTATATTCATGGTAAGGCTGCTGACATTATTGCGCAAAAGCATGGAAAAATTGGTATGCTAGCAAGTGACCTATTGCCAATTATACGGCAGCTTATAAATAATAAATTTTAGAAAATAATCGATGAAAGAAATGCTTACAAACAAAAACTACTTTTTAGCTGATGAATCAGCAACTATAGCTATGGGTAATAAACTAGCTGATATTGTAAAAAAAGAACTAAAACAAGGTATCGTTGTATATCTTTACGGTGATTTAGGTGCGGGAAAAACCACCTTAACTCGAGGTTTTGTACAAGGTATGGGGCATATTGGCCACGTAAAAAGCCCAACCTATACCCTAGTTGAACCTTATGAATTAGATGACTGGTTAGTTTATCATTTTGATTTATATCGCTTGTCAGATCCTGAAGAACTAGAATATATGGGCATTCGAGATTATTTTGCAGATAACTGCTGTTGCTTTATTGAGTGGCCAGAAAAGGGACTAGGTATGATCAAGGCACCTGATTTGCGTATCGACTTAGCGTATAGTGATGAGCAAAGAACCATCAACATACAAGCAAAGACCCCTTTGGGTGAGCTCGTAGTAAATGCGCTTAGTTAATGTGGGCTAATAGACGCAAAAGGAAAGGGCAGCAGTAAATGAATATTCGATCGTTATTATTAGCTATGTTATTGACCGTTAGTGTTTTCTTTGAAGCGTACGGTAATAGCATCGATGGCGTTCGTGTCTGGCCAGCCCCAGAAAATACCCGTATTGTTTTTGATCTCAGTGAACAGCCTGATTATAAATATTTCAGTTTACAGAATCCTCAGCGTTTAGTCATAGACTTTAACAACAGTAAGAATCATGTTTCGTTAAATAATATCCTTAAAAAGGACAAACGCATAAAACTGATCCGCACCAGTAAATCGCGTATTAAAGGCACAACACGTTTAGTATTAGAATTAGCGAATAATTACTCTTTGGCTGTTTTTCCGCTTGCACCAGCTGGACAATACGGTAACCGTTTAGTGATTGATTTATTCGATGAAGAGAAAATCAGCCAAGGTGACCATACCCCCAAAAATGATCATCGAGATATTCTTATTGCCATTGATGCTGGCCACGGTGGTGAGGACCCGGGTTCTATAGGGGGTAAAGGCAGCTATGAAAAACGTGTTACGTTAGCGATTGCTAAAAAACTTGCTACCTATATTAATAATGAAAAAGGCATGAAAGCGGTAATGGTGCGCGATGGAGATTATTATGTTTCTATTAGCCGCCGTAGTGAAATTGCTCGTAAAAACCAGGTTGATTTTTTAGTCTCAATTCATGCTGATGCATTTGAAACATCCCAACCTAGTGGCGCATCAGTCTGGATTGTGTCGCACAAACGGGTTGAGTCAGAAATGGCCAAATGGTTGCGTAACCGCTCGAACAACTCCGAGCTCTTAGGTGGTGGCGGTGGTGTTATTAAAAATACCCGCGATGACAACTTGGCAAAAACCTTAGCAGATATGAATAAAGAGCATTCGCAGGGTGTTAGTATTAGCATGGCGAATAGCGTACTAAAACAACTGAAAAAAATTACTAAAATGCACAAGAAAGTTCCTCAGCATGGTAATTTTGGTGTGTTGAAATCTTCAGATATCCCCTCGATTTTAGTTGAAACAGGTTTTATTTCTAACCATAGAGAAGAACAAAATTTAAACTCTAGTGCTCATCAGCGTAAGCTCGCTAAAGGTATTTTTAAAGGTATTAAAGACCATTTTATGATTCAACCACCTATGGGCAGTTATTATGCTTCTATTGAAACACAACAACATAAAATTACTCGCGGTGAATCGTTATCTGTTCTTGCACAACGCTATAGTGTTTCAGTCCAAGAATTAAAAATGGCGAATAGTTTAACCTCGAATACTGTTCGCATAGGTCAAACCTTAACCATACCTCGCGCCGATTAATTTATTATAAATAATTAACAGATCAAAATTTATGACCATAGAAATCCTTCCAGCACGCCTAGCTAACCAAATTGCTGCCGGTGAAGTCGTAGAACGTCCTTCATCAGTCGTGAAAGAGTTAGTTGAAAACAGCTTAGATGCTGGCGCAACGACCATTAAAATAGATATTGAAAAAGGTGGCGCTAAACGTATTCGTATTAGTGATAATGGCTCGGGTATTGTTAAAGATGAACTAACGTTAGCGCTAAGTCGTCATGCCACCAGTAAAATTAAAGATTTAAATGATTTAGAAGGTATTTGTAGTTTAGGGTTTCGTGGCGAAGCACTGGCAAGTATTAGCTCAGTCTCTCGCTTAACGTTGACGTCAAAACCTGCCGAGCAAGAATCAGCTTGGCAAGCCATTGCCGAAGGGCGAGATATGGCGGTAGCCTTACAACCCGCTGCACACCCCAATGGTACGACAATTGATGTTGTCGACTTGTTTTTTAATACCCCCGCGAGACGAAAGTTCCTTCGTACTGAAAAAACAGAGTTCACTCATATTGAAGAGGTTATTAAGCGTATCGCTTTGGCGCGCTTTGATGTTAGTTTTATTTTGTCACATAATCAGAAAGTGATTAAGCATTTTAAATCAGTTAATAATAAAAGTTTATACGCAAAACGGGTAGCACAAATTTGTGGTCAAAAGTTTATTGAGCATTCACTGGAAATTGACTGCCAACATGGCGATTTAAAATTATCAGGTTGGGTAGGGCTACCAAGCTTTGCTCGTAACCAAAATGATTTATGCTTTAGTTACGTGAATGGCCGTATGATGCGAGACAAGTTAATTAATCATGCCATTCGTCAAGCTTACAGTCATTTGTTACCTGTGGATACTTACCCAGCTTTTGTGCTGTTTCTAGTGCTTGATGTCCGAGAAGTCGATGTAAATGTTCATCCAGCAAAACATGAAGTACGGTTTCATCAAGGGCGTTATATTCATGATTTTATTTATTCGGTTTGTCATAACGCGTTAAGCGAAAATGCTAATATTGGCTTATTGCCTGGATCAGAAAGTCAACCAACGGCTACTTTACCACTTCAGTCTGAAAATAGTGCGGTAAATTATAGACAAGATAATCAGCTTGAATCACATGAAACCGGACAGCAATTAACGCGTGACTATATTAAGCCATTGACGAAAGTTACCGATGTTCAAAGCGAACCCTATCAAAGTAGCAAGCCAGGTAGTCAAAAAAATTATTCATCTTATACACACAGTAATAACCAAGTGAGCAGAAATGCTGCGCAAGCTTATCAAACATTGATGACGCCTTTGTCTGGTGGAAAGTCAGATGAAGAAAGTGCCGCTCTGCCAATACACGAGGTGAATGAAAATGAGCACTTAGTGTTAACCAAGATTATTGATGAAAAATATGCGGTGATAACCTTAGACAATGAACTACGTTTATTGGCATTAAAAAAAATAGAGCAAGCGGTTAAATACTTCGAAGTAAAAAACAGATGGCAGCATAATTTTGTTAGCCAGCCGTTACTATTGCCGATTAAGATATCGTTGACGCAAGCACAAGTTACTTTTGTTGAAGCGCAGACTGATGCATTGAAAAAAATAGGTATTGTTGCGAGTGTTTTATCCAAGAGCAGTATACAAGTACGAGAGTTTCCGGCCTTGTTAAGAAATAAAGATGTAAATTTAAGTGTTAATAACCTCTTAACACTTTTGTGTTTAGAAGATGGGCAAGAATTAACAAATAGTGATTGGCAACAAGCCTTTGCAAGTTTATTATCCGCTGATTCTTACGATAACCAACAAGCTAAAAACCTACTCTGTTTAAGTCAGCAACAATTAAAATCCTCCTTTGAGCAGCAGCTACGCTTGAATTCGGTATTGATTGACCTCACATCATCAGTAAGAACGTTAACGAATGCTACTTAAATTGATTTCTGACGCTTTATCAACAAACAATATTGACAGTAAAAACTGTAAATTACCGCCAGTCATTTGTTTGATGGGGCCTACTGCATCGGGTAAAACAGCGTTAGCAATGGCATTACATGATGCTTTGCCATGCGATATTATCAGTGTTGATTCTGCGCTTGTTTATCGTGATATGGATATTGGTACTGCAAAACCAACAGCAGAAGAATTAGCAAAGTATCCACATCGATTAATTAATTTAATTGATGCCAGTGAAAGTTACTCTGCCGCTGACTTTTGTTGTGACGCTTTAGTAGAAATTGAGAAAATCAGGGCAAATAACCGTATACCTTTATTGGTTGGCGGTACTATGATGTATTTTAAAAGCCTGATTGATGGTATTTCGCCTTTGCCGGCGGCCGATGTAAAAATTCGCCAAGGCATAGCCGAAGAAGCTGAACAATTTGGCTGGGAAAACATCCATCAACAACTTGCTAGCGTAGACCCTGTTTCTGCCGAACGTATTCACAAAAATGATCCGCAACGATTAATGCGGGCATTAGAAGTTTACCGCCTAACGGGCAAAAGTATGACCGACTTAACGAAAGTTAAGGGTGATCGACTCAGTGGTGATGTTTTACAATTTGCTATCTCACCGAAAGAGCGTAAAGACTTGCATGCTCGTATTGCGCTTAGGTTTGAACAGATGATTGAACAAGATTTTGAATCAGAAGTTGTTAAGTTAAAACAACGTGACGATTTACATGAAAATTTACCGGCTATTCGTTGTGTGGGTTATCGACAGATGTGGCAATATTTAGATGGTAAAGTCGACCATGATGAAATGGTTTTCAAAGGCATTTGTGCGACACGACAATTGGCTAAACGACAGTTAACCTGGTTGAGAAATTGGCCAAACTTACAATGGTTGCATATGGAAGACGAAAATAATTTGAAACTAATTATGTCTTCAGTAAGCAAACTTTAAACCTTGATGTATAATAAAAACAGTTGCATAGTAAGTAACTAGTTTTCTAGAGAAAAAACTCTTACATACATTTATTTAAAATAACAAAAAAGGGGCCAAACAATGGCAAAGGGGCAATCTTTACAAGACCCATTTTTGAATGCTTTACGACGTGATCGCATTCCGGTAGCAATATATTTAGTTAATGGCATTAAACTACAAGGGCAAGTAGAGTCCTTTGATCAATTTGTTATTTTACTTAAAAATACAGTGAGTCAAATGGTCTATAAACACGCCATTTCTACTGTTGTTCCTTCAAGGGCAGTTTCTACGATGCCAACACCACAAACTGGTGATTATAGTCAGGAACAGCAAGATTAATGATTTCGTTGAGTTTGGACGTACACCAAATATTACGTGTCCAAAAGTTTCTTTTGGTTTAACTATTTAGTTTATAGGTAATACTCAATTGTTTGATCGTTATCAAGCAGGTGAACAAGCTATTCTTGTTCACCTCGATTTTCCCGATGAAAATGCGCGCGAAGACTTACAAGAATTTGAAATGCTTGTTAGCTCTGCGGGCGTCAATGCGCTTGCAATTGTTACAGGTAAACGCACTACACCTCATACTAAATTCTTTGTTGGTAGTGGTAAAGCTGAAGAAGTTGCCGAGGCGGTAAAGTTATATCAAGCCAATGTGGTACTTTTTAATCATGCACTTTCTCCTTCACAAGAAAAAAATATTGAAGCATTATGTGAGTGCCGCGTTGTTGACCGAACAACACTCATCTTAGATATTTTTGCCCAGCGCGCTCGAACACATGAAGGTAAGATGCAAGTAGAACTTGCTCAACTACGTCATATGAGTACGCGTTTGATCCGTGGTTGGACACACCTTGAAAGGCAAAAAGGTGGTATTGGTCTGCGAGGACCTGGTGAAACTCAGCTAGAAACTGATCGCCGTCTACTTCGCGATCGTATGGTAAATATACGTAAACGTTTAGAACGTGTTGAAAAGCAACGCCAACAAGGTAGAAGAGCAAGAACACGCGCTGAAATACCAACAATTTCTTTAGTGGGTTATACCAACGCAGGTAAATCGACGCTGTTTAATATTATTACTCAGGCAGACGTTTACGCAGCAGATCAATTATTTGCAACCTTAGATCCCACATTACGAAAAATTGAAATTGAGGATGTTGGCCGGGCCATTTTAGCTGATACCGTTGGCTTTATTCGTCATTTACCTCATGATTTAGTCGCCGCTTTTAAAGCAACATTGACTGAAACTCGTGAAGCTGAATTATTACTGCACGTCATTGATATTTCAGATGATAGGCGAACTGAAAATATTGAACAGGTTGAAACGGTTTTGAAAGAGATCGAAGCGGGCGATGTACCACAATTATTAATTTGTAATAAAATAGATGTTTTGGACGATATTGAACCACGCATCGACAGAGACGACACAGGTCTACCTATACGAGTATGGTTATCTGCACAAAAAGGCATAGGGATTGAATTACTTTTTCAAGCGCTAGCTGAACGACTCGGAAAGAAAATAGTCAAGCATAGCTTATGCTTACCTCCTAGTGAAGGTAAATTACGTGGTGTGTTTTATCAATTAAATTCTATTGTTGATGAACGGTATGACGAAGATGGAAATTGTTTATTGAAAATTAAATTACCTGCAAGAGAGTGGGATAGATTAATTAAACTGAGTGAAGCTGATATAGAAGGCTTTATTGAACGTAAACAGACTGATATATTACCGTAATGGGTAAATAGTAGTTTTAGCACTTATTTAAATTTATAGTTAGTGGAGAAGACCATGGCGTGGAATGAACCGGGGAATAATGATAAAGACCCCTGGAAAAAGAAAGATGATAAGAATCAAGGGCCACCAGATTTAGACGACTTACTAAAAGATATTGGTAATAAGTTTGGCGGTATTTTTGGTGGAAAATCATCAAAAGATGGCAGCAAGAAAGGCGCATCGAATGTTGGTATCGCTATTGCGGTAATTGTGGGTATTCTTGTGTATGCTTTTAGTGGTTTCTACACTATCAAAGAAGCTGAAAAAGGTATCGTATTACGTTTTGGGCAATACGATGGCACAGTTGAGCCAGGTTTACGCTGGAAATGGACATTCGCTGAACGTATTATTCCTGTCGATATGCAAACAACACGCGACTTACCTGCATCTGGTTTTATGCTAACCAAAGATGAGAACGTGGTACGTGTTGAAATGCAGATACAGTATCGTGTTGTTGATGCCCGTGATTATATTTTCAGTGTTACTGATGCCGATGACAGTTTAAGCCAGTCACTAGACAGTGCTTTACGCTTCGTTATTGGTGACTCTAAAATGGACGATATTTTAACAAGTGGCCGTGAAAAAGTGCGTCAAGATGTCTGGAAAGAATTAGATGACATTATTGCCCCGTATAATCTTGGTTTAATTGTTGTCGATGTCAACTTTAAAGACGCTCGTCCTCCTGAAGAAGTCAAAGATGCTTTTGATGATGCTATTTCAGCACAAGAAGATGAAGTTCGTTTTTTACGTGAAGCGGAAGCCTATGCCCGTGGTATTGAACCAAGAGCACGTGGCCGAGTGAAACGTATGGAACAAGAAGCCATCGCCTATAAACAACAAACGGTATTAGATTCTGAAGGTGAAGTTGCTAAATTCAATAAACTACTTCCCGAATACCTTGCCGCTCCAGAAGTTACTCGCCAACGTATGTACTTATCAACAATGGAAAGTGTGTATGCCAACACCAGTAAGGTTATGGTTGATGTTGAAGGTGGCAATAACATGATGTATTTACCATTAGATAAAATGATGCAAAATCAGTCTTCTGGTCAACGTACTTTAACTGAGAGTCAAACTCGAGCGAACCAATCGATTAATACCCAAAGTACTGCGCCTGATTTATCAGGTCGTGCAGACAGATTTAACGAAGGGAGAAATTAAGCAATGAAAAACTTTATTATTGCCCTAATTGTATTATTTTCAGTATTAACCGTCTCTTCTGTTTTCATTGTTTTTGAAGGACAACGTGGTATCGTTTTTCAGTTTACAAAAATTAAACGTGATGCTAACACAGGTGAAATGATTGTTTATGAACCGGGTTTGCACTTTAAAATACCCTTTATTAACAACGTTCGCAGACTTGATGCTCGTATTCAAACGCTTGATGAAGCCCCTGATCGCTTTGTAACATCTGAGAAAAAAGATTTAATGGTCGACTCATTTGTTAAGTGGCGTATTGTGGACTTCTCAACGTTCTATTTACGTACTTCTGGCTCAGTAGAAAATGCTCGTGCGTTATTGAAACAAAAAGTAAATAATGGTTTACGTACTGAGTTTGGTACGCGCACCATTAAAGAAATTGTTTCAGGTGACCGTGACGGCATTATGGCCAAAGCGTTAGCAAGTGCCTCAAGTAGTCGTGAAGACTTAGGTATTGAGGTTATTGATGTACGTATTAAAGCAATTAACTTACCTGCTGAAGTCAGTGCTTCTATCTATGACCGTATGCGAGCAGAGCGAACAGCTGTAGCAAAAGAGCATCGTTCTAAAGGTCAAGAGCAAGCGGAAATTATCCGTGCTACGATAGATGCTAAAGTAACAGTTATGTTAGCGACAGCACAAAAAGAAGCACAAGAAATGCGTGGTGAAGGTGATGCGTTAGCGGCTAAAGTTTATGCTGATTCATATGGACAAGATCCAGAGTTTTTCAGTTTTTACCGTAGCCTTGAAGCATATGAAAAAAGTTTTAGTAGTAAAAGTGATATCTTGGTGGTTAAACCCGATAGTGATTTCTTTAACTACTTAAAAGAAGGCGCTAAAATTAAAAAGTAGCCTACTTTTTTGATAAAAAAGCCATGACTTGTCATGGCTTTTTCGTATCTGCCAGTTACCTATAGAAGTGATGGAGGAGGAGTAACATGGTAGAGGCACGATTAATGGCCTTTGCTTTGGTACTGATTACTGATGGACTCATTCCTGGACTTTTTTGTATCTGCTAGTTACCTATAGAAGTGATTGAGGAGTAATAACATGGTAAATACACTATTAACGGCATTTGCTTTGGTACTGATTACTGATGGACTCATTTCTGCACTTTTCCCAAATAAGTGGCGCGACAATTTTTTTGATAAAAAAGCTATGACTCGTTATGGCTTTTTCGTATCTGCTAGTTACCTATAGAAGTGATTGAGGGGTAATAACATGGTAGAAACACTATTAACGGCATTTGCTTTGGTACTGATTATTGAGGGACTCATTCCGGCACTTTTTCCGAATAAGTGGCGCGACACAATGGAAAAGTTAGCACAACAATCAAGCTTATCTATTCGTAATATTGGTATTAGTTTACTTGTGGTTGGCACATTTATTTTATGGTTACTCAGTTATTAGACTAAAGAATGTCATAAAAGTTTTTCATAACCCCTTTAGTTAATTGAATATTTTTAAATTGCATTAAAAATCATCATTTATTACTTGGACTACTATTTGATTTTTGATAAAATCTCGGCCTAATTTTTTATCGAAATTGAAAACATGGGCAAAAACGTCGTAGTTCTAGGCACCCAATGGGGTGACGAAGGTAAGGGTAAGATTGTTGATTTACTCACAGATAAAGCTAAGTACGTCGTACGTTATCAAGGAGGCCATAATGCAGGTCATACTTTGGTAATAGACGGTGAAAAAACCGTACTTCATTTAATTCCATCGGGCGTATTACGTGACAATGTGAAATGTTTAATCGGCAACGGCGTAGTTTTATGCCCGAAAGCCTTGATGACAGAAATCGCAATGTTAGAAGCCAAAGGCGTTCCTGTACGTGAACGTTTACTTATTAGTGACGCTTGTCCGTTAATTCTTCCTTATCATAATGCTCTAGATGCTGCGCGAGAAATCGCTCGTGGTAATAAGCCTATTGGTACGACAGGACGTGGTATTGGTCCAGCTTATGAAGACAAAGTTGCTCGCCGTGGTTTACGTGTTGGCGATTTAGTTTGTGCTGAGTCATTTGCGATTAAATTAAAAGAAATTGTTGATTACCATAATTTCTCTTTAGAGCATTACTACAAAGTTGCGCCAGTTTGTTATGACACTGTGCTTGCTGATGCTTTATCAGTTCGTGACGTTATTCTTAAAATGGTTGCCGATGTAGCTGAAATTCTTGATCAAGCCCGTAAAAACGGCGACTCAATTATGTTTGAAGGTGCTCAAGGGACTTTACTTGATATTGATCACGGTACTTACCCTTATGTAACTTCTTCAAATACTACTGCAGGTGGCGTTGCTACCGGTTGTGGTTTTGGACCTCGCCATTTAGATTATATTTTAGGTATTACTAAAGCATACACGACACGTGTTGGCTCTGGTCCTTTCCCTACAGAATTAGATGACGAAGTCGGTGAACATTTAGGTACTGTAGGCCATGAATTTGGCGCGACTACGGGACGTGAACGTCGATGTGGTTGGTTTGATGCGGTTGCTATGCACCGTGCCATTCAAGTTAACAGCGTAACAGGATTTTGTTTAACCAAACTTGATGTTTTAGACGGTTTAAAAACCCTTAAAATATGCACAGGTTACCGTACTGAAGCAGGCGATATTATTACTGTACCGCCTACAGCTGCTGAAGGTTATGACAGAATTACACCTGTTTATGAAGAAATGCCAGGTTGGTCTGAAGTTACTGTTGGCGCAACTTCTCGTGACGCTTTACCTGCTAATGCGATCGCTTACATTAAGCGCATTGAAGAATTAACAGGGGTCCCGGTTGATATTATTTCAACAGGTCCAGATCGTAATGAAACCATTATTTTAGTAAACCCGTTTGCTGAGTAATTACAGCGAATAATTTTTTCTAAAATAAGACGAATAAAACCACCACTGAGGTGGTTTTTTTTTACCTAAAATAAATTATTTCAATGGCCATTATTGAATATAAATGCAAAAGCAATTAATCAAGGTTATAAGCGATAGTGACAACGTTGATGAAGATTAATTATTAATTGGATAACTTCACCGATAAATTCGTTGTTGTGTGTTGAAAAAAAGAAAAATCGACGGCTAAACTTTTTAAGTCAAAGAAGTTTATAAAAATGGTCATAAAATAGGGTGAATAGATTAAGCTGTATAGCGAATATTTAGTTTTATGATGTGCAATACAAAAGGGCTAAGGGTATGTTTGTTATAGCTTCTAGCACTTTTTTATATAAGAATAACGTTGGAACAAAATGTAAGATTACCATAGTATATACCCGTTACTATTTAAAGATCACAGACAAAGGTGTATCTTGATTGACAACGAGTCTATATAACTATGCTGTATATAAACAAAAAAAAACGTGAAAAATGGCATATATAAGACAATAAATTCACCTAACGCATAGGATCAATCATGACTGACTTTCGCCAACAAGCTCTTGATTACCATCAATTCCCAACACCTGGAAAAATAAGTGTTGAATTAACCACGGCCGCTGAAACTACCCGTGATTTAGCACTCGCCTATAGCCCCGGTGTTGCTGAACCCGTTCGCGCAATTGCGGCAAATCCCGATGATGTTTACAAATATACGGGCAAAGGCAATACCGTCGCTGTTATTACCAATGGTACCGCTATTTTAGGGTTAGGTAATCTAGGTGGTATGGCTGCTAAGCCGGTAATGGAAGGCAAAGCATTATTATTTAAGCGATTTGCCGGTATTAATTCATTTGATATCGAAGTTAAACATAAGACAGTTGAAGACTTTATAAATACGGTCGCCAATATCGCTGACAGTTTTGGTGGTATTAACTTAGAAGATATTAAAGCACCAGAGTGTTTTGCTATTGAAAAGGCACTTATTGAACGTTGTAAAATACCGGTATTTCATGATGATCAACATGGTACCGCTATTGTTACTGCTGCTGGGATGATCAATGCCTTGGAAATCCAAGGTAAAAGTATTAAAGATGCCAACATTATTTGTCTTGGCGCAGGCGCAGCAGCAATTGCTTGTATGGAACTATTAATCAAATGTGGCGCTCAGCGCGAAAAAATCTACATGCTTGATACTAAAGGTGTGATTCATACCCGACGTGATGATCTTAACGAATATAAGCGGATGTTTGCTAATAATACGGATAAACGTACCCTTGAAGATGTTATCGATGGTGCAGATGTATTTGTTGGTGTTTCTGGACCCAATTTGCTTTCTGTTGAGCATGTAAAATTAATGGCGCCAAATCCAATTATCTTTGCTTGTTCAAACCCAGACCCTGAAATAAAACCTTCATTAGCACTTGCTGTTCGTGATGATCTTATTATTGCTACGGGTCGCTCTGATTACCCTAACCAAGTCAATAATGTGTTATGTTTTCCTTTTATTTTTCGTGGCGCTTTAGATGTTCGCGCTAGAACGATTAACGATGAGATGAAAATTGCTGCTGTTCATGCTATTCGTGAATTAGCAAAGGAACCGGTTTCACAAGAAGTGTTAGATGCTAGTGGTGAGAAAAGTTTGACCTTTGGTAAGGAGTATATTATTCCTAAGCCAATGGATCCTCGTTTGTGTGGTCGAGTAGCGCTTGCCGTTGCTAAAGCGGCGGTTGAGTCTGGAGTGGCAGCCCTAGAATTACCTGAAAACTATATGGCATAATCAGTAGTATTTATTAACAACGCTGTAAAAGGAGAGCTCGACTCTCCTTTTTATATTTATGACAAATAGTATGTTATGGTCCAGTGACTGTATCTACGCAGGAAGTAGGGAGTAGAAAGTAGGGTAACGCAGCAGTTACCGAGATGGTAAAGAGTAGGTTATTAAGGGTGATTGGTCATGGTGACTCCAAGGCATCGATGTATTAACTGCATTATTACTCTTGTACGTCATCTATGTTCCTGACAAATCATTAATACTTGCACCTCTTCAGGCAATGTCACCGATTTCAAAGTGTGACAATATTGAGTAGAACGAATAACAATGAAAACTCCAACGAAAGCCGCTTTACTCTCAGCACTTGTTTACCCGGGTATTGGCCAACTAATTTGTCACGCTTATCGACGGGCTACGTTATTTATTTTAAGTTTTTCTGTGACGGCATATTTGTATATTGAAGAAGTGATGAGGCAATATCAGCCACTTATCAATAAAGTTAAATCAGGTGAAGTTGCGCTAAATAGCCAAGCACTGATCGCTGAGATGGCAAGAAATCCCATTATTGTTGACCTTATCCTAATGAGTACATTAACTTATATGCTATTAACTTGCTGGGTACTGGCGATTGTAGATGCTTATCGTATGGGCATAAAAAAAGACGCCGGAGCGTCTTTTTGAGTAAGTGCATTAAAACCCTTAGCTACTCGTCTTCAATTTCAAATTGACTGAAGTCGGTAATACCTTTGGCTATTAACGCTTCGCGCACACTTTTAGGTAACATCTCTGTATTGTCTTTTGTTAAATCGCCATCATCAGGAAGAGGCTGTCCGGTAAAAGCATGCAGAAAAGCTTCACATAACAATTCGCTGTTAGTTGCATGGCGTAAGTTGTTAACTTGCCGACGAGTACGTTCATCCGTTAACACTTTCAGTACCCGCAACGGGATTGAGACCGTGATTTTCTTAACTTGCTCACTTTTTTTACCATGTTCGGCGTATGGTTTTATATAATCGCCATTCCACTTTGCCATTTAATTACCTTTGTTTAGCTAAATTACTTTTTATAAGTTAGATTTTACTGGTTGTTGGCGTTGAGTCAATAACGAATGTGTAGAAGTTTAGAAGTCTAAAGTTCTTGACCGACAAAAGTAAAGTGTTTAGAGTTATAGACGTCCAAACATCTATTTGATTTTACTGCCCGATTGGAGCAAAAAATGACAAGCAAAAAACCAGCAACATTAGCTGTTAGAGCCGGCATTAATAGTGATGAACATCACGGTGCGGTTGTTCCTGCCATTCATTTATCGAGTACTTATGCTTTAAAAGGCTTCAACAATAAGCGCCAATTTGAT
Source organism: Colwellia sp. BRX10-4 (assembly GCF_014077465.1). Lineage (NCBI taxonomy): Bacteria > Pseudomonadati > Pseudomonadota > Gammaproteobacteria > Alteromonadales > Colwelliaceae > Colwellia > Colwellia sp. BRX10-4. Next base: position 140,181 of record NZ_JACGVZ010000004.1, read on the forward strand.
TATTCCCGAACAGGCAACCCAACTCGAAGCACGTTTGCACAAGCTATCGCTGATTTAGAGCAGGGTGCTGTTGGCATTGTTACCAGCACAGGAATGTCAGCGGTGCACTTAATCTGTCAGTTACTGACAACAAAAGATACGGTTGTTATTCCACATGATTGCTATGGTGGAAGTTATCGCTTGTTTACCCACCTAGCAAAACGTGGCTTATTTAATGTGCTTGTTGTTGATCAAAACGATGATCTAGCTTTAGCGCAAGCGCTTGAACAAAAGCCAAGATTAGTTTTGATTGAGTCACCCAGTAATCCATTATTACGGTTGGTTGATATAAAAAAGGTTACTCAAGCCAGTCATGCTGTTGGTGCTTTAGTGGCAGTAGATAATACGTTTCTTTCTCCCTTGTTACAGCAACCGCTATTATTAGGTGCTGATATTGTTTTTCACTCGACAACTAAATATATTAATGGTCATAGTGATGTTGTGGGTGGAGTGTTAGTAACAAAAGAAAAAGAACTGGGTGAAGAGCTAGCGTGGTGGGCAAATTGTATTGGTATCACGGGTTCACCTTTCGACAGTTATCTGGCATTACGTGGCTTAAAAACCCTACCGCTGCGTATGAAACAGCATCAAGAAAATGCTAATGCTGTTGCAAAATACTTAGAAAATCATCGAGCAATTAACGCGGTATACTTTCCTGGTTTAAAAAATCACCCGGGACACGAAATTGCTAAGCGTCAGCAAACAGATTTTGGCGCTATGATGAGTTTCGAAATAAAAGGCGGTGTTGAAGCGGTTAAAGTACTGTTTGACAACTTATCACTCTTTACCTTGGCACAGTCATTAGGTGGCGTTGAAAGTTTAATCAGTCATCCATCAACGATGACCCATGCAGGTATGGAAATTGAAGCACAAATTGCAGCAGGTATCACTCAATCTTTAATCCGAATTTCTGTCGGTATTGAAGATGTTAGTGATATTATTAATGACTTAGAACAAGCTTTATCGGCAAGCCAAATTTAAAGTTATAGACTATTTTTAGTAGAAAAATTAACGAGTGAAAATGACACAGTCAAATACAGTAGGACAATTATCATCAGGGAAAAATCAACTGGCGAAGCATGCTATTCATGTACATAAATTTGGTGGCAGCAGCTTAGCAACTACCCAATGTATTGAACGTGTGGTTGATATTATTCGTCAAAACTGTCAACTAAATGATTTAGTTGTTGTTTCGGCAAATGGAAACACGACGGATGACTTATTCAATATTTATAAACTCGCACTTGAAAAAAGTGACGAGCTGTTTTTGGCTATTGAAACACTAGAGAAATCACAAAGCACATTAATTGGTGAGTTATTGAACCCTAGCAGTGCAGCAGACCTTATCAAGGGGTTGTCTGATGATATAACACAGTTAACGGCTTGGTTATCTGACCAGCCAAGCCAGCACCATGCTGATATGCTGGCATTTGGAGAACTGTGGTCGGCGCGTTTATTATCGGCGGTGTTAAGTGAAAAAGTTTGTCCAAGTTATGCTATTGATGCGCGTGACTTTCTGGTTATCAATAATGATAAAGACTGTGCAGTCGACAATCAGCAAAGTAGTCAAAATTTTCAGCAGAAGTTACAAAAAGGAAAGTTGGCGGTTATTACTGGCTATATCACTAAAAATTCTCAAGGTGAAACCTGTACCTTAGGCCGAAATGGTAGTGACTATTCAGCAACAATTATTGCATCACTGTCGGGCGCGCTGAATGTTACCTTATGGACTGATGTTGATGGCATATATAGTGCCGATCCTCGTATTGTGCCACTTGCCCGTAAATTACATCGCTTACCTAATGGTGTCGCGAAAGAATTGGGGCGCTTAGGTAACCCGGTTTTGCATGCAAAAACCTTACAGCCGCTTACTAACCACAGCACACACCTTCATGTAGCAAGTAGCTTTGATCCTGAAATTTCTGGTACAGAGATAGGAAAATTTGGTCAAATTGCTAAACAGGAATTGTCGGTCACCTCGCTTAACGATCTGTTACTGGTAAAATCGACCAGTTTAGCCGGTTCGTTTGGTGAACAAGCCAGTAATGAGTTTTCTGCGATATGTAGTGATGTTCAGCAAGGTTTTATGGTTATCCACCAAACGCAACAAAAATTAGTCAGTCAGTGGCTGACAAGTCATGATACCGAAGTGTCATTCACACCGGTGTCTATTATAGCGATTGTTGGTCATAGCGTGGTAAATCAAGGTAATATCCAAGCGCGCTTTAAACGCGCTCTCAAACATACTCATGTACTGCATGTGGTGAACTCGTTAAGTGAGCATAGTATTATTGCCATTCTTCAGCAGAGTTGTACTGGTGAGTTACTTAATAATGTTCATTATGATATGACTAAAGACGCTCGACACATAGGTGTTGTTGTTTCAGGGCTTGGTAATATAGGTCAACGATTTTTAGACTTGTTACCCGCGCAACTCAATAGAGTCTCTGTTTTAGAGAACGTTCATTTAGTGGGTTTAGTCACCTCTAAAAAAGCATTGCTTAATACCGATGGTATCGATGTTAATCAAGCAATGTCGCTCTATGAAAGAGATGCTACACCTTGTGATAATACCTTATTGATGTCGTGGTTAACGAACCATCCTTACGACGAATTAATTGTTGTCGATATTACCCCTAGCGAACATTTTAGTGATTTATACAGTGAGTTCTTTAAAAAAGGTATTCATGTTATTGGTGCTAATAAATGGGCGGCTTCTGCGAGTACCGTTCGCTATAATGACTTAGTATTAACCGCGGCTGAAAATAAAAGCTTATGGTTAGGAAGTACTACTGTTGGCGCTGGGTTACCGGTTAATTTTGCCATTAACGATTTATTGAAAAGTGGCGATAAGATAACAGAAATATCAGGGGTTTTTTCAGGCACGCTTTCTTGGTTATTTGAAACCTACGACGCCAGTGTACCGTTTTCAACCTTATTAATGGATGCCTTATCACAAGGGATCACTGAACCCGATCCACGAGAAGATCTTTCTGGACGGGATGTACAACGAAAATTACTGATCTTAGCGCGTATGGCAGGTTTTGAATTATCACTTGATGATATTCAATGCGAAAATTTAGTGCCAGAATCTTTACAAGGGTTATCAACGGCAGAATTTTTAGCAAAGTCAGCAGACTTGGACAGTTACTTTGCTGAACAACTGACTACCGCATCTAAACAGCAAGCCTGTATTCGTTATATTGCAAAGTTCTGTGTCAACGAACAAGGCCAACTGAGCGCTAAGGTTTATCTTGCGACGCTTGCTAAGAATGATCCCTTTGCCTCTTTGACTCCGGGTGATAATATCTTTTTAATTAAGAGCCATTGGTATCAAGATAACCCCCTTATTATTCGTGGACCCGGTGCGGGTCGTGATGTTACTGCGGGTGGCCTACATTCAGACTTAGTGAGTATTTGCCAGCAACTTGCCGGTAAAAAACATCAAGTTAAAATCAAAGGTCTAAGTTAAATGAGCATAATCTAGCTGTCATCATTATTACTGCACTAAGGCATTAATACGCTAAATGAGAAAAAGCACGACCGGTAGGTTGTGCTTTTTCTCAATCAATACTAATAAACACTTGTCTGTTATCGCATTATTAACTAGCATTTAGATAATTAAAAAAATTAGCTACTTAGCACAGGCACCAAGTTGTATTTACATGGAAAATAAAACCTATAGCGACAGCTATTTTACCAGCCAAGTAAAAAGTCTTTTAAGCAGAATTTATGGCCACAGCCAATTAAATGATTCCGTTCTTGAGCGTGCGATTGAGTACTATGAAAAACAATCTTTTATTGAGCATAAGTTAGATGAGCTCAAGCAAAATATTGAAAAAGTTAGTAGGCAAACAGCCACGGATAAAGCTAAAACTTTACGGGTAAGACTCGAACGTGAACAACGCAATTATTACGAGGAATTACGCTTTGAACGCAATGAGCGTCATCAACATCTCTATAAACTCTCTAAAGAGATCATCAAGTTGTCTGAGGGTGATTGCTTTGAAGACAGTAATCGTAAATCTAGCCAGCTTTTAGGTACCATACAATTAGTGAGTCCCACCCAGGGGCATAAAATTGCTTTAACCAACGAGCAACATAAACCGCTTTATAAAAGTGTGTTATGTTTGCGTTTATTTGACCGACTATGCATGGATCATCATATTGTTGAGCCTTATATCAAGATTGCTTTGGGGGATATCAACGCAGAGCAATATCAAATGTTGGCTGAAGATAACCCCAAGGCCTATCAAGCCTTTGTAGAAAAAGTAAAAATTCCACTGGTCATGGCGGCGCTATTACAAGATATCGGTAATAACCACCCCGAGTCGCTAGCCATTTTACGTGGTGCAGATTATCAAAAAGATCCCCATCGAACTCTACCTATTGAGGAGCGAAAAGCACTCTTACAAATAAATTATCGGGAAACGGTTAAGTATCTTATTGATGGTATTGGCGCCGGTATATATATTGGTAATTCAAAGAAAGATCGCGACGAGTACAATGTAATTGAGCATAAAAAACTATTGTTCATTAAGCATTTACTCAAAAGTGCCGTCAACCCAAAAAAGGGTATTGGCAACCTTCTTAAAGTACCACAAATATACAGTTCTATTATCTTGTCGACAAAAGATAGCTATAACTACAAATTATTACCGAAAGTTTATCATGTTCTTAATCAAAACGCGGAGCGGGGAGCTTGTTGTCAAGTAGTGGTTAATGCACTGACAAAAATTACTGGCCATTTTCCACAAGGTTATGGTGTTACCTATGTTCCGTATGAACAAGATATTAATGACCGCTATGAATATGCTGTCGTTAGCCAGCTTTATCCTGAGAATGCTGATTATCCTATTTGCCGAACGGTAACGCGCAACTTAGCTTTCATAAGTCATGGACAAGAGATAGTCATTAAAAAATCTGCTAATTTATATTTTACTGAAACAGCTAAAAGTTTCTCTACTATCAGTAAAGAGCGCCTCCATGAAATATTAGATTTGTTAGTGTCAAATTCTCATGAGCGTAAACAACTAGATCTACTTCCTCGCTGTTGGCAGCCAGGAGAATTTTTTTCAGTCAATATTAATCAAAAGCTGTGGAACAAAGCTAAATAACGTTACAGTCTTTGCTTTCACAACTCCATAATGAAAACACTGACTCTGTTGTTGTTACCAAAGAGGGGTATTTACAGTAAATATTAATCAAAAACTGTCAAATAAGGCTAAATAACCATAATGCTTTTTCATTGTCTGTTAAAGTTCAGGTAAAATGGCCTTTATTACTTTGCATAACTTTGGAATATCTCGTGAGCGATCAAGAAAAAAGACTGAATAAATTTATCAGTGAATCAGGTTACTGCTCGCGCCGAGCTGCTGATAAGTTGATTGAAGAAAGTCGAGTTACGATCAATGGTAAAAGCCCTGAGTTAGGTACTAAAGTACAAGCGGGTGATGTGGTTTTTGTTGATGGTAAACAAATTGGTGCTATGCCGGCTAATAAATCTGACCGGGTTTACATTGCTTATAACAAGCCAGTGGGTATTACCTGTACGACCGAGCTACATGTTAGAGGTAATATTATTGATGCTATTGGTCACAAAGAAAGGATCTTTCCGATAGGGCGCTTAGATAAGCCTTCAGAAGGATTAATTTTCTTGACCAGTGATGGTGATATCGTTAATAAAATTTTGCGCGCTGAAAATGCCCATGACAAAGAATATATTGTCACGGTTGATAAACCCATCAGTGAGCGCTTTATCCAACGGATGTCAAAAGGTGTACCTATACTGGGTACCATCACTAAACCCTGTCTTGTTAAAGTAGAAAGTAAATTTGTTTTTCGTATTATCTTAACGCAAGGTTTAAATCGTCAAATTCGCCGGATGTGTGAATATTTAGATTACGAAGTTTTACAGCTGAAACGTTCGCGTATTATGAGTGTCGAGTTGGGTGATTTACGACCAGGACAATGGCGAGATTTAACCACAGCGGAAATGGTTGAAATTAATGCAGCGGTAGCCACGTCGACGAAAACAGCTTTACCAAAAGAAATCGATGAATCGGGTGATCCATGGGCAACCGTTATTGCAGTAACAGACATAGAAAATGATGTTAAAAAATAAAGCTTAGTCATACTAAACGTTAATTACGTTTGGTTTTTAAGACAATAAAAAAGGACGCCTAAGCGTCCTTTTTTTGTTTTCTTACTTTAATGCTTACTATTTTCTAGCGGCATCTTTAGCTGCTTTAGCTGCTTTAACTTCAGCGATAACAACTTCTGCTACGTTGTTAGGACAAGGCATGTAATGAGAGAATTCCATTGAGAATTGACCACGACCTGATGTCATTGTACGTAATGTTCCGATGTAACCGAACATTTCTGAAAGAGGTACGTCAGCTTTAATACGAACACCAGAAACACCTGCGTCTTGACCTGCGATCATGCCACGACGACGGTTTAAATCACCAATAACATCACCAACGTGATCATCAGGCGTAAACACATCAACTTTCATGATAGGTTCGATTAACTGAGCACCAGCTTTTGGAATTGACTGACGGAAAGCACCACGAGCAGCGAGTTCAAAGGCAACAGCAGATGAATCGACCGCGTGGAAACCACCATCGTATAATTCAATTTCAACGTCAAGTACAGGGAAACCAGCAAGAACACCAGTATCCATCATGCCTTTAAAGCCTTTCTCGATTGCTGGGAAGAATTCCTTAGGAACGTTACCACCAACAACAACAGAGCTGAATACGAAACCAGAACCAGGTTCGCCGGGCTTAATACGGTAATCAATTTTACCGAACTGACCAGAACCACCAGATTGTTTCTTATGTGTGTAAGAATCTTCAATTGCGGTAGTGATTGTTTCACGGTACGCAACTTGTGGCTTACCAACTTCTAATTCAACACCGTAGCTACGTTTTAAGATATCTACTTTGATATCTAAGTGAAGCTCACCCATACCAGATAAAATTGTTTCACCTGAATCAATATCAGTTTCAACCATAAACGTTGGATCTTCTGCAACCATTTTACCGATAGCTAGACCCATTTTCTCAGTTGAACCTTTATCTTTTGGTGTTACAGAGATTGAAATTACTGGCTTAGGAAATACCATAGCTTCTAGAACGATAGGGTGTTTAGGATCACATAATGTGTGACCTGTCTGAACATTACCTTTCATTCCAACAATCGCGATGATATCACCAGCTTGTGCTGAAGTAAGTTCGTTACGGTCATCAGCTTGCATTTCACACATACGTCCAACACGCTCAGTTTTTCCTGTAGCAGCGTTAAGAATGGTATCGCCTTTCTTCAATGTACCTGAATAGATACGTACGAAAGTTAATGTACCAAAACGGTCATCAGTGATTTTGAATGCTAACGCTTTGAATGTTTCTTCTGCAGAAACGATTGCGAATTCGCCATTAGGCGTACCTTCTTCATCAGTAAGTGGTTGAGGATTAACATCTGTAGGCGAAGGCAAGTAATCAACAACAGCATCAAGAATTAATTGAATACCTTTGTTTTTAAATGCAGATGCACCGTAAGTTGGGAAGAAAGTCATATCACGAGTACCAGCACGGATACACGCTTTGATTTGTTCTACAGTAGGAACCATTTCCCCTTCTAAGAACTCCATCAACATATCTTCATCAACTTCTAAAGCTGTTTCGATTAACTGTATACGGTACTCAGCAGCTTTTTCTACCATATCCGCTGGAATATCAGTAATTTCAAAGTTTTCTGGAAGACCTGTGTCATCCCAGATGTAAGCTTTTTCGCTAAGAAGGTCAACAACACCAACAAAGTCATCTTCTTCGCCAATTGGCAAAGTCATAATAAGTGGCGTAGCACCTAAAACGTTTTTAACTTGCTTACAAACACGGTAGAAATCAGCGCCTAAACGGTCAAGTTTGTTGATCATGATAATACGAGCAACTTTTGAGTCGTTCGCGTAACGCCAGTTAGTTTCTGATTGTGGTTCAACACCACCAGAACCACAGAATACGCCGATACCACCATCAAGTACTTTAAGTGAACGGTAAACTTCAACAGTGAAATCAACGTGACCAGGAGTATCGATGACATTGAAACGGTGATCGTTCCAAAAACAGCTTACCGCAGCAGACTGTATGGTAATACCGCGCTCAGCTTCTTGTTCCATGAAGTCAGTGGTAGATTCACCATCATGTACTTCACCAGTTTTATGGATCTGACCGGTTAATTTAAGGATACGTTCAGTTGTTGTGGTTTTACCAGCATCAACGTGAGCGAAGATACCAATATTTCTATATTTAGATAAATCTGCCATTACTTTACTCTATTTAAGTCGCTACTAAAAAAGCGGAATTGTTGAAAATTTGCGCGCGAGTATACCATGGTTAACGTGAATCTACATAAAAAAATATAAATTATTTAAGATAAACAATAAAAGAATGAAGGTGGTTTATTAACGTTATTACTTATATTTAATGGTATAAATTAAGAAAAATATCGAGTTGTGTTGCGACGATATAATAAGCTCAGTTGTTATATAAGTATCAGTATTAATTTTTAAGGAGATAAAGTTGGAACAAAGGAATGCTGAATTAATAAATGAAATAATTAAAGGGATGGTAAAAGGTGACCCGAATGCGTTTGAAAAATGTTATCAATTATACTCTCCAGCTATTTATACGGCAATTTTTAAAATTTGCCAAAATCGCGAAACAGCTTGTGATCTGTTACACGATACCTTTATAGACGCTTTTGAAAATATAGCGCAGTTTGATACCGATAATAACTTTATCCCTTGGTTAAAGCGCATTGCCTTTAATAACAGTTTTAATCATCTTAAAAAACAAAAAAATACTTTAAAGCTATTCGATCAGATAGCAAATACTGAAAAAGCACAGCCTAAATCTATGACAAGTATGGCAGGGGATAAAGATTTATTAACTAAGTTATTAACAAATATTCCTGAGAGGCAACGATTAATATTATGGCTATTTATTGTTGAGCAATACAGTCACGATGAAATTGCTTTATTAGTGAATCAATCGGCAAGCTATTCTAAATCGATAGTATCGCGCTGTTTAAAAGCATTACGCAATGATGTTGAGGAGAATAAAGATGCATATATGTGAAAACCGTTTAGGGAAAAATCTTAATGATATAGAGCGCGTGCACATAGCGCAGTGTCAAGAGTGCGCATATCAACACCAATTAATGACAGATCTTAACAATAATGTGAATACCATGGAGTTAATTGAGCCACCAGTGGCAGTTTGGGAAAAGTTAGCTCGCTCTTCTGTTGTTAAACGTAAAAAAAGAGTGCGTAAGTGGGTCTTTTTCGCTGCTGTAGCGGCCTCAACCAGTTTCATCAGCTTTACTTGGTTGATGTTTAACAATTACCAATTGCAAAATCAGTTAGAACTAGTGTTACAAGTGAATCAATCCTTAGAATTGCAATTAACTTTAAATAAAATGCCTACCTTCAAACAAGCACAGTTAATCACCCTGGTAAGGGAAATAGAATATCGATTACACGGGGCAACAACCGTTGAAAAATTAGCCCTATTAAAAGAGCGCCAACAACTCGTCAGTAAAATAGTTAACTTGCAAAAAGGAAATAGCAATGTATACAGTATTTAATAAAATGGTTTCACTGAGCTTATATGTCGCTCTATCTATACTTATAACAAATAAAGTGTTTGCCACTGAATGTGGAGCGATCCATTTTTCTAATGAAGTTATCAACGACCAACAATATGTTGTTGTTGTTAGAGCAGACAATGGTGTAAGTGTCATGGACCTAGGAAAATATCGAGATATTGTCGAAGGTGAGTACCGATATATTTTAGCGGCAGGCGATCATAACCTTATATTGGACATCTGGTTAAAAAAAGACTTTAGCAGAATGTATCGCACTTGGAAAAGAGTGATTGCTTTTCACCCCGATGCTGTTAAACCTGAGCCTACACTAACTAGGCTAATAAAAGTTTCAGTAACTACAGACCAATTTCTTCAGTTTTCACTTTCAGGGCCTAGAGTAAATGCTAATTTTGAATTAACTAACGAATCGTCTGAAAAGTGTAATCCAAGCAACTTAATGCCAAGTCAGCTGTTTTTAGACGATGAAACAATTGCTAATAACCCAGAATTACCCGAAGTATTAGAATATCGATTGGCTAGATTGATGGCCGATATCGCTGACGATACTTTAAAACATGACAATCAAGTTAAAGTTGCCGTTATTGCCAATATAGCTCCGTTAGAAGTTGATACCGATTTTGGCATTGTTTTAGATGATGACAATACACGTATTAAACTATTAGCTGTATTACCTAACTCCTTAGCGGATGCTTTAGGATTAGTAAGCAGTGATATTATTATTGCTATGGGCGGTAAGCCGGTTGATTTAAAAGGGACGTCTGCCGAAGATATCGTACTTTCATACCTGTATTCGGTCAAACACAATGATGCATTAACAATGGTGGTGAAAAGAAATGATGAATCAATCCAATTAAGTCATCAATACTTACCTTTGGCTTTTCCAGAAGCGAGTTATCAAATCTATAATCAACGTAAAGAAGGCAAAGTTTTGATAAAAAAAGGGATGTTAATAAATGGTTATGCTTTACCAGCCGCCTTAGATTATCAATATAAACAATTAAGGTTAGCAATAAACGATTACATTCAAGGAATAAAAACGAGTGATGGTGTGATAACGCTCGTTAGAGCAGCATCTTTTGACAAAAGTTTTGGCATTGATGTTTTAATCCCGACTAACAAAAAAGGAGGGATTGAGATTCTTGCTATAGAACCGTATAGCCCCGCAGCTAAGTTAGGACTAAGAAAGAGTGATGTACTGTTGGCGATCAATAACCAGCCACTGACTAACATGAAGATAGAGGAACTGGGCAGTCTTCTGACCAGCTTAACCGTTGGTGAAAACTATTCAATTAAGGTTAGTAGAAGTCGGCAAGTAACAGTGTTAAATGATAATTATCAGCCAAGAGCGTTTCCTGCATTCACCCTAGATATAACACTTATTTCACCGCAAAGTATTGAGGTTAAACTCGATTTTATGTATTCCATGAATAGATACTCCTTATCATTAGAGAATGCTACGTTAATAAGATCTAGTACAGAAAACAGGGACGGGTTCTATATTAGAAATCTAGGAGGGACAATTCCATTAAAAACATTAAGCGACAAAAAATCGCAAAAAAAAGGCTATACAGACTTGCAAGGGAAGACACATGACCATTGATAGATAAGTAGTAAAAGCCAATGTAAACCTACACCTCCAAAGGTAGACGATGTGTTGGTCAACGGTATGTCATCAAGTTACGTTTTTGAATAAACGTAACTTTTATCAATTAGCACTTACATAATGGGTATTCAATGTAGGTGTATGTTATATGAATAGCAAAAAGGACAGAGCAATAAATACACTAGTTAATAAAATAACTTGGTTGATTTTAGGTATTAGCCTATCCCTGTTTATTTCAAATGAAGTAACGGCTAATGAATGTGCAGCTATTCACTTTTCTCAAGAAAACATTGAAAATAATGAATATGTTGTGGTTAAAGGCGATAATGGCATTGGTGTTCCACTCGATTTATTCAACTATCGAGATATAAAAGAGGGCAATTACTCGCATATGCCTTCTGAAGGTAACCATCATTTATTTTTGAAGTTGCACTTTTATCACCTGACCACATTATCTGAAAATAAAGTAGATATACTAAAGCAAAGAGTTAGGCATAGTTTTCAAGGAAATTTACCGGAACGAATGACTCTGCCAGTAAAAGGGAGTAATGCTGTTGCTAGAAGCACACTCGGATATTAAATTTTTAAAATACTTGTCCCTACTATATCCATTAAATGGTTATAACAGCATTCGCAAAAATAATTGCGACCTTTTCCTATACAGTACTAAATTGTTATACCTAACCTGAGAACTAGATAATGATTGGTTTTGCCATACAGCCGTTGCCAATTATTGTCTTTGAATACACGTTAGTAAAAATAATTGCGACCTTTTATATGACTAAATTGTTATACCTATTAATAAGTGAATGAAAGGATATGTTTTGCAGAAATGGAATGAAAATCTAGTAGATAAAATGAAAGAAGGAGAGCAAGGTGCATTCGAGCAATGCTACCGGTTACTCTCTCCTATTATCTTTACTGCAATTCTTAAGATTTGTAAAAACCGCCATGATGCTAATGATCTATTACAAGATACCTTTGTAGATGCTTTTGACAATTTAGCTTCTTTTCATCAACAGGTACCTTTTATTGCTTGGCTAAAAAGAATAGCCTTTAATAATACGTTTAATTTTTTAAAAAAAATTAAACGCTTAACAATTGGCACTGACCATATACCCGAGGCGGTGTCTTTGGAAAATAGTATTGAAAGCGACTATGAGAGCCGCAATTTATTACTTTACTTGTTCGAGCGATTGTCCGAAATGGAGTGTTTGATTATGTGGCTATATATAGCAGAGCAATATAAGCATAGTGAAATCGCGGAAGTTATTGGAAAAACGCCAAGTTATTCCAAATCAGTTGTCTGTCGATGTTTACAAAAGTTAAGGGCGAATGCAGAGGTAAAAAAGTATGCTAATTAGCAAAATAAATGGTGATGACTTAACTGAGCAAACGCGTCAGCTTGATTCATATTTAACCCTTGATTCGGTACGTAAAGAAATAACTGCATTGCAACAGTCGGCAGATGAAATAGCGCTAGAAACACCCGATGAACTCAATTGGCAGAAAATTAATCATCGTTTAGCCGCTTCAACTCATCGTACAAGGGGGCAGAGTAAATCTATAAATATATTTACAGAGAAAAAACCGTTACTCGCTATGGCTGCGTCGCTGTCATTTTTATTTATAGGTGGTTTGAGTTGGTATAACTATCAATTACAACAACAGTTAGTTATGGCATTAAAAACTAACCAAAGCATGGAATTACAACTCGCTGAATATAGCCAGCTACAAGTAAATCAATACTATCTATTGCAAGAAATCTCTGCGGTGGAAGCCAAGCTGCTTAACGAACCATCTTTGAAAGTTAAGGTAGCGATATTAAAACACAGGAGCGCATTAATGCAACAAGTGCTCGAGTATCAACAAGGAGGTAACGATGAGTTTAGTATTTAAGGCCTTATTCACTAATAAGTATAGTGGTGTGTTATTAGTGCTGCTTTTATCAAAGCCCTTATTCGCCGCAACGCCACAAACGCATGAATGTGCAACGCTAGCGCTGACCGCTAATAATCAACAAAGCCAGGCGATAACCTACCAGCTGTTGTCACATAACAATAGTGCGATTGATAACAACGCCTATTTAGATAATAGCTACCAAGCCGTGTTTATCGCTCCAGGACAACATAGCTTAAAGGTGAGGGCTTGGCGGACAGCCGATTATCTCAGTTACCACAATGGTATTGATGTAAATAAACAGCAGGCATTGATTAAAAAAACTGTTGACCACCAGCTATTAATAACCGTGGTTGCCGACGCTAACTATCAACTGTTACCGATAAACGAAGAGGATGGAAGTGTACTCGTCTTAGAAAAAAATCTGCAAAATTGTCATCCAGACACTCGCAGCGTGTTAGTAGCTAAGCATCAGCCATTAACATCCCAGATGATAAATTCGGTCTCCTTACCCGGAGATCTTGAGATACGCTTATATAATTTAATGGGAAAGTTAGCGCTTGAGAACTCAACAAGTATTAAGGGTTCAGTAGCAACAAGTAATATAGTGCCGCTTAGATTAATGGGGAGTTTTGGTCTGACGTTTGACCAAGGTAATGATACCAACAATGACACACTGAAGGTATTAACCGTTCATCCTTTCTCCGTCGCCCATACCTTAAAATTAGCCAGTGGTGATGTGATTGTAAATCTAAACAATAAAAGTGACTTAACGGTAAAAGCTTCACCCAATCAGAAGTTTCAACACTATGTTAACCGTTTAGTTATTGGCGAGGATATAGAGATTACCGTTCGACGAGATAATAAAGAACGGCTATTAAAAGGTAATTACCAGCCAAAAATATTGCCTGAAAGCCACTATAAAATAAATGGTACTGCCATTGTAGATTCATTCGACGATAAGCAATGTGCATCGTTAAGTCGATACTTCACGGGGATAAAAGGCTATAAGATAATTAGCCATAATGGTCAGTCACTGAGTGAGCTTTATGGAAATTCAGCTCCAACAAGGTTAAGCCTGTCGCCAGGCGTTCATCGATTTCAAGCGGTATTTTCTCCTCGACCTACTCGTGCCATTAATAGTCAAATGGGGAGTACCCTTGATATTGCCCCAAGAATATCGGGCGGGAGCCGAGCGGGTGAAGCGGGTATTAAAACCTTAATCCGTACAAGAGCAGGTTCGATTAATGGTTGGTTTGGTAATCCTACTGATCGTAATTCAGCCAGAACCAATGGTACGATAGTCGACGATTATATCATTGAGCCAATGGTGGGGCGGCCATTACTGAATGTTACCCTAAATGTTGAACAGGCTAAGCAATATAAATTAACGCTAGCACAGGAATCTACTGAGTCTAGACAGTCGATTTATGAAATTACGTCAACAGCTACGTTAAGTGAAATAGATTGTGCTGAAACTGTCTTATCGGCAATTTTATCGCCGCCATTAACAACGCAGTCCTTAATAAATAGTCAGACCTTAACGCCTTCACTTCAGTACGAGTTAGATCAATTGTTGTTGGAAGTGGCCTCTTATTATCAGGTCAGTGGTATTAACACCGGTATTGTTGATATTTACCGCGAGAAAAAGCTCGATAATAAGTATGGCCTTATTGGTAAGATGACTGATTATCGAGCAGGTTATGCCTTGTTAGTTAAACAAGTCAGTAGTAATAGCATGGCAAGTCGGGCAGGTTTGTTGGCGGGAGATAAAATATTGGCTTTAAACAACACCATTTTTATTGATAACAAGCCAAGTGAATTTTTAGCCGGTATAGCAAAGTTAAAAGCGGATGAAGTCTATACATTACTTATTTTAAGAGAAAATGAACAACGTGAGTTCGTTGCGGTTTACCAAGAAAAAGATCTTCCTGCTTTCTTCTTGTCAGTAGATATGACCTCTGTAGCACAAGCCCAACAGGCTTTGGATCGGATAAACAGTTCAAACTAAGCTGATAATAGGGATAGCCATTTGTACTAAAAAGCAGATAACCTATATTAACAATCAATAACGGAGACAACTGATGAATAAATTTACAATTATAACCGCGTTATCATTAATACTGGCTGGATGTAGCGCTTATCAAATCAAAGCCGATGTTGATGAAGGTAAATTTCGCTTTGTTAACTTTGAAAAAGAACGGGGTAAGCAATTTGAGTATATCCATCTTATGTGTCTGTATAAAAGGCCAATTGAATGGAATCTACCTAAGCAGTATCAAGCAGGTAATCACCAATTATGGGTAAAAGCGCAAATTTACCAAAATGGCATGAGCATTCGTGAAAAGAATGCCTTCGTTAAATTTGACGTAACGTTAAAAGCAGGCCTGAGTTATAAATTGAACCGCTCTTTTGATGATGATAATAATATTTCCATTTGGATCGAAGAAGAACAGTCTAAAAATATTGTTTCAGAAATTATTATCACTGAACTCCTTAGACCCTTGCTTATTGAAAAATCATTGAGAACTGAGCAATGTGAGTCGGGATCAATTTAGTCTGATCGCCACCGCATCTGAGCTTTAGTGATAAAAAATATTTAGGCTTGATAAATATTATCAGTTATGTATAATATGCATCCGCACATCGCTCACGCTTTGTGCGGATTTTCACTTTAGCCTTTACGGTTAAGGTTTACAGCAGCTCCGATAGGGAGTTGAATGTTATTAGCGATACACCCCCCTTTTACATATAAAAGGTGATGGGATGTATTTTGTTGTTCTTTAAAAATGGGGATTTGATTAATGTCAAATCAAAGAATTCGCATTCGTTTGAAAGCGTTCGATCATCGTTTGATTGATCAATCAACAGCTGAAATCGTAGATACTGCAAAGCGCACTGGTGCTCAGGTTCGTGGTCCAATTCCACTTCCTACACGTAAAGAGCGTTTTACTATCTTGACTTCTCCACACGTTAACAAAGATGCGCGTGATCAGTATGAAATTCGTACTCACAAACGCATGATTGATATCGTAGAGCCAACTGAAAAGACTGTAGACGCATTAATGCGTTTAGATCTAGCAGCTGGCGTTGACGTTCAAATCAGCTTGGGTTAAGGGGTTTTAACAATGACTATTGGTCTAGTTGGACGTAAAGTAGGCATGACTCGTATCTTCACTGAAGATGGCGTTTCAACACCTGTAACCGTTCTAGAAGTTGAAGCCAACCGTATTTCTCAAGTGAAAACTTTAGAAACTGACGGTTACTCGGCGCTTCAAGTTACAACAGGTAGCCGTAAGGCTAGCCGTGTTACAAAACCAGCAGCTGGGCATTTCGCTAAAGCTGGCGTTCAAGCAGGCCGTGGCCTGTGGGAATTCCGCTTAAACGAAAATGAAGGCGAAGGTTTAGAATTGGGCGGTGAAATCACTGTTTCAATTTTTAATGACACTAAATTAGTAGACGTAACCGGTACATCTAAAGGTAAAGGCTTCCAAGGCGGTATTAAACGCTGGAACTTTACTATGCAAGATGCTACTCATGGTAACTCTGTCTCTCACCGTTCAAACGGTTCGTTAGGTCAGTGTCAAACACCAGGTCGCGTTTTCAAAGGCAAAAAAATGTCTGGTCACATGGGTTCTGTGCGCTGTACTACACAAAACCTTGAATTGGTTCGCGTTGACGCAGAACGTAACTTGCTCCTTATTAAAGGTGCGGTTCCGGGTGCTATCAACGGTAACGTAATCATCAAACCAGCTGTTAAAGCTTAGTCCAGGAGATTCGTGATGGAATTATCATTAAAAGACGCTGCAGGTGCTCTTGAAGTTTCTGAAGCAACTTTTGGACTTGAGTTTAACGAAGCATTAGTACATCAGGTAGTAGTTGCATATGCAGCTGGCGCTCGTCAAGGTACTCGTGCTCAAAAGACTCGTTCAGAAGTAAGTGGCGGTGGTGCAAAACCTTGGCGTCAAAAAGGTACTGGCCGTGCTCGTGCTGGTACTAGCCGTGGTCCAATTTGGCGTTCTGGTGGTGTAACATTCGCTGCTAAACCTCAAGACCACAGCCAGAAAGTAAACCGTAAAATGTACCGTGGTGCGATTAAAAGCATCCTATCTGAGCTTGTTCGTCAAGATCGCTTAGTAGTGGTAGAAAACTTTACTGTTGAAACACCAAAAACTAAAGAATTAGTAGCTAAACTAAACGGCTTGGAGTTAAAAGATGTATTAATCATCACTCCAGAAGTTGATGAGAACTTGTTCTTATCAGCACGCAACTTGTACAAAGTTGACGTTCGTGACGTAGACGGTATTGACCCAGTTAGCTTGGTTGGTTTCGAAAAAGTTTTGATGACTGCTACTGCAGTTAAACAACTTGAGGAGATGTTAGGATGATAAGCGAAGAACGTTTGTTAAAAGTGCTTTTAGCACCGAACATTTCTGAGAAAAGCACTATGGCATCTGAAGCAAACAACACTGTTGTTTTCAAAGTTGTTACTACTGCTACTAAAGCTGAAATCAAAGCTGCTGTTGAGAAACTTTTTGAAGTTTCAGTAGACGGTGTTCGCACATTAAATGTTAAAGGTAAAGTGAAACGTACTGGTGCTCGTTTTGGTCGCAGAAGCGACTGGAAAAAAGCATACGTTACTCTTGCTGAAGGCAGCGACATCGACTTCGTCGGCGCGGAATCATAGGAGTTTACGAAAATGGCTATAGTTAAATGTAAACCTACTTCTCCGGGTCGTCGCCACGTAGTTAAAGTGGTAAACACGGAGTTGCATAAAGGTAAGCCTTACGCACCATTACTAGACACTAAGTCTAAGTCTGGTGGTCGTAATAATAACGGTCGTATTACGGTTCGTCATATTGGTGGTGGTCACAAACAACATTACCGCATGATCGATTTTAAACGTAATAAAGATGGTATCCCTGCAAAAGTTGAACGTTTGGAATATGATCCAAACCGTTCTGCTAATATTGCACTAGTATTATATGCTGATGGTGAACGTCGTTACATCCTAGCCCCTAAAGGCTTAAGCGCTGGAGATACAGTCCAGTCAGGTGTTGACGCTCCAATCAAAGCTGGTAATACTATGGCTTTACGCAACACACCATTAGGTAGTGTTGTGCATGCAATCGAACTTAAACCAGGTAAAGGTGCTCAAATAGCACGTGCTGCTGGTACTTACGCTCAACTAGTTGCTAAAGACGGTGCATATGTCACTTTACGTCTTCGCTCTGGCGAAATGCGTAAAATTGAGTCTGACTGTCGTGCTACTTTAGGTGAAATCGGCAATTCTGAACACATGCTTCGCTCTTTGGGTAAAGCTGGTGCTTCAAGATGGCGCGGTGTTCGCCCAACTGTTCGTGGTGTTGCCATGAACCCAGTTGATCACCCACACGGTGGTGGTGAAGGCAAAACGTCTGGCGGTCGTCACCCGGTATCCCCTTGGGGCGTACCAACTAAGGGTTACAAGACTCGTTCAAACAAACGTACTGATAAATTTATCGTGCGTCGTCGTACTAAATAGTACATTTAATTAATACTCTGATTGTTTGAACTTGGTTTGCTTCGGTAAAGTTAAGTTCAACATGAAGGGTAAATAAAGAGGATTCACCATGCCACGTTCTCTCAAGAAAGGTCCATTTATAGACCTACACTTGCTGACGAAGGTAGAGAAAGCTCTGGAAAGCGGGAATAAAAAGCCAATTAAGACTTGGTCCCGTCGTTCAATGATCATCCCAACGATGATCGGATTGACCATAGCTGTCCATAATGGCCGTCAACACGTACCTGTATTTGTAACTGATGAAATGATCGGTCACAAATTAGGAGAATTTGCACCAACTCGTACTTATCGCGGTCATATCGCTGATAAGAAAGCGAAGAAATAGGGGAAATTGAATGGAAGCTATCGCTATACATAAATTTGCCCGCGGTTCTGCTCAGAAAGCACGTTTAGTTGTGGATCAAATCCGCGGCTTACATGTAGAGAAAGCACTTGAAATTTTAACTTTTAGCAACAAATCAGCTGCTGAATTAGTTAAAAAAGTACTTAACTCTGCAATTGCTAACGCTGAACATAACGAAGGTGCAGACATTGATGAACTTATCGTAAAAACTATTACAGTTGACGATGGTCCTACAATGAAACGTATTCGTCCTCGTGCAAAAGGCCGCGCGGATCGTATAATTAAGCGCACAAGTCACATTACTGTGATCGTGTCTGATTCTTAGGAGTATATTAGTATGGGTCAAAAAGTTCATCCTAACGGTATTCGCTTAGGTATCACGAAACCTTTCGCGTCTACGTGGTTTGCAAGTAACAAAGACTTCGCTGAAAATTTACGCGGTGACCATTTGGTTCGCGAATATTTGAAAGAGAAGCTTGTTCGTGCATCATTATCAAAAGTAGTTATTGAGCGTCCAGCTAAATCTATCCGCGT
The DNA here is from genome assembly GCF_014077465.1 of Colwellia sp. BRX10-4. Classification (NCBI taxonomy): domain Bacteria; kingdom Pseudomonadati; phylum Pseudomonadota; class Gammaproteobacteria; order Alteromonadales; family Colwelliaceae; genus Colwellia; species Colwellia sp. BRX10-4. The sequence continues at coordinate 159,831 of NZ_JACGVZ010000004.1, forward strand.
AACAATTCATACGGCTCGTCCGGGTGTTGTTATCGGTAAGAAAGGCGAAGATGTTGAGAAACTACGCTTAGCAGTTTCTAAAATTGCTGGTGTTCCTGCTCAAATCAACATTGCTGAAGTACGTAAGCCAGAAATGGATGCGCAGCTTGTTGCTGACAGTATTGCTAGTCAATTAGAACGTCGTGTGATGTTTCGTCGCGCTATGAAACGTGCTGTACAAAATGCTATGCGTCTAGGCGCAAAGGGTATTAAAGTACAAGTAAGTGGTCGTTTAGGCGGTGCAGATATTGCACGTGCTGAATGGTATCGTGAAGGTCGTGTACCACTACACACTTTACGTGCTGACATCGATTACGCTATTGCACGCGGTAACACAACTTATGGTGTTATTGGTATCAAAGTGTGGATCTTTAAAGGTGAAATCATTGGTAACATGCCTCTACAGGCAGAAGTACCAGCGGCTAAACCTAAAAGAAAAAACAACCGCAAGCCTAAGTAGGAGCTAAGTAATGTTACAACCAAAACGTACTAAATTCCGTAAGCAATTTAAAATGCGCAACCGTGGTCTTGCACACGTCGGTAGCTCAGTTAGCTTCGGTACTTTCGGTTTAAAATCAATGGAACGTGGTCGTATGACTGCGCGTCAGATTGAAGCGGCACGTCGAGCAATGACTCGTCACGTAAAGCGTCAAGGTAAAATCTGGATACGTGTATTCCCTGATAAGCCAATTACTAAAAAGCCTCTTGAGGTTCGTATGGGTAAAGGTAAAGGTTCAGTGGAATATTGGGTATGCCAAATTCTACCTGGCCGTGTTCTTTATGAAATGGAAGGTGTATCGGAAGAAATCGCACGCGAAGCATTTGCTTTAGCAGCGGCTAAACTTCCGTTCAAAACATCTTTCGTAACTAGAACGGTGATGTAATGAAAGCTAGTGAATTAAAAGATAAAAGCATTGAAGAGCTAAATACTGAAATGCTTGCATTATTACGCGAACAGTTTAACTATCGCATGCAAGCAAGCACAGGACAATTAGCACAAACTCATTTGCTAAGAACGGTACGTCGCAATATTGCACGTGTAAAGACTATCATAACTGAAAAGGCAGGTAAGTAATGAGCGAAGCTAAAATCCGCACACTACAAGGTCGTGTTGTCAGTGATAAAATGGATAAGTCTATCACTGTATTAATTGAACGTCGTGTTAAGCACCCTATTTACGGTAAGTACCTTACACGTTCAACTAAGTTGAAAGTGCATGATGAGACTAACCAATGTAATGCTGGTGATTTAGTAACAATTCGTGAAGTTGCACCAATTTCAAAGTCTAAAAACTGGACTTTAGTTGCTGTAATTACTAAAGCATAATTTACTTTTTGTAAATTTGTTTTAACGAACGTGTTAAATAAAAACCCTATCACAATGTGATAGGGTTTTTTTTTGCTTAAAATATTGCCGACAACTAATGGCTTGATGATGAGATGCCAGTGGTGTTAAAGGATATTTTACTAGGGTGAATGCTTAGCAATTGTTTATTTTTTAACTAAATAAGGTATCACTTTCATTTTGGTGGTGTTATAATCTCGCGCCCTCCAGATTCGTCTGACGTTTCTATGAGGGCAGTAGAAGGCAGTGACGGGTCAAATTTCTGGCCTTAAATTATATCTAAGTTTGTTTAGATAAATAGCGGAGTAAAACTCAATGATCCAAATGCAATCACAACTGAACGTAGCTGATAACAGCGGCGCTCGACGTGTACAGTGTATAAAGGTTCTTGGTGGTTCGCACCGTCGCTACGCGCGTATCGGTGATATCATTAAAATTGCAGTGAAGGAATCAAATCCTCGCGGCAAAGTTAAAAAAGGTGATGTTCTGACTGCGGTAGTTGTGCGCACTAAGAAAGGTGTTCGTCGTTCAGATGGTTCAACCATCCGTTTTGATGAAAACGCGGCTGTAATGTTAAATGCTAACTTACAACCAATTGGTACTCGTATTTTTGGTCCAGTGACGCGTGAACTTCGTAATGAAAAGTTCATGAAAATCGTTTCACTTGCACCTGAAGTACTATAAGGAGTCACGATAATGGCATCTAAGATTCGTCGTGATGATGAAGTTATTGTACTAGCTGGCAAAGACAAGGGTAAGACTGGTAAAGTCACTAAAGTTCTTGTTGATGACGGCAAAGTATTTGTAGAAGGCATAAACTTGATCAAGAAACACACTAAGCCTGTACCTCAGTTACAGCAGCCTGGTGGGATTATTGAAAAAGAAGCTTCTTTACAAGTTTCAAACGTAGCGATTGTTAACCCTAAAACGGGTAAAGCAGATCGTGTAGGCTTTAGAATTGAAGACGGCAAAAAAGTTCGTTTCTTCAAATCTAACAACGAACTAGTTTAATTATTGGAGTAAACGATGGCGAAACTGCATGATTTTTACAAAGATACTGTTGTAAACGACCTTCAGAAGAAGTTCGAATACAAAAGTGTCATGCAAGTCCCTCGGATTGAAAAGATCACCCTTAACATGGGTGTTGGTGAAGCTATTGCTGATAAAAAAGTATTAGACCATGCCACAAATGATCTTACTGCAATCTCAGGTCAAAAACCAGTTACGACTGTAGCACGCAAATCTGTTGCGGGCTTTAAGATTCGTGAAGGTTATCCTATTGGTACAAAAGTAACTCTACGTGGCGAACGTATGTGGGAATTTTTAGAGCGTTTAATTTCGATCTCTATTCCTCGTATCCGCGATTTCCGTGGCTTAAACCCTAAGTCATTCGATGGCCGTGGTAACTACAGCATGGGCGTACGTGAGCAAATAATCTTCCCTGAAATCGATTACGATAAAATCGATAAAATTCGTGGGATGGATATTACTATCACTACTAGCGCGAAGAATAATGAAGAAGGACACGCATTGTTGTCTGCCTTTAGCTTCCCGTTTAAGAACAAGGTGTAGAGTTATGGCTAAAACGTCAATGAAAGCTCGTGAAGCTAAAAGAACCAAATTAGTAGCACAGTACGCTGAAAAGCGTAGTGCATTAAAAGCAATCATCTCTAACGATAATTCTTCTGAAGAAGATCGTTGGGATGCTGTATTGAAACTTCAAAGTTTACCTCGTGATTCATCAAGTAGTCGTCAACGTAACCGTTGTAACATTACTGGTCGTCCTCATGGTTTCTTACGTAAATTCGGTTTAAGCCGAATCAAATTGCGTGAAGCAATGATGCGTGGTGAAGTTCCAGGTCTTAAGAAAGCTAGTTGGTAATTCACGGGAGTAAATTGTTATGATGACTGATCCTATCGCGGATATGTTTACACGCATTCGCAACGGTCAATCTGCAGCAAAAGTTGCAGTTACAATGCCATCTTCTAAAGTTAAAGTTGCTATCGCAAACTTGCTTAAAGAAGAAGGTTATGTATCAGAGTTTTCAGTATCAGGCGAAGTTAAGCCTGAGTTATCTGTAACTTTGAAATATTTTGAAGGTAAAGAAGTAATTGAAACGATCAAGCGTGTTTCACGTCCTGGTCTTCGTATATACAAAAGCTGTGATGAACTTCCTAAAGTTCTTGCAGGTATGGGTATTGCGATCGTATCTACTTCTAAAGGTCTGATGACTGATCGCGCTGCTCGCTCTGCGGGTATCGGCGGTGAAATCATCGGTTTCGTAGCGTAAGGAGAAATATATGTCTCGTGTTGCAAAAGCACCTGTCGTTGTTCCTGCTGGCGTTACTGTTACGTTATCAGGTCAAGACATTATAGTTAAAGGTCCAATGGGCGAATTATCTCGCACGATCCATAGTGACGTTGTTATTTCTCAAGAAGAAAATAGCATCATTACTAATATCGTTGCCGATGTTAAAGGCGCTTGGGCTCAAGCCGGTACTACACGTGCTTTAATCCAGAATATGGTTGAAGGTGTAAGTACAGGTTATGTAAAAACATTGTTATTAAACGGTGTTGGTTATCGTGCAAAAGCTGATGGTAAGTCTTTAAACTTATCTTTAGGTTTATCACACCCAGTTAACCACGCAATCCCTGATGGGATTACTGTTGAAACTCCTAGTCAAACTGAAGTCATACTGAAAGGTGCTGATAAACAGTTGGTTGGTCAAGTTGCTGCAGACATTCGTTCTTACCGTAAGCCAGAGCCTTATAAAGGTAAAGGTATACGTTATAGTGACGAGCATGTTCGTCGTAAAGAAGCTAAGAAGAAGTAGGATAATACTATGGATAAGAAAACATCTCGTTTGCGCCGCGCTAAACGCGCTCGTGCAAAAATTAGCGAGTTGGGTGCGAATCGTTTAGTTGTATTTCGTACTCCTCGCCATATTTACGCGCAATTGATCGCTCCAACGGGTTCTGAAGTAATCGCATCTGCGTCTACTTTAGACAAAGAAATCAGTGCTCAGTTAGATAAAACAGGTAACGTTGCCGCAGCAACTGCAGTCGGTACAGCAATTGCTGAACGTGCAGTAGCTAAAGGGATCACTAGCATTGCTTTTGATCGCTCTGGTTTCCGTTATCATGGTCGCGTAAAAGCGTTAGCAGAAGCAGCTCGTGAAGCTGGTCTGCAGTTCTAGGAGTTGATAATGGCTAATCATAATCAAGAAAACTCACAACAAAGTGATATGGCTGAAAAGCTAATTGCCGTTAACCGCGTTTCAAAAGTGGTTAAAGGTGGTCGCATATTCAGTTTCACTGCACTTACAGTAGTTGGTGATGGTGCTGGACGCGTTGGTTTTGGATACGGTAAAGCACGTGAAGTGCCTGCTGCAATCCAGAAAGCAATGGAAAAAGCACGCCGTAACATAGTAACCGTAGATTTGAAGGGTACTACTCTTCAGCATGTCATCATTGGCAAGCATTCTGGTTCTAAAGTTTACATGCAACCAGCTTCTGAAGGTACAGGTATCATCGCCGGTGGCGCGATGCGTGCAGTACTAGAAGTTGCAGGTGTTCAGAACGTATTGTCAAAAGCATACGGTTCTACTAACCCGATCAACGTAGTTCGTGCTACTGTCTCAGCTCTTGCGAATATGAAATCGCCGGCAGGTGTTGCAGCTAAGCGTGGCAAAACCGTTGCAGACATACTGGGGTAATTGAGCATGGCTAAAACAGTAAAAGTAACTCAAATGAAAAGTTCTATCGGTCGTTTACCGAAGCATAGAGCTACATTAAGAGGTCTTGGATTACGTCGTATCCGTCATACAGTAGAGTTAGAAGACACTCCATCTGTACGCGGTATGATTAACACAGTATCTTATATGGTTAAGGTGGAGGATTAATTATGCATTTAAATACTTTATCTCCTGCACCAGGTGCAAAGAAAGCTAAGAAGCGCTGTGGGCGCGGTATTGGTTCTGGCATTGGTAAAACAGGCGGACGTGGCCACAAAGGTCAGAAGTCTCGTTCTGGCGGTAGTGTACGTCCAGGTTTCGAAGGTGGTCAAATGCCATTGAAACAACGTTTACCTAAGTTTGGTTTCACGTCACGTAAATCTTTAGTTCGCGCTGAAGTACGTTTACATGAACTAAACAACATCACAGGTGATGTTGTCGATATCTTTGCTCTTAAAGATGCAAACCTAATCACACGTAACATCAAAACAGCAAAAATTATGTTGTCTGGTGATATTAACCGTCCAATTACGGTTCGTGGTTTAGGTGTTACTAAAGGCGCACGTGCAGCTATTGAAGCTGCTGGCGGAAAAATCGAGGAATAGTACAGCATGGCTACACCAGGAATGGCTCCTTCAAAAGGTAGTAAAGGCGCAGGCGGAATGTCTGAGCTCAAGCAAAGATTATGGTTTGTTCTCGGCGCACTAATTGTGTTCCGTTTAGGATCATTTGTGCCAATCCCTGGTATTGACGCCGCTGTATTAGCTCAGTTGTTTGAACAACAAAAGGGCACCATCGTAGAAATGTTTAACATGTTCTCTGGTGGTGCACTTGAGCGAGCCTCTGTATTGGCACTTGGTATTATGCCGTACATCTCAGCTTCAATTATCATGCAATTGCTTACTGTGGTTCATCCCGCAATGGCAGAGCTGAAAAAAGAAGGTGAAGCTGGACGTCGTAAGATCAGTCAATACACCCGCTACGGCACGTTAGTTCTAGCGACAGTACAATCAATTGCAATTGCAAGAAGTTTACCAGGAATGATGCCGGGTCTAGTAATGGACGCAGGTTTTGGTTTCTACTTTGCCGCTGTAGTAAGTTTAGTAACCGGTACCATGTTTTTAATGTGGTTAGGTGAACAAATTACTGAACGTGGTATTGGTAACGGTATATCTATCTTAATATTTGCAGGTATTGTTGCTGGCATGCCTTCAGCTGTTGCACAAACAGCAGAGATGGCGCGTCAAGGTGAATTGCACTTATTAGTATTATTGCTGATGTGTGTCATAGTATTCGCTGTAACCTTTTTTGTAGTATTTGTAGAACGTGGTCAACGACGTATTGTTGTTAACTATGCTAAGCGTCAGCAAGGCCGTAAGGTTTTCGCCGCGCAAAGCACGCATTTACCGCTTAAAGTTAATATGGCTGGTGTTATACCACCTATCTTTGCATCAAGTATTATCTTGTTCCCCGGCACTCTAGCGAGTTGGTTTGGACAAGGTGAAGGTGCAGTTGCTGACTTTCTACAAGAAGTATCTATTGCTATTTCTCCAGGTCAGCCGTTGTACGTTATGTTACTTGCCGCAGCGATAATATTTTTCTGTTTCTTCTACACGGCTCTTGTTTTCAATCCGCGTGAAACAGCAGATAACCTAAAAAAATCAGGTGCGTTTATTCCTGGGATTCGTCCTGGTGAGCAAACGTCTAAATATATAGATAAAGTGATGACACGCTTAACCTTAGCGGGTGCGTTGTATATTACCTTTATCTGTTTGGTACCTCAGTTCATGATCATCGCATGGGACGTTCAGTTCTATTTCGGTGGTACATCATTACTTATTATAGTAGTGGTTATTATGGACTTTATGGCACAAGTACAAACGCATATGATGTCTCATCAATATGACAATGTGCTTAAGAAAGCTAACTTAAAAGGTTAGGTCGTTAGACTTAACTCAATAGGTAAACGGAGTATAAAATGAAAGTACGTGCATCCGTAAAAAAGATTTGTCGTAATTGTAAAGTGGTTAAACGCAAAGGCGTAGTACGCATTCTTTGTGTAGAACCAAAGCACAAACAAAGACAAGGTTAAGCTTAGATTCATCTAAGCTGACAGCAATATCTTTTAGAAGTAGCATTGTGCAGAGATTTCTGTATAATGCCGCTTCGATTTGCAGAAAAGAAGACGGGTTGGGTATCCTAACGGGCTTTCCAACCTGATAATTTTAACCTTAAATAGGAGATGTGTTAGTGGCCCGTATCGCTGGCATTAACATCCCTGATCGTAAGCATGCAGTAATCGCCATTACTGCGATTTTCGGTATCGGAGCGACTCGCGCAAAAGCAATTTGTGCAGCAGCAGGTATCGCAGAATCAACGAAGATCAGTGAATTAGACGAAGCAAAAATAGATTTGCTACGTGCTGAAGTGGATAAATACACCGTAGAAGGTGATTTACGCCGTGAAGTTTCAATGAATATTAAACGTCTTATGGATTTAGGTTGTTACCGTGGCATACGCCATCGTCGCAGTCTTCCATTACGTGGTCAACGCACTAAAACTAATGCGCGCACCCGTAAAGGTCCTCGTAAGCCAATTAAGAAGTAAGAGGAACTAGACAATGGCTAAAACACCTGTACGTACGCGTAAACGCGTTAAAAAACAAGTTGCTGATGGCATGGCTCATATCCACGCCTCTTTCAACAACACAATCGTAACTCTTACAGATCGTCAAGGTAATGCTTTATCTTGGGCAACTGCAGGTGGTTCAGGTTTCCGTGGTTCACGTAAATCTACCCCATTTGCTGCTCAGGTAGCTGCAGACCGCGCTGGCGCCGCTGCAAAAGAGTTTGGTTTGAAGAATATTGAAGTTTTCGTTAAAGGCCCTGGACCAGGACGTGAGTCTGCAATCCGTGCCCTAAATGCTGCTGGTTTTAAAATCACCAACATTACTGACGTAACGCCTATTCCTCATAATGGTTGTCGTCCTCCTAAGAAACGTCGCGTTTAATCGTACTTTTTTTAGGATAGTTGGAGAAAGAAAATGGCTAGATATTTAGGTCCTAAGTTAAAGCTTAGTCGTCGCGAAGGAACAGATTTGTTCCTTAAAAGCGGTGTTAGAGCAATTGACACTAAATGTAAAATCGAAACAATACCAGGTCAGCACGGCGCACGTCGCGGTCGTTTGTCTGATTACGGTATTCAACTTCGTGAAAAACAAAAAGTTCGTCGTATTTATGGCGTACTAGAAAAGCAATTCCGTAATTACTACAAAGAAGCGGCTCGTTTGAAAGGTAATACAGGTGAAAACTTGTTACAACTTTTAGAGATTCGTCTTGATAACGTAGTATACCGTATGGGCTATGCAAGCACTCGTGCTGAAGCTCGTCAACTAGTTAGCCATAAAGCTATCGTAGTAAACGGCGTAGTTGTTAATATTCCATCTTTCAATGTTAAAGCTGAAGATGCAGTTTCTATTCGTGAGAAATCTAAAACTCAAGCGCGTATCATCGCTGCTTTAGAATTAGCTGAGCAACGTGAGAAGCCAGTCTGGGTTGAAGTAGATAACAAGAAACTTGAAGGCGTTTTCAAACGTGTTCCTGATCGTTCTGACTTGTCTGCCGAAATTAATGAACAGTTAATTGTTGAACTTTACTCTAAGTAAAGTAGCACTTAAGAGAGGAAATATATGCAGGGTTCTGTAACCGAATTCCTTAGACCGCGATTGGTTGGTATTGAAACCATTAGCGCGACTCGTGCTAAGGTAACTTTAGAGCCATTAGAGCGTGGTTTTGGTCATACTTTAGGTAATGCTTTACGTCGCATTCTTCTATCTTCAATGCCAGGTTGTGCTGTAACTGAAGTTGAGATTGACGGCGTTCTACACGAATACAGTAGTAAAGAGGGTGTGCAAGAAGACATCATCGAAATATTGTTGAACCTTAAGGGATTAGCTATAAGTTTAGAAGGTAAAAACGAAGCTGTTATTACTTTAACTAAATCCGGTGAAGGCCCTGTAACGGCAGCTGATATCCAACATGACGGAGATGTAACAATCGCAAATCCTAATCATGTAATCTGTAATTTAACAGGTGAAGGTTCTATCAGCATGCGAATCAAAATTGAAATGGGACGTGGTTATGTTCCTGCTTCAGTTAGACGCGATGCCGAGGATGAAGATCGTGCAATCGGACGTTTGTTAGTTGATGCTTCGTTCAGTCCAGTTGTAAGAATTGCCTACGATGTTGACTCTGCCCGAGTAGAACAGCGTACTGATTTAGACAAACTTGTACTTGATATGGAAACCAATGGTACATTGGATCCAGAAGAAGCTATTCGTCGTGCTTCAACAATTTTAGCTGAACAGCTAGATGCGTTTGTAGAATTGCGTGATATTAAAGAAGTAGAGCCAAAAGAAGAGAAACCTTTATTTGACCCTATTTTGCTTCGTCCAGTTGATGATCTTGAATTAACAGTTCGTTCAGCAAACTGCTTAAAAGCAGAAGCAATTCAATACATTGGCGATTTAGTACAGCGTGCAGAAGTAGAGCTTCTTAAAACACCTAATTTAGGTAAGAAGTCTTTAACAGAAATCAAAGACGTTTTGGCGTCTCGTGGTTTATCTTTAGGTATGCGCCTTGAAAATTGGCCGCCTGAAAGCATCGCTGATAACGACTAATTCGTTTATCGTTTTTTAATAGTTTGAGAGAAGGATTAACTTATGCGCCATCGTCAAAGCGGTCGCCAGTTAAACCGTAATAGCAGTCATCGTCAAGCGATGTTCCGTAATATGGCAAGTTCACTAGTTAAGCACGGCGTTATTAAAACGACCGTAGCTAAAGCTAAAGAACTACGTCGCGTTGTAGAGCCACTGATTACATTGGCCAAGACCGACAGTGTTGCAAATCGCCGTTTAGCGTTTGCTCGTACACAAGATAAAGAAGTAGTAGGTATTTTATTTAACGAACTTGGTGCACGTTACCAAGAACGTCCAGGTGGGTATACTCGCATTTTAAAATGTGGTTTCCGTACTGGTGATAAAGCGCCTATGGCTTATGTTGAATTAGTAGACCGTCCTGCATCAGATGTTGTTGCAGAAGAAGTTGAAGAGTCAGCAGAAGCTTAATTTAGCCTAGCTAAATTTACTTTAAAATTAAAAACGGAGCTTCGGCTTCGTTTTTTGTTTTTAAAAATAATGATAATGAACTATATTGTAAACTTGACCAACCTTTAAATTCTCCGTATAACATTTACCCCCACTCTTAAGAGAATTAATTATGTCATCACGTAATCCTATCATTGCTGTAACCGGATCATCAGGAGCAGGTACATCGACAACGATAGAGTCGTTTGCACATATATTTCGTTCATTGGGTATCACTCCAGCGACAGTTGAGGGAGACAGTTTTCATCGCTACTCTCGACAAGAAATGGACCTCGAAAAGCGTAAAGCGAGAGAAGACAGAAGAAACATTAGTTATTTTGGTGATGAAGCTAACGATTTTGACGCCTTAGAAAAACTTTTTAGCACTTACTCCGAAACGGGTAAAGGCCAGATGCGTCGATACCTACACACATTTGATGAAGCCGTTCCCTACAACCAAATGCCGGGAACGTTTACACCTTGGGAAAAACTAGGTGATGGCACTGACTTACTCTTCTATGAAGGGTTACATGGCGGTGTAGTTACCGAAAAAAATGACGTAGCAAAACATGTCGACTTGTTAATTGGTATGGTACCGATAGTTAACTTAGAATGGATACAGAAAATAATACGTGATACTAATCAACGTGGGCATAGTCGAGAAGCGGTAACAGCAAGCATAGTGCGCAGTATGGAAGACTATATCTCTTACATAACGCCACAATTTTCAAAGACACATATCAACTTCCAGCGCGTACCGACAGTAGATACCTCGAACCCTTTTAGTGCTAAAGCCATACCGAGCCTTGATGAGAGTTTTGTGGTGATACGCTTTCGCGAAGCTACGGGTGTTGACTTTCCTTACTATTTATCGATGATTGACGGTGCTTTTATGTCACGTATCAATACCTTAGTTGTGCCGGGTGGTAAAATGGGGCTTGCCATGGAATTACTGTTAACACCATTGATCAGAGATTTAATGGAGAAAAAGCATCGCGCCAATAAGCAATTAGATTGGATGACTGATTTGTAGTAAGTTGTGCTGTAACGTAAATTACAGCACATGGTGCATTTACTCTTCGACTATTTCAAAGTCATGGGTGATTCGTACAGTGTTATGTAGCATTAATGCTACTGAGCAGTATTTGTCAGCAGAGAGTTTAACGGCCCGCTCGACGTGTTTTCCTGAAACTTCCTGACCTGTTATCACAAAGTGTAGATGAATATCAGAAAACAGTTTCGGCACTGAGTTTACACGCTTAGCTTCAATATCCACTTTACAACCACTGACGTTTTGCCTAGATTTATCAAGAATACTGACAACATCTACTGAGGAACACGCCCCTAATGAAATCAATACATTCTCTAGCGGGCTAGGTGCAGATGCACCGGCGTTAGCGTCCAAAACAATCGTATGACCATTTTGCGAAGTACCCATGAATAACTCTTCACCCATCCATTTTACACTTGCTTTCATTATTAGACCTTATATCTACTTATTAACGGGTAATATATTAACGTGCATCGGCTGAAATTTACTAGTCCTTCATCTAGATAATCAGAAAAAGAACCTTCAAGCCAACAAACAGCAGACAAAAGAAAATATCACTTGAGAAAAGTAATATCATTAGTATAATGGCGCCTCACTTCTTGAGTCTCTTTAAATTCCCAAACAAACTAAGATTCACCAGAAAAGTGTAACTCTTCATCTTAGATGGAAAGTAAACTAGGGGTATAGTTCCAATTGGTAGAACAGCGGTCTCCAAAACCGACGGTTGGGAGTTCGAATCTCTCTACCCCTGCCATATTTTATAAAGTATTTTTTAATACTTTTGAAGTAACTTCAGTGATGAAGTTAACATGCCATAGGCAAATATTTACAGGTCAATATTATGAATGCAAGTACAGAAAGCCAGCCAAACGGATCTCTTGATTCGCTAAAATGGATGATCGTCATCCTGCTTTTAGCCGGAGTCGTTTTCGCCAATTATTTTTACGGTGATGAATCCGTTTTATACCGTGCAATAGGTGCCGTTGTCGGTATCGTTATTGCTGGTGTAATCGCCATGCAAACTGTTAAAGGCCAGAACGCCGTTGCATTTGCGAAAGAATCACGTACTGAAATTCGTAAAGTTGTTTGGCCAACACGCCAAGAAGCGATACAAACTACAGGTATCGTATTGTTCGCTACTTTTATTATGTCTTTAGTTATGTGGGGACTTGATTCTACGCTATTTTGGGTAGTTGGCTTTATTACAGGTTTGAAGGTGTAATCATGACTGAAGAAATTTTATCTCCTGAAGAGAATGAACAAAACGAAGAAAAAGTAATTAACACAAACCCGAAGTTACGTTGGTATGTTGTGCAAGCTTTTTCTGGCTATGAAGGACGCGTGCAAAAAACCTTGGTTGAGCATATCGAGATTCAAGGTTTGCATGAGAAGTTTGGTCAAATTCTTGTGCCTACCGAAGAAGTCGTTGAAATGCGTGCTGGTCAAAAGCGTAAGAGTTCACGTAAGTTTTTCCCTGGCTATGTATTAGTACAAATGGAAATGGATGTTGAAGCTTGGCATTTAGTTAAAAGTGTCCCGCGTGTCTTAGGTTTTATCGGTGGTACCAGTGATCGCCCAGCACCTATTTCACAAAAAGAAGCTGACCGTATTTTACAAAGACTAGAAGATACCGATAAGCCTCGTCCTAAAACATTGTTTGAGCCCGGCGAAGTGGTTCGTGTTATTGATGGTCCATTTGCTGACTTTAACGGCGTTGTTGAAGAATTAGATTACGATAAAAACCGTATTAAAGTATCAGTATTAATCTTTGGTCGTTCAACACCAGTAGATTTAGAGTTCGGACAAGTCGAAAAAGGCTAACCGCTCAATAACAAATAATAATTTGAAAAGGCTAGAGATGCGAATCTCTAGCCTTTTTTGTTATATCAATAACATCCGTTCAACTCCCCCAGAAGTCATATAAATAAGAATTTCATTAAAGTCTTGTGTAAAAGGGCTTTTTTAATATATAATCCGCTGCCTATTTTTTTTAAGTGACTTCGTCGTCGTTTAGGAAAAAGTAAGGATAATCGAACAACGGGGAGCTGAATTAAATTTTAGCGTTAACACCCAAACTAAAGGTATTGAAAAATGGCTAAGAAAGTCCAAGCTCTAATCAAGCTACAAGTTGCTGCTGGTGCAGCAAACCCTTCACCGCCAGTTGGTCCTGCTTTAGGTCAACACGGTGTGAATATCATGGAATTTTGTAAGGCGTTCAACGCAAAAACAGAATCTTTAGAAAAAGGCGCTCCAGTACCAGTAGTTATTACTGTATACAGCGATCGTTCTTTTACATTTGAAACAAAAACACCACCTGCTTCTTACTTATTGAAAAAAGCAGCTGGCATCAAAAGCGGTTCTGGCCGTCCTAACACTGACAAAGTGGGTACTGTTACTACAGCCCAACTTGAAGAAATTGTTAAGACAAAAGAAGCTGACTTAACTGCTGGTTCTATGGAAGCTGCAGTGCGTACCATTGCGGGTTCTGCTCGTTCAATGGGTTTAGTGGTAGAGGACTAATCAATGACTAAATTAACGAAACGCGCTCGTCTAATCCGTGAAAAAGTAGACGTATTAAAAGATTATGATATTGCTGAAGCCATTTCTTTATTAAAAGAACTTGCTACTGCAAACTTCCGTGAAAGTGTAGATGTTGCTGTAAATCTTGGCATCGATGCTCGTAAATCAGACCAAAACGTACGTGGCGCAGCTGTATTACCAAATGGTACTGGCCGTGATGTTCGTGTTGCTGTATTTACACAGGGCGCAAATGCTGAGAAAGCGAAAGAAGCTGGTGCTGACATCGTAGGTATGGAAGATTTAGCTGAATTAGTTAAAAAAGGCGAGATGAACTTTGATGTTGTAATCGCTTCTCCAGATGCTATGCGTGTTGTTGGTCAACTTGGTCAGATTTTAGGCCCACGTGGTTTAATGCCTAACCCTAAAGTTGGTACTGTAACACCAGACGTTGTAACCGCTATTAACAATGCAAAATCGGGCCAGATCCGTTACCGCAATGATAAAAACGGTATCATCCATACTACTATTGGTAAGGCTGATTTCGACGATGCTAAATTACAAGAAAACCTAGAGTTTTTATTGGAAGCTTTAAAGAAAGCTAAACCAGCAAATGCTAAAGGTCAGTACATTAAGAAACTTTCTATCTCAACTACTATGGGCGCCGGTGTATCGGTAAACCAAGCTAGTTTGACAGCAGTTTCTAAGTAAAGTCACATTTTTTGCACTTTACAAGGGTTAAATTATAGACTATAATTTCGCCCTTAAAAATTTTGGTAGGTGTTGTTTTATTCTTTTAGAAGTTTAAACAACCCCGTCAAAGACCGTAGGAGTTTATAAGGTAATTATTTACTTTAATAGACTTAATTTTTCCTACGTAGATGGTGATTACCCAGTATTTCCTAATTCTGGTCCTCGCCGTAACGGCCTAGTTTACTTTCTTTAAAAGAATATAAGCTAGGGATAGTAAATACCGGTTTATTTAACCGGTGAACCAGGAGTTAAAGCCAATGGCTATCAATCTTGATGACAAAAAGGCAATTGTTGCTGAAGTTCAAGAAGCTGCTAGTGGCGCTCACTCAGTTGTAATCGCGGATGCCCGTGGTGTTGGAGTGGAAGCAATTACTGCATTGCGTAAGCAAGCACGTGAAAGTGGTGTATGGATGAAAGTTGTCCGTAACACATTAGCACGTCGTGCAGTAAAAGGTACTCAATTTGAATGTGTTTCTGACGTATTCAAAGGACCTTCATTAATTGCTTTTTCATCTGATCACCCAGGTGCTGCTGCACGTTTATTCACAGCCTTCGCTAAAGCTAACGAAGCCTTTGATTTAAAAGCAGCTGCATTTGAAGGTAATTCAGTAGACGTAAATGTGTTAGCTAAGCTACCTACTTACGACGAAGCGATTGCACGTTTAATGAGCGCAATGAAAGAAGCATCTGCAGGCAAATTAGTCCGCACGATTGCTGCAGTACGCGATCAGAAAGAACAAGAAGCCGCTTAATAATTGTCTACCTCTGCTATTACTCAAACATAGGCAGAGCACAATTCGCACTTTTTGTATTTATAGTTATTTCAAACAGCCAAAGGCTGTTTATTAAAAAACAGGAAATTTAAAATGTCTATTTCTAAAGACGATATCCTAAACGCAGTTGCTGACATGTCAGTAATGGACGTTGTTGCTTTAATCGAAGCAATGGAAGAAAAATTTGGCGTATCTGCATCAGCTGCTGTTGCCGCTGCTGGACCAGCTGAAGCTGTTGAAGAGCAAAGCGAATTCAACGTTGTTATGACTAGCTTCGGTGAGAAGAAAGTTGCAGTAATCAAAGCAGTTCGTGGCGCTACAGGTTTAGGCCTTAAAGAAGCTAAAGACTTAGTTGAAGCTCTTGGCGTTGTTAAAGAAGGCGTTGACAAAGCTGAAGCTGAAGCTCTTAAGACTCTTCTTGAAGAAGCTGGCGCTTCTGTTGAGATCAAATAATCTGTTTTTAAACAGATTATTTGCCTGAAAAGGCAATGGCTGGTGACTTTAAAGTCACCGGCCTTTTTGCGCTAAAGAAAGTGGTTTTTTTTAAACCAAAAAGTGCATAATTGGTACTAATGTATTAAGTACCATTGCAATATCCTGTCTGATACCAATTGGATTAGCTAACACAAAGTATGAAGCTATACTGAAGTTGTCTAGTCCAATTGGTATTTTAAAGGCAGATCGGCCATAACCAGCAAGCTGAGGAACCCCATGGTTTACTCTTACTCCGAAAAGAAACGTATTCGCAAGGACTTTGGTAAAAGCATACAAGTAATGGATTATCCATTCTTGTTATCAATCCAACTCGAATCTTTCCGTAAGTTTATTGATATTGATCCAACAGGTGAAACAGGCCTAGAGGCTGCGTTTCATTCTATTTTCCCAATTAAAGCTTACTCTGGTAGCTCAGAGTTACAATATGTGAGCTACAGACTTGGCGAACCGTTATTTGATGTCAAAGAATGTCAAATCCGCGGTGTAACCTATTCTGCGCCGCTTCGCGTTAAATTACGTTTAGTAGTTTATGATAAAGAAGCGCCAGCAGGCACAGTTAAAGATATCAAAGAACAAGAAGTATACATGGGTGAAATCCCATTAATGACAGACAACGGTACGTTTGTTATTAATGGTACTGAGCGTGTTATTGTTTCGCAATTACATCGTTCTCCAGGTGTGTTTTTCGATCATGATAAAGGTAAAACACACTCATCTGGTAAAGTATTATATAACGCACGCGTTATTCCTTACCGTGGTTCTTGGTTAGATTTTGAGTTTGATCCTAAAGATAATTTATTTGTACGTATTGACCGTCGTCGTAAATTACCGGCGTCAATCATTTTACGTGCCTTAGAATATTCTACTGAAGAAATTCTAGACATGTTCTATGACACCACTGATTTTTCAATCAAAGGCGATAAGTTGATCATGGATTTAATCCCTGAGCGCTTACGCGGTGAAACGGCAACGTTTGACATTTGTTTGAAAAATGGTGATGTATTAGTAGAGCAAGGTCGTCGCATTACTGCACGTCATATTCGTTCATTATCGAAAGAAAATCTTGAAAAGCTAGAAGTCCCAGCTGAGTACATCGTAGGTAAAGTTTTATCTAAAGCTTACATCGATGAGTCTACTGGTGAAGTTATCGCTGAAGCCAATGCTGAAATAACATTAGAGTTATTAGCAGAGCTAAGCCAAGCTGGTCATAAAGTTCTTTCTACCTTATATATGAATGAATTCGATGTTGGTTCATACATGTCTGACACTATTCGTGTTGATGGTACTTCAAACAAGCTAGAAGCTTTAGTTGAAATATACCGCATGATGCGCCCAGGCGAACCACCAACAAAAGATGCAGCAGAAACGTTATTTACTAACTTGTTTTTTGCTCCAGAACGCTATGATTTATCAACCGTTGGTCGAATGAAGTTCAACCGTCGTGTTGGCAATTCAGACGATGTTGGAAGTGGCATTTTATCTAACGATGACATTATTTCAGTAATGAGAACCTTAATCGCCATTCGTGACGGTAAAGGCGAGACTGATGATATCGATCACTTAGGTAACCGTCGTATTCGCTCTGTTGGCGAAATGGCAGAAAACCAATTCCGTGTTGGTCTAGTACGTGTTGAACGTGCTGTGCGTGAACGTTTAAGTCTTGGTGACTTAGACGCTATCATGCCACAAGACCTAATCAACGCTAAGCCTATCTCTGCGGCTGTGAAAGAATTTTTCGGTTCTTCACAATTGTCACAGTTTATGGATCAAAACAACCCGTTATCAGAAGTGACGCATAAACGTCGTATCTCCGCATTAGGCCCAGGTGGTTTGACGCGTGAACGTGCTGGTTTTGAAGTTCGAGATGTACATCCGACCCATTATGGTCGTGTATGTCCTATCGAAACGCCGGAAGGTCCAAACATTGGTTTGATTAACTCACTGTCGTGTTATGCACGTACTAACGATTACGGTTTCTTAGAAACTCCATATCGTAAAGTAGTTGATGGCTTAGTCACTGATGATATAGATTATTTATCAGCAATTGAAGAAGGTAACTTCGTTATTGCCCAAACTACAGCTCCGGTTGATAGTGAAGGTATGTTAGTAGACGGCTTAGTACAGTGTCGTCACAAAAACGAATTTACATTAATCTCGGCAGAACAAGTCCAATATATGGATGTTTCGCCACAGCAGATTATTTCAGTTGCAGCAAGTTTAATTCCGTTTCTTGAGCACGATGATGCTAACAGAGCCCTGATGGGTTCAAACATGCAACGTCAAGCAGTACCAACTCTTATCGTTGATAAGCCGTTAGTCGGTACAGGTATGGAAAAAGTTGTAGCAGTTGATTCAGGTGTAACTGCTGTTGCAAAACGTGGTGGTGTAGTCAGCTATGTTGACGCTTCTCGTATTGTTGTTAAAGTTAATGAAGACGAAATGCATGCTGGTGAAGCCGGTATTGATATTTATAACTTAACTAAATATACGCGTTCCAACCAAAATACATGTATTAACCAACGTCCACAGTGTCGTATGGGCGAACCTGTTACACGTGGTGATGTTTTAGCTGATGGTCCTTCAACGGACATGGGTGAATTAGCCCTAGGTCAAAACATGCGTATAGCGTTTATGCCTTGGAATGGTTACAACTTCGAAGATTCAATGTTGTTATCTGAACGTGTTGCTACAGAAGATCGTTTCACTACAGTTCATATTCAAGAATTAACCTGTATAGCACGAGACACTAAATTAGGTAGTGAAGAAATTACTTCTGATATTCCTAATGTTGGTGAATCAGCTTTATCTAAATTAGATGAAGCGGGTGTTGTTTACATCGGTGCTGAAGTTAATGGTGGCGACATCCTAGTGGGTAAAGTTACTCCTAAAGGTGAAACACAATTAACACCAGAAGAAAAACTATTACGTGCTATTTTCGGTGAAAAAGCAGCTGACGTTAAAGACAGTTCTTTACGTGTACCTAACTCAGTTAAAGGTACTATCATCGACGTTCAAATCTTCACCCGTGACGGTGTAGAAAAAGATAAGCGCGCTGTTGAAATTGAAGAATTACAACTTAAAGAAGTTAAGAAAGATTTAGGCGATGAATTTAGCATCTTAGAAGATGGTATTTATGCTCGTGCTAAAAACCTTCTTTTATCTGCTGGCTTAAACGAATCAGACATTAATAGTATGTCTCGTGCAAATTGGTTAGTTCAAAACTTGTCTGATGAAGGTCAACAATCTGAGCTTGAACAAATTGCTGAGCAATACGACAATATTAAAGCTGATTTCGATAAGAAGTTTGAAATTAAACGTCGTAAGATCACGCAAGGTGCTGATTTAGCTCCAGGTGTTCTTAAAATTATCAAAGTTTACTTAGCGATAAAACGCCACATCCAACCGGGTGATAAAATGGCCGGTCGTCATGGTAACAAAGGTGTTATTTCAAACGTCGTTCCAGTAGAAGATATGCCTTACGATCAATATGGTGTTCCTGTTGATGTGGTACTTAACCCGTTAGGTGTACCATCACGAATGAACATTGGTCAGATCTTAGAAACTCATCTAGGTATGGCGTGTCGTGGTATTGGCGAAAAAATCAACCGTATGTTGGAAGCGCAACAAGAAATTCATAAACTACGTAACTTCATTCAAGAAGTTTACAATGTTGGTGAATCTCGTCAAGTTGTTGACATCGCGAGTTTCTCTGATGATGAAGTGATGCGTTTAGCTAATAACCTACGTGCCGGTCTTCCTATTGCTACTCCAGCATTTGATGGTGCAGCAGAGAAAGAAATCAAAGAGATGTTTAGACTTGCTGATATGCCTGAAAGCGGTCAGTTTATCTTAACTGACGGTCGTACTGGTCGTGAATTTGAACGTCCTGTAACGGTTGGCTACATGTATATGTTAAAACTTAACCATTTAGTTGATGACAAAATGCATGCACGTTCTACTGGCTCTTACTCATTAGTAACGCAACAACCTCTTGGCGGTAAAGCGCAATTTGGTGGTCAACGTTTCGGTGAGATGGAAGTATGGGCACTAGAAGCATACGGTGCTGCTTATACGCTACAAGAAATGTTAACGGTTAAATCTGATGATGTTAACGGTCGTACTAAGATGTATAAAAACTTAGTAGACGGTGATCACAGAATGGAGCCAGGCATTCCTGAATCATTCAACGTATTGTTGAAAGAAATTCGTTCGTTAGGTATTAACATCGAATTAGATCAGGACTAGCTTCCAAAGCTGCATGCTGACTATCAAATTGATGAGTCAGTACACGGAGAAAGCAGGTAACTGCTTTCTCTTTAAGGTTTAACTCCGACAGGAGAAGAAGTGTGAAAGATTTACTTAAGTTTCTTAAGCAACAAAATCAAACAGAAGAGTTCGATGGTATACGTATCGGACTAGCCTCACCAGATCAGATTCGTTCTTGGTCATTTGGTGAAGTAAAAAAACCTGAAACGATTAACTACCGTACGTTCAAACCAGAACGTGACGGTCTATTTTGTGCGCGTATTTTTGGTCCAGTAAAAGATTACGAATGCCTTTGTGGCAAATACAAGCGTTTAAAGCATCGTGGTGTTATTTGTGAAAAATGTGGCGTAGAAGTTACATTAACAAAAGTTCGTCGTGACCGTATGGGTCATATCGAATTAGCAAGCCCAGTTGCACATATCTGGTTTTTAAAATCATTACCTTCGCGTATTGGTTTATTACTTGATATGACACTTCGTGATATCGAACGTGTTCTTTATTTTGAATCTTATGTTGTTACTGAACCTGGTATGACAACATTAGAAAAAAGCCAAATTCTAACTGAAGAAGAATATCTTGATGCTTTAGAAGAGCATGGTGATGAATTTGACGCATTAATGGGTGCTGAAGCTGTTTTAGCTTTACTACAACAAATCGATTTAGAAGGCGAAGTAGCGCAAATGCGTGAAGAGCTTCCTGAAATTGGTAGTGAAACTAAGCGTAAAAAAGTCACTAAGCGTTTAAAATTAATGGAAGCATTCGCCGCTTCAGGTAATAAGCCTGAGTGGATGATTATGAACGTACTACCCATTTTACCACCGGATTTACGTCCGTTAGTACCTTTGGATGGTGGCCGTTTTGCTACGTCTGATTTGAACGATTTATACCGTCGTGTTATTAACCGTAACAACCGTTTAAAACGTCTTCTTGACTTAGTAGCACCAGATATTATCGTACGTAACGAAAAACGTATGTTACAAGAATCTGTTGATGCACTTCTTGATAACGGTCGTCGTGGTCGCGCAATTACCGGTTCTAACAAACGTCCTCTTAAATCTCTTGCCGATATGATTAAAGGTAAGCAAGGTCGTTTCCGTCAGAATCTATTGGGTAAACGTGTTGATTACTCTGGTCGTTCTGTAATTACTGTTGGTCCTACACTGCGTTTACACCAGTGTGGTTTACCGAAAAAAATGGCACTTGAATTATTCAAACCATTTATTTACGGTAAATTAGAAGCTCGTGGTTTAGCGACTACGATTAAAGCGGCTAAAAAATTAGTTGAACGTGAAGGCGCTGAAGTTTGGGATGTACTTGACGAAGTTATTCGTGAACATCCAGTTATGCTTAACCGTGCACCAACACTTCACAGACTAGGTATCCAAGCGTTTGAACCTGTTCTAATTGAAGGTAAAGCAATTCACTTGCATCCTCTAGTTTGTGCGGCATACAATGCCGATTTCGATGGTGACCAAATGGCGGTACACGTACCGTTAACTATCGAAGCACAAATGGAAGCTCGTACCTTAATGATGTCTACCAATAACGTGTTATCACCAGCAAACGGTGAGCCGATTATTGTACCATCACAAGATGTTGTTTTAGGCTTGTACTACTTAACACGTGACCGTGTTAATGGTTTAGGTGAAGGCATGGTTTTTGCTGACACTAAAGAAGCTGAAAAAGCTTACCGCACAGGTGTTGCAGAACTTCACGCCCGTGTAAAAATTCGTATCACCGAATACTTTAAAGACGAAGAAGGTAACTTTACTGTACCTAAAACGACTTTACGTGATACCACGGTAGGTCGCGCCATTATGTGGCAGGTTTGTCCAAAAGGTATGCCTTACGATTTAATCGATCAACCGCTTGGCAAAAAACCAATTTCGAAATTAATTAACCACGCTTACCGTAACTTAGGTTTGAAAGAAACGGTTATTTTTGCTGACCAAATCATGTACACAGGCTTCCATTACGCGATGATCGCGGGTTGTTCTGTTGGTATTGATGATATGGTTATTCCTGCGGCTAAATACACTATTATCGAAGAGTCGGAAGAAGAAGTTGCTGAAATCCAAACTCAATTCGAACAAGGTTTAGTGACTCAGGGCGAAAAATATAACAAAGTTATTGATATTTGGTCATCTGCCAACGAGAAAATCTCTAAAGCGATGATGGACAACTTATCAAAAGAAACTGTTATTAACCGTGACGGCGTGCCAGAAGAACAAGATTCATTCAACTCTATCTACATGATGGCTGACTCGGGTGCTCGTGGTAGTGCTGCTCAGATCCGTCAGTTAGCGGGTATGCGTGGCTTGATGGCTAAACCAGATGGTTCTATCATCGAAACGCCAATCAAAGCTAACTTCCGTGAAGGTTTGAACGTATCTGAATACTTCATTTCAACTCACGGTGCGCGTAAAGGTCTTGCCGATACTGCATTGAAAACAGCTAACTCGGGTTACTTAACTCGTCGTTTAGTTGATGTTGCACAAGATTTGGTTGTGACTGAACATGACTGTGGCACTTTCGACGGTCTACTAATGACACCATTAATCGAAGGTGGAGATGTTGTTGAACCATTAAGAGAACGTGTTCTTGGTCGTGTTGTTGCTGAAGATGTTCTCAAGCCCGGTACTGACGAAGTTTTATTACCTCGTAATACGCTAATTGACGAAGCTTTGTGTGATTTCATTGAAGAAAACTCAATAGATCAAATGAAGGTACGTTCAATTATTACCTGTAAAACCGATTTTGGTATTTGTGCTCACTGTTACGGTCGTGATTTGGCTCGTGGCCATATGATCAACCAAGGTGAAGCTATTGGTGTTGTTGCAGCCCAATCAATTGGTGAACCTGGTACACAGCTTACCATGCGTACGTTCCACATTGGTGGTGCCGCATCGCGTGCCTCTGCTGAAAACAATGTTCAAGTTAAAAACACAGGTACTTTGAAACTTCAAAATGCTAAGTTTGTAACTAACTCTGAAGATCATCTTGTTATTACCTCACGTTCTTCTGAAATGACGGTAATTGATGAGCTAGGTCGTGAGAAAGAACGTTATAAAGTACCTTACGGTACTGTGCTTTCTAAGAAAGATGGTGGATCAATTGTTGCCGGTGAAATCATCGCTAACTGGGACCCGCATACTCACCCTATTATTACGGAAGTAGCAGGTAAAGTTCAGTTCGTTGATCTTTCTGATGGCGTGACTATGGTTCGTCAAACTGATGATCTGACTGGTCTTTCAAGTATTATTGTTACTGACGCAGGTCAACGTAATGCAACGGGTAAAGAAATGCGCCCAGCATTGAAACTTGTTGATGCTAACGGTGAAGAAGTTATGATTGCCGGGACAGAAATCCCAGCACTTTACTACTTACCGGGTAATGCGATTGTTAACTTAGAAGATGGCGCGGATGTAAACATTGGTGATGCACTGGCTCGTATACCACAAGCAAGTTCTAAAACTCGTGATATAACCGGTGGTCTTCCACGTGTTGCTGATTTATTTGAAGCACGTAAGCCTAAACTTCCTGCAATTCTTGCTGAGAAAACAGGTGTTGTTGCTTTCGGTAAAGAAACCAAAGGTAAAGTGCGCTTATTAATCACTCAACCTAGCGGTGAAGTATACGAAGAGATGATCCCTAAAACGCGTCTTTTGAATATCTATGAGGGTGAGCCAGTAATCAAAGGTGAAGTTATTGCCGATGGTCCTGAGTCTCCGCATGATATCTTGCGTTTACGTGGTGTTGCACCTGTTGCTAATTACATTGTTAACGAAGTACAAGAAGTATATCGTTTACAAGGTGTAAAAATTAACGACAAGCACATCGAAGTTATCGTCCGTCAAATGATTCGCAAGTGTGAGATCTTAGACGCGGGTGATAGTGATTTCTTGAAAGGCGAACAAGTAGAAGTAGCGCGTGTTAATATTTCAAACCGCGAGCTTGAATCTGCTGGTAAGCAACCTGCTGAATACGAAATGCAAATGATGGGTATTACTAAAGCATCATTAGCAACTGAATCGTTTATTTCAGCGGCATCTTTCCAAGAAACAACACGTGTACTTACTGAAGCTGCTGTTGCAGGTAAGAAAGATAAGTTACGTGGCTTGAAAGAAAACGTTATCGTTGGTCGTTTGATCCCAGCGGGTACAGGTTATTCGTACCATCAGGAACGTGCTAAACGTAAACTACAAGCAAAAATGCCTGCTGTTGAAGAAGTCGCTGTTTCAGCTGACGATGCTGCACAAGCATTAACTGACGCACTAAATGCTAGTGATTAAGTAAAAAATATAGCGTTAATGGCCTGTGCTACTTGACAGGCCATAGCTTGACCTATAGAATTCCGCGACCCTATATCCTGTACTGTTTATGTATAGCATTTAAGGTCGCGGATTTTCACGTTTATAAGGGTGTAAATTTCTCATTGATTGGAATTTACACAAGTTTAACTAATCGGGAGCTATTTAATGGCAACTATTAACCAATTAGTACGTAAACCACGTGTAAGACAAGTAACTAAAAGTAACGTTCCAGCGTTACAAGCTTGTCCACAACGTCGTGGCGTATGTACTCGTGTGTATACAACTACACCGAAAAAACCTAACTCAGCACTTCGTAAAGTTGCTCGTGTTCGTTTAACTAACGGCTTCGAAGTAACTTCATACATCGGTGGTGAAGGACATAATTTACAAGAGCATAGCGTTATTTTAATACGCGGTGGCCGTGTAAAAGATTTACCGGGTGTGCGTTATCACACCGTTCGTGGCGCGCTTGATTGTTCAGGTGTAAGCGACAGAAGACAAGGCCGTTCTAAATACGGTGCTAAACGACCTAAATCTTAAGTTTTCCTCTCTAACTCCTTATAGATAGGAAGAGAAAAAACGTTAAGTAAGGCCAAATAAGAAATTTTTAAATTTATATATTTTGGATTAATCCTGAATACTACGGAGAATTAAGATGCCAAGAAGACGCGTCGTAGGGCAACGTAAAATATTGCCAGATCCTAAGTTCCATAACGAACTTTTAGCAAAATTCATCAACATCCTTATGGTTGATGGTAAAAAATCTACTGCAGAAAAAATTGTTTACGGTGCATTAGACATTTTAACTGAAAAAAACAGCGAGAAAACTCACTTAGAGCTTTTCGAAACTGCTTTAGATAATATCCGCCCATCTGTCGAAGTTAAATCTCGTCGTGTTGGTGGTTCTACTTATCAAGTACCAGTTGAAGTTCGTCCAGTTCGTCGTAATGCTCTAGCCATGCGTTGGTTAGTTGAAGCAGCTCGTAAACGTGGTGAAAAATCAATGGCTCAGCGCCTAGCTAACGAAATGTTAGATGCGTCTGACAGCAAAGGTTCAGCGGTTAAGAAACGTGAAGACGTTCACCGTATGGCTGATGCTAACAAAGCGTTCGCTCACTACCGCTGGTAAGCTAGCAGTTTTGAATGGATGTATGATTTACCCTTTGCATATGCTTAGGGTGAATACATGGCTAGCAAGAGTTTCTCTTGCTAGCCATACTAACTTTTACGGACTGATGCTTTGTGCAGTTCAAATAGTATTAAACAGTAGTATTAAACAAATACTCACCGCTTACGCGAATATTTATTTAATAGTACTAATTATTAGTGACTAAGAATTAGAGGATTTCATTTTGGCACGTATCACCCCTATTGAGCGCTACCGTAACATTGGTATCTGTGCGCACGTAGATGCTGGCAAAACGACAACCACAGAACGTGTTTTGTTTTACACGGGTCTTTCTCACAGAATTGGTGAAGTGCATGATGGCGCTGCAACCATGGACTGGATGGAACAAGAGCAAGAGCGTGGTATTACCATCACCTCAGCAGCGACAACTTGTTTCTGGAAAGGCATGGACGGTCAATTTGTTGACCACCGTATTAATATTATCGATACTCCTGGTCACGTTGATTTTACCATTGAAGTTGAACGCTCCTTGCGTGTCCTCGATGGTGCTGTATTAGTTTTATGTGCCTCTTCTGGTGTTCAACCGCAAACAGAAACTGTTTGGCGTCAAATGGAAAAGTATGCCGTTCCACGCATTGTTTTTGTTAATAAAATGGACCGTACTGGTGCAGACTTTCTTTCTGTTGTTGGTCAGCTAAAAGCACGTCTAAAAGCAAACGCAGTACCTATTCAGTTACCTATTGGTTCAGAAGAAGATTTTAAAGGTGTTATAGACCTTGTTAAAATGAAAGTGATCAACTGGAGTGAAGACGATCACGGGATGACTTTTACTTATTCAGCAATACCCACCGATATGCAAGACCTTGCCGATGAATGGCGTGAGAATATGATATCGGAAGCGGCTGAAGTGTCAGACGAGTTAATGGATAAATACCTTGAAGATGGCGATTTGACAGAAGATGAAATCAAGTCAGCACTTCGACAACGTACCCTTAATAATGAAATCATTCTTTGTACTTGTGGCTCTGCTTTTAAAAACAAAGGCGTACAAGCTGTTTTAGATGCGGTTATTGACTATTTACCCTCACCAACGGAAGTTGCTGCTATTACGGGTATTAGTGATGACAAAAATGAAACACCGGCAACGCGTGCTGCAGATGATAGTGCACCATTTTCCGCGTTAGCCTTTAAAATTGCCACTGACCCTTTTGTCGGTACGTTAACCTTCTTCCGCGTCTATTCCGGAGTAGTAAAAACAGGCGATAGTGTCTTTAATCCGATTAAAGGCAAGAAAGAACGTCTCGGTCGTCTAGTGCAAATGCATGCCAATGACCGTCAAGAAATTAAAGAAGTTCGTGCTGGTGATATTGCAGCAGCCATCGGTTTAAAAGATGTGACTACGGGTGAAACACTGTGTGATGCCAATCACGTAATAACACTTGAGAAAATGGAATTCCCTGATCCGGTAATTTCAATAGCCGTTGAGCCAAAAACCATTGCTTCTCAAGACAAATTAGCCCTAGCCTTAAGTAAATTATCAGCTGAAGATCCTTCGTTTAAGGTCGTTACTGATGATGAAACGGGTCAAACGATCATTTCCGGTATGGGTGAGCTACACTTAGACATTATTGTCGAGCGCATGAAACGTGAGTTTGGCGTCGAATGTAATGTCGGTAAGCCACAAGTTGCTTATCGTGAAACTATTCGTTCTACGGTTGAAGTAGAAGGTAAATTTATTCGACAATCAGGTGGTAAAGGCCAATTTGGTCACGTTTGGTTGAAAATGGAACCCTTACCAGAAGGTGCTGGTTTCGAATTTGTTAACGAAATTGTTGGCGGTACTGTTCCTAAAGAATATATCCCCGCCATTGAAAAAGGCTGTTTTGAGCAAATGGATAGTGGTGTATTAGCCGGTTATCCAATGCTTGATGTTAAAGTAACACTTTATGACGGTTCTTTTCATGACGTTGACTCTAATGAAATGGCGTTTAAAGTTGCTGCTTCAATGGGCTTTAGAGAAGGGGCGTTAAAAGCTACGCCGACACTTCTAGAACCTATGATGAAAGTCGAAGTAACTACGCCAGAAGAAAACATGGGTGATGTCGTTGGCGATTTAAATCGTCGTCGCGGTATGATCGATGGCATGGACGAAGGTCCTGCTGGCTCTAAGATAGTGAATGCAATAGTACCACTGTCTGAAATGTTTGGTTATGCTACTGCATTACGCAGTGCAACACAGGGCCGCGCCTCTTATTCGATGGAATTTTTACAATACAGTGAAGCTCCTAAGAATGTAGTTGCGGCAATAACAGAATCTCTTGGAATCTCGTAAGACACTCACTTATAGTTAGTGAAAGTCTAGCTCGGTCATCTTGGCTGCGCTTTTAATAAACTTTAAGGTAATTGAAAAATGGCTAAAGCAAAATTTGAACGTTTAAAACCGCATGTTAACGTTGGTACTATCGGTCACGTCGATCACGGTAAAACTACTTTAACAGCTGCTATCTCTGCAGTATTAACTAAAGTACACGGTG
>NZ_JACGVZ010000012.1:0-130703 GCF_014077465.1 Colwellia sp. BRX10-4
CTATTCAAACAAGCTTGGGCATTTGCTTTCCCGTGTGCGCGCTTTAACCCTACGTGCTCAGTAAATTCACACAAATGCTCTGCGGTGCCAACCGCGCCAGTGAATATACCTTCAAAGTTTGTGGTGAGTTTGAGCCAACTTTCATCACTATTAATGGTTTTTATCCTATCCCCTAAATTTTGCTTCTAAAGGTGTAGACTTATTTGGTGTTAGTTATCCGCAGAACTAAAAGATATATTCTGATATCATCAAAAAAACTGTTTTTTGCTTAATGGGTTTAGTCATATAATCATTCATTCCTGATTTAATCGCTTTTTCAGTATCTTGGATACTGGCATGAGCTGACATACCAATAATTACAGTATCTTTATCAAACATTCTAATTTGTTCTGTGGCTTGTAGTCCGTCTAACTCAGGCATTTGTATATCCATTAACACTAATGAATAAGTGTCGTTTTTCATTTTTTCTATTGCCTGTAATCCATTCTCTGCTATATCAATTGAAATATTTAATGGCTCTAGTATTTTTTTAGCTACAATTTGGTTGATTCTATTGTCTTCAACCAGCAAGATTTTTTTTCCATACAAAGCCGCTTTAAATTTTACTAAATCAAAATCTGCTACTTCTTCTATTTTTTTCTCTAACTTTTCAGTAGAGTGTGCCAAAGGTATGGTGAATGTGAATTCAGTGCCTTTATCTCGTTCACTTTTTAGTGTGATTTCTCCCCCCATCATTTCTACTAATTGCTTACTTATCGCTAATCCTAATCCTGTGCCACCAAACTTTCTAGTGATTGAATTATCGGCTTGAGAGAAAGCTATAAATAAGTTTTGTTGTTGTTCTGGCGTTATACCTATTCCTGTATCTTTAACACTTAATTCAATAATAACGTCTCTTTTGTTTTGTTTTTTTAGACGAGTGTTAATATCAATACTGCCATGTTCCGTAAATTTTATAGCATTACTAACCAAATTAATGATTATTTGTTCTATTTTTAGTGGATCGCCAATTAAGTGGCTAGGAATCGAATCATCTAATAGGAAATTTAATGATATATTTTTTTTATCAATATCCGACTTACAGATTTGTGTTATTTTTTTAAGAATAGCACTAAAGCTAAATGAGATTTTTTCCAACTCAAGTTGCTTGGATCCTATTTTAGAAAAGTCTAATACGTCATTAATTATTTGCAGTAAGTGTTCACCTGAACGTTGTATTTGTTCAAGTGAATCATCTTTTTCAAATAAAACTTTGGTGTTTCTTCCTATCTCAGCAAAACCTAACACTGCATTCATCGGGGTTCTTATTTCATGGCTCATGTTAGAAAGAAAAATAGATTTTGCATTATTTGCTGCATTTGCTTTATCAATAGCATCATTTAGCGCATTATTCTGAGACTTTATCTTTGATAGATTCTTTGAAATTTCTTGGCTCATGGTGTTTATCCCTTGAGCTAAAGTACCTAGTTCATCTGAACGACAATCTTTAATTAAGTCTTTATAATTACCTAATGCAATGTTATTAACTGATTTGTTCATCACGATAAGTCGTTTAAAAATTAGCTTGTTCAAAAAATAAAGTGTAAGTGCAATAACGCTAAAAAGAAGCAGGGCACCAACTAAAAAGAGGGGCAGAATAACAATACTTCCTTCCATTGCCTTCTTTGAAAACAAACTCATTGCATACCATTCTATTTCCTCGATATACACAATAGCGGCTATATAATTAACTTCATTAATTCTAATATCAATCGTTTTTACCAAATGACTATTAGTATTATTTTTTAGTTTTATTAAGCTGCTTTTATCTAAATCATCCCCGATAACTTGATGCCATTTTTTGTTGGACAAAAACTTTGAAAGAGAGGGATGATAACGACTGGTCTTTTCATTCAAACTAGTACGAAATACACCATGATTATCAATAAGTACATCTAAAATATCTTGGTTAGAGGTACTGAGTAATTGATTAGTAATAGTTGAGACTAGTGCGTAGCTTCCAACTGTTCCAATGACTTGATCATTTTCTCTTACTATATAATCAAAAAAAACATAGGTTTTTCCATCAATAGTATTAATATCAGCATCGACATAAAACTCATTATTTTCTTCTAGCTTTTTTGGTAGCCATGAATTTTCTTCTAATTTCAGCGGAACCGTTTTTATGGTATTGCTCTCTTTATTCCAATCAATACTAGTAAGAGGTGCAATTGAAAGGATAAACCAGCCATAGCAACCTATAACTTGACAATCTTTTTTAACAGACTCAATTGCTTTTGTTTTAAATTTTTCATTATCGTTATTTTTCATCCAGTCTTGATACGTGTTATTGAGCAAGGAACGTTTAACTAGATTTAAGTTTTCTATAAAATGACTGAGTGCTTTTTCTTTGTTGATAATGGCATGTTGAAGCACCATTTTTTTACCTAAATCTTGTTCAACTCCAGTAATAAAATCTTTTAAAAAATATGAAAAAAACACTAATACAAGAGTAAAAACCAAAATAATTAAAAAGATTATTCTAAGACGAATCGAGTTGTTTTTTATGGATTTATTAATCATCAATTGGCGCGATTTATTAATATTCTTATCGTAGTTATAAACCAAATATCATTATTAAGCAAAGCAAAGACTATGCTGATAAGGGAATACATTATATGTAACAGTATAGCTAACAGCAGCTGCTGTTAGCGTTTGATCTCCGCCACACTTAATTTAGGAGATAAGCATGAGAATGATCCGTAGCCAAAACATGGCAAACCATCATTGACTATTGTCAGTTATCAACTTTGAGCTTTCATGTGCGGTGCACTGCTAATCCTTCGTCTTCTGAACACTGTAAACATATGAAAAAAGCTATTTATGTTAATATTCGTATTAACGTCAACATAA
This sequence comes from Colwellia sp. BRX10-4, assembly GCF_014077465.1. Taxonomy (NCBI): domain Bacteria; kingdom Pseudomonadati; phylum Pseudomonadota; class Gammaproteobacteria; order Alteromonadales; family Colwelliaceae; genus Colwellia; species Colwellia sp. BRX10-4. Next base: position 2,893 of record NZ_JACGVZ010000012.1, read on the forward strand.
AACAGGGCTGTTTTGACGAGTAAGTAGATCAGGTTCGTGGCACTTCCTGACATAATTGATTAGAACAACCGCTTTAATCGTAAACACCATCCTAAAATACTAAATATTCGGGGCTTTATAGCCTCTAATAACTGTTGATGGATGTAACAGATGTGAAGATTAACGGTTAAGAGCTGTCAAACAAGTCAATCAAAGTCTAATTACATTGTGATATATAACAGGCGATTATTTGCAATTTATTTTTGCTACATGAACTGCTACTATCTATCGATAAATTCGAATGTGTAATTTGTTGAATCAGGCAGTATATATGAACATGCAGAGCGCTCATATGTGTCGAGGTATTACTGCTTGGTTCGCAGGGAACGATCATGTAATTTATCCCCTAATGACCTTTTATAGTCAGACTCTCTGAGTTTAAAATCTGTTTGTAGTAAATAGGCCATTCGTTGAAGGGAATTTCTTTAAATACCATCTAAAAATCAATAAGAGATAGTCATTTAGATTAGCAGTACACTTTGCTTATGAAAGCAAAAACGGGATTACATTTCTGTAATCCCGTTCTTTAATTTGGTGCCGCTACTGGACTCGAACCAGTGACACCTTGCATGTCATGCACAAGGATTTAACAAGGTCTAGCTCCTGTATTGCTTGTATGTAGTTAAATGAATTAATCAATTGTTACGGATAAATTATAAAGAAAGTTCTCTCGTTTAATATATAAACGAGGAAATATAATGGCAGCTATCAAACAACTTAAATCAGGAAATTGGAACGTAGAGATTAGAATTAAAGGCTCTAAAACTATTTGCAAAACCTTTAAGTTAAAATTAGATGCAGAACAATTTTCAATTAAGAATGAGCAAGTGATAAGAGCAAATTTAAAAGGGCAAACTTTACTTGGCTTACAATTTGTTTTAGATACTTACAGAAAACGAGTGTTGATTAATCATGATGGTTCATTGCGGGGGAGTTATCACCACACAGGGTACTTAGGAAAATCGTTAGTTAAGTTTTTTGGAGATGTAACTTTAAGCTCTATAACATCAGCTAATGTGGCATCATTTAGGGAAAAAAGACTTCGAAATGATGGTATGTCTGAATCTACAACCCGTAAAGAAATGGAGCTGCTTCAACGGTTATACAAGTTTGCAGATATAGAACTTGATATAGAAGTTAAAAACCCTGTGAATAAAGTTAAGAAACCTAGCGGAGCTAAAATTAGAGAAAAAGTTATAAATAACGAACAACTTGAACACATACTAGATGAAGTGCCACATAAATATCATGCTTATTTTAGGCTGTTAATGGAAACAGCCTGTCGGCGTTCAGAGCTGCTTTACTTAAAAACATCATGGGTAGATTTATCTAAAAGAGTGATTCACTTACCAGCTGAAATCACCAAAACAGGCACTGCTCGAGAAGTACCTCTTTCAAAAAAAGCGATTGAAATTATAGAACCTTTACTTAATATTGGGAGAAAAGAGCTTTTCCGATGGAAAGGAGAGTCAATGACACAATGCTTTGTAAGGGCAGCAAAAAGGCTTGGTTACAAAGATGTAGTGATACACACATTGAGACACAGCTGTTTGAGTCATTATGGACGATTGGGTTTTTCAGTTTTTCAGTTAAGAGCTATTTCAGGGCATCGCTCGGTAAGAATGCTTGAAAGATATGTGAAAGTTGATTCTTTATCGGTTCTTGGTGCAATGGATAGAAGTTGAACCTTATCTTGTTTGTTCTAGGTCAGCAATAAATGGTACTTCTGACTACTGACTTTAATTTATCGCTCACTTTTAAGTTTATCTAATATGAAAAAATTTTCATATTAGATAAACTATATGTAATATACTAATATTCAATATTTTTTTTCATCTTAAGGGCTTTTATGAAGAATAAATCGTCAAACTTAGCTGATCAGTTATTTCCAGAAGTTTCTCGTTCTGAAAATGAAATTCTTAATATCCCACCAGAACAAAGAAAATTGATCACTGAAACGTATGATTTTGCAGTTTCGACTATTGATGATTATATCAATAATGGGCACATGGTCATTCCTCAATTTCAAAGAGGGTATGTATGGAATCGTTCACAAGCATCTAGATTAATAGAGTCATTAATTATTCAGTGTCCCATTCCTGTAATTTTTTTGGCTCAAAATACAGATGAAACTTTAGCCGTAATCGATGGGAATCAACGTTTAAATAGTATAAATTTATTTCTAAAAGAGGACTTCGCATTACAAGGACTCACCGCTTACCCTGAGCTTGAAGGGTACAAATTTAGTGAGTTAGACCCTCGTTTTCAAAGGCATATACAGAATAGAACTATAAGGTGCATAGTAATCCTCAAAGATACTCACCCACAAATAAAATTTGATGTTTTTGAAAGATTAAATACAGGTTCAGTGAAACTAAATGCACAGGAATTGAGGCACGGAATATATCATGGTCCATTAATGGCCATCATCGAAAAGCTGTCAAAAAATAAAATGTGGAAAGGGATGGCAGGTCTTAAAGCTGATAAAAGGATGAAGAGTGACGAGTTGATTTTAAGATTTTTATCCCTATCAGAGGATTGGAGAAATTATCAAAAGCCGATGACAGGATTTATAAATGGATTTTCTGAAAAGAACAAATCTAAAAATAAAAATGAGTTGGCCGATTTGTCCACAAACTTTACTAAAAGCGTTGAAGATTGTTACCGAATATTTGGAGATCTAGCTTTTAAAACGTTCTCTGAAGGTGCTGTAAAACCTATATTTAATGCAGCTTTGTTTGATGCGCAAATGGTAAGTGTGAATGAATTATCGTTCAGTGAAAAAGAACTGATTATTTTGGAGGGAAAAAAGGCAAAAATAATCCTAGGGTTATTAAAATTATTTCACGATGAATCTTTTTCTAAATATATCGGACAGGCAACTACAGATAAAAGTGCAGTCGTTAACCGTATAAGAATATTTAGAGATTTTATAGTCAGGTTTAAGAAATAAATGGCATACAGCAAAAGCAGATCTCGTTGTAGTTTTGAAAATCTTTTGGGAAACCTACTGCTTCTAAGTAGAAAAGCATCCTACAAGAGTTCTGGTTTCAGCTACGCACACCAAAATCTAATTTATCAAGCTGCAATATTTTCTATATGTGCAGGTATAGAAGAATATTCAAAAAATTTTTTTGAAGATTATATTTTTGAATGTGCCAAGGCTGAAGTTACATTTGATAAGATGCCACTAAACTTACGCTTAATGTCATTATTAAGAGGACAGAAGGATTTATTTAAACAGCATTTATTTAATGGAGATGAAGCAAAAACACTAAAGAAAATGGCTAGTTCTAGGTCTATTTATAATGTACTGCAAGATGATACTATTATTGATCGTAGCATTGTAGCAGGAACTATTTTAGGAACTAATAAATACCCATCAATCAAAAATTTAAAAATTGTATATAACAGAATTGGAATTTCAGATATATTTTTAGAATTACATAGAAAATCACAGAATGATATTACTAGCCAATTAAGCTCTTTTCTAGATATTAGGGAAGCTATATCACATCAAACACCATCTTCTTTAACTTATACTGATATAACCCGTCATCTAAGTAATTTAAAGAATATAATTAATTACCTAGATAGAATTAAGTATTCACATCTCGTCAAAGTATCTGGTGCGGATTGTTGGCCTTCGTGAATAAGCCTAATTTTATATAGATAAATATTACTTAGCGCGCCCTAAATGATTTCACCATTCTTACTCTCAAATTATGTCAGGGGGCATTAATGTTGGTATCTATTGCCTAGTCTCCTAACCGCCCCCCTACCACTGTAATCAATACTACAATATAGATTACAGTGTTTTTCCCTACCGTATTTCTGCATAATCACCTTGATTAAGTGTAATCTTTATCGTAACCTTAGTTTTGTAATCTAACTCCTAGGGATAAAGGTACAATATGAAAATTGCTTATGCTCGCTGTTCAACTCAAAATCAAAACTTAGATGCTCAATTAGAACAATTGAAAGATTGTGACAAAATCTTTAAGGAAAAACTGAGTGGCGGTAAAAGTGACCGTCCAGAGTTGCATAGTGCAATTGATTATTTAAGGGAAGGGGATAGTCTTGTCATTACAAAGCTAGACCGTCTTGCAAGGTCATTAACTGACTTACACAAGTTGGTTGATATGATTGAAGCGAAAGGCGCTACTCTTAATGTTCTGAATCAAGCAATTGATACTTCCACCAGTAGCGGCAAACTTATGTTTAGCATGTTAGGTGCATTTGCTGAATTTGAGAAAGACATTATCAATGAGCGAGTTCAAGAAGGACTTGAGCGAGCCAGAGCGAAAGGTGTTAAGTTTGGTAAGCCTCGCCAGATCCCTGATAAAGACCGTAAACGTATTGTTGAACTCGTTGATGATGAAAATAGTAATCTAACTAAACAAGAAATTGCCGATATTATTGGTTGTTCTAGGAATCAGGTTTATAAAATTTATAGAGACGAGAAAGCAATAGCATAAAGAAAAATCTAGTAGATAGCCATTTATTAGACTATATTGAAAAATCACACCAAAATTGACTTCCTTCACTGGAACTTACTTTTAAATATTGATGTTCTATCGAACGTCAATGAAAAAATCAAGGAATGATTACATGTTGAAATTCTTATTTTTAATATCATTTTTGTTACCTTTGTTTACCTCTGCGGGGGTAATTGAAGTAGGAAAACTTTATAGAAATGAATCAAGCTCAATAGTGAGTGACAGTAGCGGCTATGAATGGAAAATGTGGGATTACGATTCAGTTTATAACCATCAGGAGTTGACCTATTTATTTACTGATATCGATAGTGATTTTTACGGGTGGAGATTTGCAGGGATAGAGGATATGTTAACGTTGTATACTAGTTCTGGTTTGAATTTTTCATATTTCACTTCACCCTGCTATGACAATAATTTATCAACCAATTGTGAAACTAACCATAGAACAAACCGTGCAAATTCAATTAATAGTGAGAGTAACATCCTGAGAACGCTATTTTATGGAGATTCAATACCATACGAGAGTCAATATAAAGTCTATTTTGAAATAGATATTTCAGATGTAAATGATTATTCCAGATCAGCATGGTATGTTGGCTCTTCATTATTAGCTTCAAATTATGTTGATATAGATATGCAAGGTGGAGGGAGCTTTTCTCAATCAGATGCTAAAACAACTCAAATTAATGGATACAGATATGCTTTAGTGAGAGAAGTCCATGAACCCTCATCATATATTATATTAATTTTAGGGTTGTTTTTGCTAAGTTATAGTAGGTTTAAAAGTCATAAATAGATAAAGCCCTCAAGTGAGGGCTACTGTTATCTTCTTGGTAAGCTTCTGTAATGTTTGATTACTGATTCCCAAACTCCAAATCGTTTTCGCCAGTATCGTTTTACAAATACATTTTTAGGGCGGTATTGTTTATAGTGCATAAGTTTCTCCTTGATTGAGGGGGAGTAGCTTAAACCTGAAATAAACTCTATACTTATTGTCGCCAAACGTAGGGATAGAATTGATTTAGGTTTAAACCGATGGGTTTTATTTTTACTCAGAATAAGATGGTTGAGAGTATTCTTGACCATCTTCTTCTCTTAATTTTTCTCTCTCAAGCTCACACTTTGTTTGTTTAAGCGCTTCTTTTTCATCTCGTTTCCTATTCATTTCTCTACTGTATTGCGCTTTAGTTAAACTAATTATTAGACGTTCCTGTGCTTCTAAAATAACGTTGTCTTCGTTAATAATAATATCGACAATTTGTTCTTTAGTCTTCATGCCTTTCTTCATTTTAAAAGTTGTTTTGTTGCCGTTTAACTTTAAAGCGGTAAAACCACCAAGGTTAATCGAAACAATATATGTATCAGGTTCAGATGAATCCTTAAAAATGGCTTTTAAATTCTTTTTACAGTCATTCAAAGTCCAATCTTTCGGGCTTTTTACTTCTTCTTCTTGTATTGCTATATCGCTAAATAAATTCATGATGTTGTCCTCTATGTGGTTAGTTGTGGTGTTTGCTGTGTTATCGTTTAAGTTACTCATTTTGCTGTCCTCTGGGTGGTTAGTTAAGTTGTTCATTTTTTGTTTTCCTCTTCTTTTAAAATTCGATATACGGAACTTCTTGAAATATCTGCTATCCTAGCGATTTCACTAATAGACATATTAGGGTTATGCTTTCTGTTGTATATAACTGAAAATATTGTACTTTGTTCTGGTGGTTTTCTCCCTTGTTCTTTTTTACTACCTTTAATTCCTGCTTTGATTTTTTCGCTGGTAATGTAAGCTTTAAAATCGTTGAATGCGGCTAAATGACCAGATAATGATTCTTCCATATCTAGTATTGTTAGCTTTGCTTTACGTTGTTCAATACTTGAAATTATGGTTTGCAGAGTCTTTAAATTATTAGATAAATACCTAAGGTTACAAACGATCAATTCATCATTTGGTTCAAGTGAGTTAATCAGTGGAGACAATGTCATTTTCGCTCCAAATGAATCGGCTTTCTCTTCTACTAATTCAACATTTATGTCGTAACTGGTAACTAGAGTTTCTTGTTTATTTACATCTACTCTTTTCTCTAAACTATTAAGTCGTGTGTTTGTTCCTAGGTATCCATATTTCATAAGATTGCTCCTCTTCGGTTAATTTCTAAATCGTATAATTCCACTGGTTAGGGTCACGATGCAAAAAAATCGTTTTTTTATTCACCCATTATTTAAAGCCTAAAGCACATTAAACCTTTACCAAGCCTTTTATAATTGAGAGTAAATAGTTTTTTATCATAAGTGTTCGATAACTAAAGTTATAGCACATCAAATATATGGTGAAACGGAATTTATTCGATAAGTAAGAGAGATTTTTTTGTGATTGGTTACAGGTTTATTCGAATAGCATTAGACCGATAACATGGTATTTGTTCGACAATCATTAGATGGATGTTAGATCTTTATTGGGCGTTCTTTAGGGGCTTGTACGGTTGAGTATATTGATCAGACTACAAAATCCTTTTAGCTTGATTCGATATTATATTTATTAGACACGCGTTTTGTATTCTCTTAAAATAATTATAAATTTCTGATTTTGTGTATTCAAACAGTCGATTATTAGACACGCACTCTCTCAGGGTGTCGTGTCTATTCAAAAAGCAGTTAGTGTTATAATATTCAGACATTCATTATCATAGAATACATGTCTATTAAAATAGCTAAATCAATTCAGTACACAGGCAGGGTTATAAAATTTTGCTCGACAAATCAATGGTTTATTGTTATAATTGTGTTGTGAAAATGAGAGATTTAGAAAATGTTTTGATTTCTGCTACAGACGGTTTTAAGGGTATCCCCCCTAGAAGTCTATTAGTAGAATCTGGCCTGCAAGACGCAGAGGCAAGAGCATTCAGCAAATATTTAAAAAACAAGGGATACGTGAAGCTTTCAGATTTAAGACGAAAGCTTTTAATTGAAGCAGAAATAGCGTTCGAGGCCAAGAAGTACGCTATTTCCATTAACCTAGAAGATGCAATTTCAACTAGCGTCTGATGTCTGGGAAAAGACAACTTACAAAACAATAGATGCAACCAATCTGATTGAAAGTATTAAAAGCCTAAAAATACCAAATCAGGGTGTAACGCATCAACATTTAGTAGAAAACTATGGTTCACAGTTCTGTGACCTAACTAAGCAGATAAAAGCTCGTAATCCTTATTTGTTTCCTTATTCTGTTAAAGATCCTAATAAAAAATTAATCGCCAGCAATATAGATAAACTACAATTTTTGGTTCTGGATATAGATGATTCCTGTTCAATTAAGCAATTCATTGAGCTAAATAAGAAATATAAATATTACTTACACACTTCTACAACTCATAGAGTGACAGGGATTGATAAATTCAGAGTGATTTTCCCTATTACCGAAGCTATGGATATAGCAGATGCAATAAGCCGTAAGAATGCCATTCAAGACTATTTCAGTTTCGGAGATAAAACCTACTTAGATACAAGCTTTTTAATAAAGGGTAGGGGTTTTGTTGTTCCTATCGAACTGGAATATTTTTTTGAGCATGAATCGCAAAATGAAGAAGTTTTGGATCTAAACATATTCGCACAAGGGTTTGTAAGGCCTGTGACTACAGGTGAAAAAATTAAAGCTGTTGAAGGAATGGATTCAGCTCAAGAAGTGGAAGATTTAGTTAAGCTGTACCTTTCAAAAAAAGATGATGAATTAGTCTTAGTGGATGGGCGCGAATATCATAGAAATGATGCGTTTTATAAAATACATATCGAGATCGCAAAGTACAGAGTGAGTGAAAGTTATCAGATTGCCTTAGCCCATAGAATGAATATGGATGGTAAACGAAATAGTGTTGAAATGACGGTCGATAATGCTCGAAAAGCCTGTCGTCATATTGATATATCAGCATTGAAAGCCAAATCACTGAATTACAGCGTTGAAACCAAAAAGACGCAGTTTTTGAAAGTTGAAGACGTAAACATCGAGCAAGGTAAAAAGCATCTGCTTACAGCTACTACAGGGACAGGAAAAACAACGCTTGTTCTAGATAAAATTGATAGGAAAGTCATTTTTGCAGCCCCTTTAAACTCAATCATTGAACAGCAATCACTAAACCGAACTTATGACGTACTAACAGGGACAAGCGGTGTTTTCCCAACAACTGAGAAAATACTGTGTAGTTATGACGCCTTAATATCTTTGCTTGATAAGAATGATTTAAGTGATTACCTAATTGTTCTTGATGAATTTCATAGAACGTTATCTGACGGCTTCAGAATTGATAAAATGTCAGGTTTACTTGAAAGACTAAAGGGTAGTAACTACACAATTCTTTGTATGTCAGGGACGTTTGATCCTACTCATTTAGAATGGTTTAAGTTTGATTATCACTTTGATTTTAAAGCTGATAGACAAATAAGGTCTGTGCAAGTTTTAGAAACAACGGGGAAATTAGATAATGCACTCATTCGTTTTTTAAGGAGCTTGAAATCTACGGATAATAATTTGGTTTTGTTTGACGATAAGAAAAAAGCGTTAGCGATTAAAAAAGTATTACCTGACATTACGGTTATTAGTGCCGATTCAAAAGAAGATGAAGTATACAAACAGTTTTTGGCACTTGAGGAAATTAAAGGAACCGTTCTCACAACGCAAGTTTTGCTTGAGGGTATCAACCTAAAAAACTTAGATAATATCGTTATTGTTGCCACTAAATTTTGGTCAGAAGAACAGATTGTTCAATTCTACGAACGTGACAGGGATAGAAAATCTAATTGTTTTATCATTAGAAAACCTATCAAAAAGGCTGAAAGTTATATCCCAGAGGCTTACAAAGAAAAGGAATATCAAAATTCATTTTACCGAGAGATTAACAAACTAGGAATCTGTAAAGCTGAGCAAATAGGCGCTAAAGATTTAGATAAACTAATTCGACACGAAGCAAGCGAAGTTTACATGAACTTGCTATATCCATACTGGAAACAAAAAGCAGCTATGGATATAGCGAATTTTAGAGAAGGCTTACAGCTTGAAAAATACGGCTATAAACTTATAGAAACGGTTGAAAAAATATCATCATCAAGTGTAATAGCACTAGATAAAGTTAAAAATCTTAGCAAAGAAATCAAACTCAAAGACTACTCTTTGGCTGTTGAGAGAGCTTTAGAGGGCGAGCGATACAGTGGTGAATTCTCATCAACTTTCAATATGATAGGGATACTCCTAGAAAATGGTTTTTCTAATGTTGAAGCAAGGGATATAGCATCTCAGCCAAAAGAATTAGAAGCATATAAAGATAGGATCACTGAGCCATTACCCACCTTTGAAAAAGTACTATACAAAGAATTTAAAGTAGGCGAGTTTTATTCCGCCATAGATGCCAAAGCCATCATAACCAAGGCTATAACAAATAGTCCGTCAACAACAATTAGAGTTAACCCTAATTATTATCTAAAACTCCTCACTAGGTATTTTCATATAAAACGGAAAACTGCCAAGAAAGGGGTTGAAATAGAAGGAATAAGGAAAATAAAAAGTGAAATATTTATATAACAGGGAGGAAATAGAAATGCTGTTACAAACATATTATGGGCGGTAAGTATTTTGGCGCTAATGAGTACAGGGCAAAACTAGAGTTACTAAGCTTTCTGAACGTGCTATGGGTACTAGATAACAAAAGATTCTCTCGAAACATGCTAATGAAGCAACTGAACGTACCTTATTCGATTGCCAGAGCATTCTCTAAAGGGAAGGGAAAGAATGCCCATAGTTGCTTCAGACAGTTGTCTGATGCTGAACCAAGAGTTATCCAAGCAATCACTGAGTTGGTCGAACGGATAGAGCAAGCGAGAAGTATAGATAAATTATTAAATAAGCCCGTTATTGAAGGCGGGTTTTACAAAGACGCAAGGAGTCAAAAATGAGAATAGAACAATATTTCGACCTATTGGTTGATGGGTATACACCAGCAGATATAGTCAAGAACTTAGATTTATCTGAAGATGATGTTATGGATATGACAATTGAAACAAAAAAATGGCTTGATGAATTGCAACGTGAAGCAAATATACGAGATAGTTATCAGAGGTATAAATAACGGAATTAGTGTTCACCTTAACGTCAAGTTCGTGCGTAAAGCTTAAATAATAATTTGAAATTAAGAGTGTTTGTATAGGTCAGCTGCATACCCGTTAGTTGATTTAAACTGGTCGATAGCTAACTTAATAATCCTCGGTTTAGCGGACGTTACAAAAATCAATTTGAGACTGATTTCATGACCCAAAAAGCAAAATACAGTTATAGAATGAGAACAATATCTATTACGGCAGTAAGCTCATTATGCCATTAGTATTCGGCCTATGAACGTTATAGCAAGCCTCTTTAGGACGATAGTGGAGATGAATTGTAACGACTTTTTATATTAGCTTAGATACATAGCTGCGCTTTACGATATCTTTTTGTCATTAAACTCCTTAATAATTGGATTATATTCCATAAATAAAGACCCTGTTTTATTAAAGCAGGACTCTGACAAATCCATATTTAAGTGAGCGGCACAGCCAGATGTTATTTTTCCAAAAAAATTAAATAAGTAAAATAATATATAGTAGTTTAAATGGTCAAATATATGTATTATCTCAATTATAATTCATACATGGAAAGTTAATGAAACACTTCAAATTTTTAGTTCTAATTTTAGCCATTCTTAATATATCTGAATCTTCTGCAAGCCTGATCACTATTTCTTTTGATGGTAAAGCGAATGGTCAAGATGACTTTGGTTATTTTGGTGATAAATACCAATATTACTCCGATACTGATATTTCTGTTTTGGTAACCTACGATACTGACAAAGCCCCGACATTAGATCTCGCTGATTCTGATTTGAACGGATGGTATGAGGAAGAAGGCAATTTTGATTGGTTAAATATTTCTTTTACATTCAATGGTATTGCATTTACTGATTTTGGTACTGATGTTACTAATTCTTCTAGTCACTATTTAAACGACTCTGAAGATCCAGGAGTTCTTACTGAAAGCGTTCGCTTTGGTAAATCGATGACTAATGGTGTTATTCCCGATGGGCAACCAGACCCAGAACCGAATATACATACAAACTTTGCGACCAGTCGAAGTGTTTCATTTCGTATAGATACCCTTGGTGGCGATCTAATTGACTCAGATGAGTTCTTTACTGGTTTTGCTGGTGAAGAGTTTCTTAAATTACCAAAGGATTATTCTGGCACAGATTTAAGTTTTGCGTTTTTTAATCAAGAAATATCACCAAACGGGACGAACTCAGGCAAAAGAGAAATTTCAGAAGTTTATTTAACGGACTTTAGCAATCTACAGATTAAATCTGTAGAAGCTCCTGAGCCTCCAACACTTGCTATCTTCGCATTAGGCATGATTGGTTTAGCTTCACGTAGATTTAAGAAGCAGCATTAAATTAGTTTCTAATATTTTACTCTAAAAAGCATCAATTGTAATAATTGGTGTTTTTTGTGCATAGTGTTTATTACTCTAAAACTTCTGATATCTAATGATCGTACTGTCGGTTCAACTGCCACTTTGATTTAAAGCCTCTATGACCGCTGTGGTGGCTTTGTTCACATCCAAGTTGAAGGACTAATTGGCAAAAAACATCATCAAAAGCCTCATGTTCTTATTTATGGGGAGCGTCCGCTATCATGAAGATGCTAGCGTAATGGTTGTATTCAACTATGTCCGTTCTAGATCAAAACATACAAAAATTATCAGCATTAATTTTAAAATGCTAACGTCTTCTGTGTGGCATAAGGGAATATTAGATTGTACAACCTTTTTACTCAGTTTTTGTTTGCTACATAAGCTGCTACAATTTCGACTTAAATTAACTTTGTGTAATTTATTGAAGGCAGGATTGAAGCGCTCTCCAGCGAACTACTCCATAAAGGGTGTGGCTGCTTGGGTTGCCTTATTTCCTCATAAACGACCAGTACCACTTCATCTGTGTAGATAATTAATATCATCAATATAAAATGTAGTAAATAGAATATAGTGTAAGTCAGGGCTGTATTTTACAGTTAATTCTTCAAGAACGGATAAATACTGTTTTGCTACACATCTACCAAACATCGGTATGATCATTCGTAAGCGGTTTTTATATAATATAGTCCATTTGTGTCGTTGTTAGCGTCACAATTTTACAATCGATAATATAAGGTTTACATGGCTAATAACGGCGAACTTTTAATTTTTTTATTAGTGATTTTCTTCATAGTAATTTGTGTTTGGTGCATATCAGCTAATTTTGCGGAAGGTGAAAATAGAGGTGAAGATATAGGGTTTTTTGATATCGATGAAATTCCATTACCACCAAATAATGATTTAGGTTATATAGTCTACGGATACTCGCAGGCTGGAAGCCCTCATGGTGTAGACAAAGATTTTGATGATTTCTTTAAAGCTGTGAGCCATATAAAAAATAGATTAAATAAATCTTCAATTTTTTCAGTACGCGCATACCATAATAAAGAGAAGCGTACTTTTCAATATCATCGTAGTTGTTATGATGGGCGAGGGAGAAAAGAAGGTAGAAAATTAAATGTTATTACTATCTCTTATTTTGAACCGAAGGCTAACCTGCAATCCTATAATGCAGCTATTACAGACGGTAAAAGCATTGCGGAAGCAAATGAAATATATCAATCTGGTGTTATATATAAAGCCGAAGAACAAATAGAAAAGTCTGAAGAAGTTGTTCAGGCTTCGAAAATCGATAAACATCCATACTTAGAAAGCGATATAATTATAGAATTTGTTGGCGCAATTAAGAATGAAAATATAATAACTAAACTGGAAGATGAGGGGATTTATATTGCAAAATTAATAGTTGACGATGATAAAATCAATCTAATGATAAATGGTGAAAAAGTTGCAAGAGTTAGTGCTAAAACTAAAACTAAAGCTACGAAATTTATTAATACTATTGGATGCAACATAAAGGTATTAGTTTGGAGTAACGGTGTGTACTTAACTCCTAATATGTTATGCCATCGAGGTGATAATATAGTTGAAGCAAACTACAAAAAACAATCAATTAAATAATACATAGTTTGTCTTCATTTTATACCAATAAATTCTATTAAAGATAGTTCAAGAGCTGGGCAATAGTAACTTTATGACTGAACGCATATTGTTGGCACCTGAAGTTTCCGACGAATCTGAAACTGATATATCTATCGTATCCAACCTTAGCTTTCATAATCTTTAAATAGAATAATTGATTTTTAAAAACGTCCGTAGTGACAATTCCGGACGTCCGTAGTAAATTGAAGTTTCTTAGAGGGGATTTCTTAAGATTTACCGAATTGATTTTGAAGTATTCAGATAAGTAATAACAAGAGATTAGCAGTACACTTTGCTTATGAAAGCAAAAACGGGATTACATTTCTGTAATCCCGTTCTTTAATTTGGTGCTCGCTACTGGACTCGAACCAGTGACACCTTGCATGTCATGCAAGTACTCTAACCAACTGAGCTAAGCGAGCAATTGTTAGTTGCTTCAACCAACGGGCGTCATATTATCGATATGAAATGTTAGTTGCAAGCAGTTTTATGTATTTCAATTTAAATAATTAACTGTTTGCTTATTAATGCGCCATTTCGACTCTTTTTTGAATGATACTGAGTCGCCAAGCTAATAATACAGCTGCGGTTGTTAAGCCAAAAATTATACCAATCCAAAAACCATAAGGACCAATCGGGTCAATTATCCAGTTGGTTAACCCTAAAATCAGCCCTAAACTTAAGCCAATGACCCAATATGAAAAGAAAGTAATGTATAAAATAGACTGTGTATCTTTATAGCCTCGCAATGCTCCCGCAGAAATAACTTGTATTGCATCGGAAAACTGAAATAAAGAAGCTAAAAACATGAGGCTAGCGGCTAACTCAATCACTTTTCTATCTAGCGTATATATTTCTGCGATGGGGTAGCGTAAAGCAATCGTTAATAGTGCAGTACCAACCGCAATAACAAGTGATAATATCAGTGAATAATTGCATATTTCTTTCGCTTTAGCTAAATCATGATTACCAACGGCATAACCCACTTGTATAGTCACGGCCATAGCTAAACTTAATGGCACCATAAATACTAAGCCTGAAAAGTTAATGGCTATTTGATGGCTTGCAACAACCTCTGCGCCAAAGGGCACCAGAATAATGGCGACTACGGCAAATAAACTCACCTCAAACAGTAATGACATTGCAATAGGAAAACCGATCGTCAGTATTTCTTTTATTTCTAGCCAGTTTGGCCAGTAAAAACGTTCAAATAAAGAGGCATGTTTTAATTTTTTTGATACGTAACAATAAATAAACATCGAGACAAACATAACCCAATAAACGATAGCTGTGGCGATACCACAACCGGCACCACCTAGTGCAGGCATGCCAAACTCACCGTAGATAAAAATATAATTAGCCGGAATATTAATTAACAAACCTATGATACTGATAATCATTGTTGGTTTGGTATGCGATAAACCTTCAGAGTAGTTTCTTAAGACAAGATATAAACAAAAACCTGGCCCCCCCCAAACGATATAGCCTAAGTAATCAAAAAGTAATTGTTTTAAATGGCTTTCTAGTGGGATTTGTTCAATGACTAAGGGGGTGATCGCATAATATAGAACGATCAACAACAGACCTAAGGTTAATGCTATCCATGCGGTTTGATAGGTCGCTTTGGCAACATAATGGAATTTTTTTGCTCCAGCAAGTTGCGATACTATGGCAGCAAGTGCCATGACTAAACCATATATAGTTAGTATTAAGGGTAGCCAAACACTGCTAGCAACCGCTACTGCAGCCATGTCGGTAGCACTCACTCGACCAGCCATCACCGTGTCTGCAAATCCCATTAGGGTTTGTACAAGTTGAGCGATCAAAATAGGATAAGCCAATTTCATTAGGCTTTTGGTGTTTTTTCTAAAGTCAGTAATATTCATTAGGGAAAAGTGCTTATAAAACCATCATTTTAAGAAGAAAAATGATCAAGATGAGAATGATATAGGTTTAAAGCAGTTGTGCAATGTTTCTCTAGTGAATTTAGCCTTTATAAAAAACAATGGTGAAGCGAAAACACGAGTAATAATTACTAAAAAACTTGTTCGTCATCACTGTCTATCGCTAATTGAATTTTTTGGCGGTATTCATCAATATGCATATTTAAGTGAATATCTCGACAACAAGAAGGGCACTCTTCGTAATAATCTTGATCACCAGCCGATGTATCTAAAGATAAATGTAAGTGATGACCGCAATGAGGGCAGCTAATACGTTTTTCTTTTATCGCTTGTAAGCTTGATTCCTGGGACATTTTGCCTCCTAGATTCTTTTGGTTACTGATGATTAAGTATGTTCATATTTGCAAAAATCGCTAACAAAATAAAAATAAAGTTGTCTAAATTATTTAACTTACTGTGTGCAATCAATTTTATTTTAACATTAATGTAATGATAAAATTCGAGATAACAAAGCTCTCGATTGATCAATATAGATACCACCAAATAGATTTGCATGATTTAGGATATGATAAAAATTATAAATGAGTTTTCGTTGTTCATACCCTTCAACAAGGGGGAAGATATCTTGATAACCTTGATAAAAATCATAAGGTAGTTGACCAAATAGTTCGGTCATCGCAATATCGACTTCTCGGTCACCATAATAGCAAGCGGGATCATAAATGACTGATAAAGAGTCTGTGAAACCTAAGTTACCCATCCATAAGTCACCATGAACTAGGCAAGGTTTAACGTCGTGATGATTTAATGCGTCGTGACAAATATCAGTAATATAGTCAATGTTACCCAGAGTTATTGATTTTTCGCTCAGTAATTGTAATTGCCAAGCAACTCGTTGTTCTGCGAAGAAGGTTTTCCAATTACTACGCCAGTTGTTCGGCTGTAAAGTGTCGCCAATATAATTGTCGTGTTGCCAACCAAATTGTCCATGTGACGAACCTTTATGCATCAAGGCGAGTTGTGCACCTAAATTATACCAATGTTTTTCGGTAGCGTGTGAAAATGGAATGTAATCAAGCACAATAAAGCTTTTATCAAGGGTGCTTCCTAATGCTATAACTTCGGGGCAAGTGATTTGTTTAAGAGAACGTATTTGATTTAGGGCGTAAGCTTCTGATTCAAAATGGTTGAAGTGATTCTTATCTTTAATTTTAATAAAGTAATGATGTTGCTTATTGCTGAGTTGGTAAGCTAAATTGCTTTCACTTGTTGAAATAAGGCGCTTTTTTTCAATAGTGAATTGCTCACCGGTTTCAGTTTTGATTGCTTGCTCAATAGATTGCCACATAATGCACCAATTATTCATTGACCCTGATTGTCTGAGTATAGTTAATAATTGAGCAATGTGTTTATTTTGCTGAGCTGATTTTAATTCTCAATAATTAAGTGAGCTATTTTATTGGGTACGCCATCCCATTCTTGTGCATCGCCAGGTGCGGGTTTTACTTCGGTTATTCTCGGCCATACTTTAGCTAACTCAGCATTGAGTTCGATAAATTCTTTTTGATCTTCAGGTACCTCATCTTCATGATATATGGCGCCTGCGGGGCATTCAACCGGACATAAGTCACAATCAATACAGTCTTCAGGACTGATGACTAAAAAATTAGGACCTTCGTAAAATGCATCCACTGGGCATACTGCTACACAGTCGGTGTATTTACATTTTATACAATTGTCGGTAACTACAAATGCCATAACGTACTCTTTTGATGAGATGAAATATTTTCGAGCTGATCATACCTAGCTTAGCAATAATTTCAATTGTTGATTTAACTGAGAGGTATGTTCAGGTAAAATGCCGAAAAATTCCCTTTTCTCTTTTTGGAACCGCTCACTATGTTGCGTTTAACAAATATCCAACTGCCGCTTGATCATGAAGAAGCTGATTTAAAACTGGCTATTCTAGATACATTATCAATTTCTGACGATCAGCTAATTGATTTTACGGTTCATAAGCGCGGATATGACGCACGTAAAAAAGCAAAAATAGTGTTGATTTATACGCTTGATGTAGACACTCGCCTTAATGAAGAATTACTTGAAAAATTTGCTAAAGACAGCCAAGTAAAAGTAAGCCCTGACATGAGCTACAATTTTGTTGCCCAAGCACCAGAAGACTTATCACAACGACCTGTTGTTATTGGCTTTGGTCCATGTGGCTTATTTATCGGATTAGTACTTGCTCAAATGGGATTTAAGCCGATTATTTTAGAGCGCGGTAAAGAAGTACGTCAACGTACTAAAGATACCTTTGGCTTTTGGCGCAAAAAAATACTCAATACTGAATCTAATGTACAATTTGGTGAGGGTGGTGCAGGTACTTTTTCTGATGGTAAACTCTATAGCCAAGTTAAAGACAAGAAACATTATAGCCGTAAAGTGCTGCATGAATTTGTTGATGCAGGCGCGCCTGAAGAAATTTTATTTGTGAGTAAACCGCATATTGGTACCTTTAAGCTCGTTACTATGATTGAGCAAATGCGCGCTAAGATTATTGCGCTTGGTGGTGAAATTCGTTTTGAACAACGCGTTGACGAATTTCATTTTGATGAAGAGCAAGGTACTGATGGACACAAACGTATTAATGGCTTAACGCTGGCCAGTGGCGAACGTATTGATACCAATTATGTTGCTTTAGCCGTAGGTCATAGCGCACGAGATACCTTTGAAATGCTTGTTAAAAATAAAGTCTCGGTCAAAGCTAAACCTTTTTCAGTTGGCTTTCGCATAGAGCATGAGCAATCAGTTATTGATGATGCACGTTTTGGTGACAATGCCGGTAATGAAATATTAGGCGCTGCAGATTATAAATTAGTACACCATTGTAATAATGGTCGAAGTGTTTACAGCTTCTGTATGTGTCCTGGCGGAACTGTAGTTGCAGCGGCATCAGAAGAAGGGCGTTTAGTGACTAATGGTATGAGTCAATACTCGCGTCATGAACGTAATGCGAATAGCGCAATTGTTGTTGGTATTGAACCTAGCGACTTTGCTAATAAAGATGACCCTTCAGATGTATTATCGGGTATTGAATTTCAACGCCGTTTAGAAGAAACCGCCTTTAAACTCGGTGGTGAAAATTATGATGCGCCAGTGCAGTTGGTGGGTGACTTTCTTGCTGGGCGTAAAAGCGGTGAGCATGGCGAAGTTAGCCCTTCATACAAGCCCGGCGTTAAATATTGCGACCTAAGTGAAACCTTACCTGATTACGCCATTGCCGCTATTCGTGAAGCATTACCTGCCTTTGAACGTAAGATAAAAGGTTTTTCAATGAATGATGCGACATTAACGGCTGTTGAGACAAGAACATCATCAACTATTCAAATTACCCGTGATAGAGAGTCACTGCAAAGCATTAATGTTGAAGGTCTTTATCCGGCTGGTGAAGGTGCTGGTTATGCAGGTGGTATATTATCAGCGGGTATTGATGGTATTAAAGTCGCAGAAGCGATGGCACTAGCAATGATGGCTAAAAGATAAGTCTGTCTTTATATTGCAAATAAAGGGGAATTCCCCTATATTTGCGACCTCAAATATTTCCCAAAAGAAATAGTTTATATTATTAAAAATATATTCAAGCGTCACTTTGTGTGTGACGCCACTGAAATAAAGGAAAATTAATGCCTGTTATCACTCTCCCTGACGGTTCAAAACGTTCATTCGACAATGCAGTATCGGTAATGGATGTTGCCTTAGACATAGGACCTGGTCTTGCTAAAGCAACCATCGCGGGTCGTATCGACGGAAATCTTGTTGATGCTTGTGAATTAATTACCCAAGATGCTTCTTTACAACTTATCACTAATAAAGATAACGAAGCTCTTGAAATTATTCGTCATTCTTGTGCGCATTTACTAGGGCATGCTATTAAGCAGTTATATCCCAATGTTAAAATGGCGATTGGACCAACGATTGATAATGGCTTTTATTATGATATTGACCTTGAAGAGTCAATTACCGAAGACGATTTAGTCAAACTTGAAAAACGTATGACTGAACTAGCGCGCACTGGTTATGAAGTTGTTAAGAAAACAGGTTCATGGCAAGACGCTTACGATGCGTTTACCGAGCGTGGTGAAACCTACAAATTACAAATTCTTGATGAAAACATCGAGAAAACAGATACACCTGCTTTATATCATCACCAAGAATACATTGATATGTGTCGTGGTCCTCATGTACCTAGTATGCGTCATTGTCATCATTTTAAATTGATGAAAGTTGCTGGTGCTTATTGGCGTGGTAATTCTGACAACAAAATGTTGCAACGTATTTACGGCACAGCTTGGGCTGATAAAAAGCAACTTAAAGCGTATATCGTTCGTTTAGCAGAAGCTGAAAAACGCGATCACCGTAAAATTGGTAAAACACTAGATTTATTTCATTGGCAAGAAGAAGCACCAGGCATGGTGTTTTGGCATAACGATGGTTGGACAATTTACACTGAGTTAGAGAAATTTATTCGTGAAAAATTACATGAATATGATTATGACGAAGTTAAAGCTCCGATGATGATGGACAGAAGCCTTTGGGAAAAATCAGGTCACTGGGAGAAATATGCCGACGGTATGTTCACCACTGAGTCTGAAAAGCGTGAATACGCGATAAAACCAATGAACTGTCCAGGTCATGTACAGATATTCAACCAAGGTTTGAAATCGTACCGCGATTTACCTTTACGTATCGCTGAGTTTGGTTGTTGTCATCGTAATGAGCCATCAGGTTCATTACATGGCTTAATGCGCGTTCGTGGTTTTACTCAAGATGATGCTCATATTTTCTGTATGGAGTCACAAGTTCAAGCCGAAGTAAAAAAATGTATCGAGATGGTATACGATGTCTATGGTTCATTTGGTTTTGAAGATGTTGTTGTTAAATTATCAACGCGTCCTGAAAATCGCATTGGTAGTGATGAAATTTGGGACAAAGCTGAAGCGGGTCTTGCACAAGCATTAACCGACAGCGACATCAAATTTGAATATTTGCCAGGCGAAGGAGCATTTTATGGTCCTAAGATTGAATTTACCTTAATGGATTGTTTAGGTCGTGCTTGGCAATGTGGTACAGTGCAACTCGATTTTGCTTTACCAGAGCGTTTAGGCGCAACTTATGTTGGTGAAGACAACGAAAGATACATCCCAGTGATGATTCATCGTGCTATTTTAGGTTCACTTGAGCGTTTTATTGGAATTTTGATTGAAGAGTTTACCGGGAAGTTTCCGACCTGGTTATCTCCAATTCATGCAACTGTGATGAATATTACCGACAAACAGGGTCAATATTGTGAAAAAGTTGTTAAAAAACTAAAAGAAAGTGGATTTAGAGTAAAACTAGACTTGAGAAATGAGAAGATAGGCTTTAAAATCCGCGAGCACACTTTGAAGCGTGTTCCATATTTGTTAGTTGTTGGTGACAAAGAAATGGAAGCAGGCGAAATCGCTATTCGAACGCGAAGTGGTGAAGATTTAGGCAAAATGTCTGTTGATGACTTTATTTCTAAACTAAGTGAAGAAGTTAACTCTCGCAGTTAGCGTTTAAATTACTTATAATAACGTTTATAACATACATCAAAATATTTTATTAATCTGAGTAGTTGTTAAGTTAAAAATAACACCAGCTACTCGGAACAAAGTTCTTTGGAGGAACATGGCTATTAAAGGTGGACAACGAGGCGGGCAAAAAGAGCCAGCACATCGTTTAAATGAGTTAATTACAGGTATTGCTGATAATGAAGTTCGTTTGATTAGATTTGACGGAGAGCCTGGTGGCATCGTCACATTAGATGAAGCAATGGATCAAGCTGACGAAGCTGGTGTTGATCTTGTTGAAATAAGCCCTACGGCTAAACCTCCTGTACTCCGTGTTATGGATTACGGTAAGTTTATCTATGAAAAAGCTAAAGAACAAAAAGAACAACGCAAAAACCAGAAACAGATACAGGTTAAGGAAATTAAATTCCGTCCTGGAACAGATGAAGGCGACTATCAGGTAAAACTACGCAACCTGAAGCGCTTTTTAGAGGGTGGCGATAAAGTTAAAGTAACTTTACGTTTCCGTGGTCGTGAAATGGCTCACCAAGAACTCGGTTTACAACTACTAACTCGCGTTAAAAACGATTTAGAAGAGTTAACTGTACTTGAATTCTTCCCGCGTCGTGCGGAAGGAAGACAAATGGTGATGGTACTAGCACCTAAAAAATAATCAATAACCGGTATTTCAAGTAACTTAGTTTGATGCAAATTAAAATAAGTTCACCATTATTGATTTTAACGGGTAACTTTAGGCCTGAAAGTAAAAACTAACGTTTATTTTTTTTTATCCTTAAATAAACGCGTTAAGTTTTTCGCCTAAGTTGCTAAATTTCAATGGCAATGTTTATGTGTAATAGCACAAACATGAATGCGGAGTAATATTCATGCCTAAAATGAAAACTAACAAAGGTGCTGCGAAGCGCTTTAAAAAAACAGCCTCTGGCTACAAGTTCAAACAAGCTGGCCTTCGTCATATCTTGACTAAGCGTCGTACTAAAGTTAAACGTCATCTTCGTGCTAAGTGCATGATTTCGGCAGCTGACATTAAGTCAGTTAAAAAACTTTTACGTCACGGTTAATAGGAGAGATATAGAATGGCTAGAGTAAAACGTGGTGTACAAGCTCGTGCACGTCACAAGAAGGTTCTAAAGCAAGCTAAAGGTTATTACGGAGCACGTAGCCGTGTTTACCGTGTTGCTTATCAAGCAGTAACTAAAGCAGGTCAGTACGCTTACCGCGATCGTCGTCAACGTAAACGTCAATTCCGTCAGCTTTGGATCACTCGTATAAATGCAGCAGCTCGCATAAACGGTTTATCTTACAGTGTTTTCATTAATGGTCTTAAAAAGGCTGCTATTGAAATCGATCGTAAGATCCTAGCTGATATTGCAGTATACGACAAAGCAACATTCACATTCTTAGTTGAAAAAGCGAAAGCTGCTTTAGCTGCATAGAACTTGAAAAAGCTTTGAGATAAGGACGCCATTAGGCGTCCTTTTCTTTTTTTAATCATACTAACTTGTTCTTTAGCTCACTTTCTGCGTTTTAAAGTACTTACTAATAGTTATTAGCTCCGTTCTTTACTTTGGAAATTAAACTAAACACCTTGGTTATAATGTATTAAAATGTTTTTATTAATTATACCGAATACTATTTTATCTTTTGGGATAACGCGCAAAGATATTATTCGCTACAATTAATATTAACTTGATAATTAAGGTTTAAACCGATGAGTCTTGCAGATCAAATTTTAGCGGTAAATAATGATTTACCTATTCGTACCGATGCACCAGTTCACAGCGGTAAAGTGCGCAGTGTTTATTGGTTAACCGACGCGGATAGTAAGCGACTAATTCAAGAGAAAGGCTATGATGTTGCCGACGACACACCTTTAGCCATTATGGTTATTAGTGATCGTATTTCTGCTTTTGAATGTATTTGGCAAGGCGAAGGTGGTATGCAAGGTGTACCTGGAAAAGGTGCATCACTGAATGCTATATCAAATCATTGGTTTAAATTATTTAAAGATCAAGGTCTAGCCGATAGTCATATTCTTGATATTCCACATCCGTTTGTTTGGATCGTACAAAAAGCTAAACCTGTAATGATTGAAGCTATCTGTCGTCAGTATATTACTGGTTCTATGTGGCGTTCATACGTAAAAGGTGAACGTGAATTTTGTGGTATCGAATTAGCTGAAGGATTATTGAAAGATTCAAAGCTACCTGAACTTCTACAAACACCTTCAACAAAAGGTATTTTAGAAGGCATTCCGGACGTTCCTGCGATTGATGATGTTAATATTACTCGCAAAAATATTGAAGATAATTTTGAAGCCTTTAATTTTAAGACGCCTGATGATATTACTTTATACGAAAAATTATTAACGGAAGGTTTTGACGTTATTTCTGATGCGTTGGCAAAGCTTGATCAAATCTTTGTAGATACTAAATTTGAATTTGGCTATGTAAAAGATAAAGCGGGCAACGACAAGTTAATTTATATGGACGAAGTGGGTACGCCTGATTCTTCACGTATTTGGGATGGCGAGCAATATCGTGCCGGTAAAGTGGTTGAAAACTCGAAAGAAGGTTTCCGCCAATTACTTTTAGCACATTTCCCTGATGCTGATATTTTATTAAATAAAAATCGCATGGACGAGCGCTTAGCTTTAGCTCGTAACAATGAGTTACCGGCATCCGTGTTAATGGATGTATCGCAAACATACACAGCGATCGCTGAGAAAATTACCGGTCAAAAAATTGTTTTGACTGCTAACCCTAAAGCTGAAATTATTGATATTTTACGCGAGCAGTATCAGCTAATCGATTAAGTTGTTATTGTCTCTGCTTAAAAGCCCTACACCCGTAGGGTTTTTTTTTGTGCGCTATTTATCATCTCTAACCTTTGCTAATACTAACCCTTTAATTTTGCCCTTTACACCTTGTTTAAAATATAAAACCTGACTAATGGTCGTAATTTGCGCACCAATGTGGTGTTTGGGTTGTGCTTTTGTGCAATATCTTGGTGCATTTGAGCGATGTGATATTCATTATTGTTTTTTAACTTCATGTTTTTTAATTGATTGTCTCTTTGGGCACAAATGGTGCTTGAATAAATTTATATAAACAATCTTAAATAATATGCACTAAAGGTGAACAAATGAAGTTGATAACCGCAATAATCAAACCTTTTAAACTCGATGATGTTCGTGAAGCACTCAGCGAGATAGGCCTAGAAGGATTAACGTTAAGCGAAGTTAATGGTTTTGGGCGTCAAAAAGGTCATACCGAACTTTATCGTGGTGCCGAATATGTTGTCGATTTTTTACCAAAAATGAAACTTGAGCTCGCTGTTAAGGATGAAATGGTTGAGCGTGTTATCGACACTATTCTAGAAACAGCGCAAACAGGAAAAATAGGTGACGGTAAGATATTTGTCACTAACATCGAACGTATTGTTAGGATCAGAACAGGTGAAACAGATAATGAAGCTATTTAAACGGTTACACTCAAGCGTAACGATGAATAAAGTATTAACACTTTTTGTTTTACTTTTGTCCGTGGTCGCCTTGCCGAGTTTTGCCAGCAATGACGAATTGAACGGCGCGAATACGGCGTGGATCCTCACATCTACGGCTCTAGTCCTAATGATGACCTTACCCGGACTCGCTTTATTTTACGGTGGATTAGTTCGACGTAAAAATATTCTTTCTATTCTTATGCAGTGTTTTTCAATTGCTGCTCTTTCTTCGATACTTTGGTTTGTGGTCGGTTATAGCTTAGCCTTTGGTGAAGGTAATGCGTGGATAGGTGATTTTAGCAAAGTACTTATGATGGGAATAACCAAAGAAACCCTTGTTGGTGATATTCCAGAAAGCTTGTTTGCTTTATTTCAAATGACGTTTGCGGTTATTACTCCAGCACTTATTATTGGCGCTTATGCAGAAAGAATGAAGTTTTCTGCAGTCTTAATCTTTAGTGGCTTATGGTTGCTAGCGGTTTATGCTCCGGTAACTCATTGGGTTTGGGGCGGGGGTTGGTTAGGCCAAATGGGCATTTATGATTTTGCCGGTGGTATTGTGGTGCATATTACCTGTGGTGTTGCTGCATTGGTTGCTGCTGTTGTTTTAGGCCCTCGATATGGTTTCCCTCGAACGCCTATGTTGCCACATAACTTAACCATGACTATTACGGGAGCAGGTTTGCTTTGGGTCGGTTGGTTTGGTTTTAATGGTGGTAGTGCCTTAGCCGCCAATGGTGACGCAGCAATGGCCATGTTAGTCACGCATTTATCCGCTTCAGCAGGTGCACTGACTTGGGCTGCTATTGAATGGAAAAAATTTGGTAAAGCGAGTGTCTTAGGCGCTGTAACGGGCATGGTTGCCGGCTTAGGGACAATAACACCTGCATCCGGTTTTGTTGGCCCAGGTGGCGCGCTCGTTATAGGGATTTCTGCGGGTTTTATTTGTTTTTATTCAACGGTCTATATTAAACAAAAGTTAAAAATTGACGATTCTTTAGATGTCTTTCCCGTGCATGGTGTTGGGGGTATTTTAGGCACTTTATTAGCGGGTGTGTTTTCTTCTACAGAGCTAGGCGCTTTTAGTGGCTATGGTTATGCAGAGGGTATCACCACGATGTTAGAGCAGGTTAGTGTTCAATTAGTGGGAATTGGCGCTGTTATTGTCTATACCGCGGTTGTCTCTTACGTGTTATTTAAGCTTGTTTCCTTGATGACTAAAGGTTTAAGGGTTGATAAAGAACAAGAAATAAC
Source organism: Colwellia sp. BRX10-4 (assembly GCF_014077465.1). Taxonomy (NCBI): domain Bacteria; kingdom Pseudomonadati; phylum Pseudomonadota; class Gammaproteobacteria; order Alteromonadales; family Colwelliaceae; genus Colwellia; species Colwellia sp. BRX10-4. Next base: position 28,823 of record NZ_JACGVZ010000012.1, read on the forward strand.
AGGCCTTGATTTAATCGAGCATGATGAATCAGGGTATAATTTGTAGTTAAATTTTGTGATTTAGACGTCAGAAAACAGCAAGGCCTTTAGTGAAATAGAGGCCTTTTTCTTATCTGAGCTGTTTTTTCAGTAAAAGCACTCTTTTCACTACATAATCAATTGATTTTTGTGTAAAATCATACACCATTTATATTAATACCATCAGTCTAGCCAAAACCTTCAAATTTACTGAACGGTTTTAGAGCCGTTTTAGAGGAACTCATGAATTTAGACGATATAATATTGCAGGCAGAACAAGCTATTTCTGCAGCAAAAGATCCAGTAGAGCTTGATCAAGTTCGCGTTAATTTTTTAGGTAAGAAAGGTTTGTTCACTGAGCAAATGAAGGGCTTAAGTAAATTACCTAAAGAAGAAAAGCCTAAAGCAGGGCAAGTGATCAATATTGCTAAGCAGCAAGTGCAAAAATTATTAACCGAACGTGGTGAGTTATTACGTGCAGAGGTTATTGCTAAACAGTTAGCTGCTGAGTCTATTGATGTAACATTGCCAGGGCGAAGTAATGACCTAGGTGGTTTACACCCAGTAACACGTACTATTGAGCGTATAGAAAGCTTTTTTGGTGATTTAGGTTTCTCTGTTAAAGAAGGTCCTGAAGTTGAAGACGATTTTCATAATTTTGATGCACTGAATATTCCAGAGCACCATCCTGCACGTCAAGACCATGACACTTTTTACTTCAATCCTAAGTTAGTTTTACGTACACAGACTTCAGGTGTACAAATTCGAACTATGGAAAAAGAGCAACCGCCTTTACGTATTATATCTCCGGGCAAGGTTTATCGGAATGATTACGATCAAACGCACACGCCAATGTTCCACCAAGTTGAAGGCTTAATGGTTGATAAAGATGTTAGCTTTACGCATCTTAAAGGTATTTTACACGACTTCCTACATCACTTTTTTGAAGAAGAAGTTGAAATTCGTTTCCGTCCTTCTTATTTCCCTTTTACTGAACCTTCAGCAGAAGTCGATATTATGGGCAAAAATGGTAAATGGTTAGAAGTTTTAGGTTGCGGTATGGTTCATCCTAACGTTTTAAAATCAGTAGGTATTGACCCTGAAGTATACACAGGTTTTGCTTTTGGTATGGGCGTTGAACGCTTAACCATGTTGCGCTACGGTGTAAACGATTTACGTTCATTCTTCGAAAATGATCTTCGCTTCTTAAAACAGTTCAAGTAGGAAAGCCAACAATGAAATTTAGTGAATCTTGGTTACGTGAGTGGGTTAATCCTGCTATTTCATCGAGTGAGTTAGCTCACCAAATAACTATGGCCGGCTTAGAAGTTGACGCTGTAGAACCTGTTGCGGGTGAATTTACTGGTGTATTAATTGGTGAAGTTGTTGAATGTGGGCCTCACCCTGACGCAGACAAATTACAAGTAACAAAAATAAACCTAGGTAGCGAGTTTAATGATGGCGAGTTAGTTGACATCGTTTGTGGCGCTAAAAACTGTCGTTTAGGCCTCAAAGTTGCTGTTGCAACGGTTGGCGCAGTTTTACCGGGTGACTTTAAAATTAAAAAAGCTAAATTGCGTGGCGTGCCTTCTCATGGCATGTTGTGTAGCGAGTCAGAAATTGGCTTGTCTGAAAGTGCTGACGGTATTATGGAACTTGCCTCCGATGCACCAATCGGTATGTGTGTTCGTGAATACTTAGACTTAAATGACGTTACCATCGATGTTGATTTAACGGCTAACCGCGGTGATTGTTTAGGCCTTAAAGGTTTAGCACGCGAAGTCGGGGTGTTAAATAGTGCTAACATTACTGAACCTGAAATTGTTGCTGTTGTTGCAACGATTGATGATGTGCGTGACATTACTTTATCTGCACCACAAGCTTGTCCGCGTTATTTAGGACGAGTGATTAAAAATATAGATGTAACCGCGAAAACACCGTTATGGATGGTAGAAAAATTACGCCGTTGTGGCACTCGCTCAATTGACCCTGTTGTCGATGTAACTAATTACGTGTTGCTTGAGCAAGGGCACCCGATGCACGCTTTTGATTTATCAAAAATCGATGGTGGTATTAATGTTCGTTTTGCTACGTCAGGTGAAAAACTTGTTTTACTTGACGGTAATGAAGTAACGCTTTCGAGCGAAACCTTAGTGATTGCTGATGAAAGTAAAGCCTTAGCGATGGCTGGCATTTTTGGCGGAAAAGAATCGGGTGTTAAATCTGATGAAGAAGAAAAATCAACTGATATTTTCTTAGAAAGTGCTTTCTTTGCTCCTTTGGCTATTTTAGGTAAAGCCCGCCAATATGGTTTACATACTGATTCATCACATCGTTACGAACGTGGTATTGATCCTGAATTGCAGCGTAATGCTATGGAACGTGCAACGACCTTATTATTAGCTATTGTCGGTGGCCAAGCAGGACCTATCGTTGAAGCATTAAGTGATGAAAATCTACCAAAAGAAAAAACAGTAACCTTACGCCGCGAAAAGCTTGATGGACGCATTGGTCATCATATTGAAGATGCTAAAGTGACTGAAATTTTAACGCGTTTAGGTTTCAACATTGCCTTTGTAAATGATATTTGGACCGTAGTGGTACCAGCATATCGTTTTGATATTAAAGTTGAAGTCGACTTAATTGAAGAAGTTGCGCGTATTTTTGGTTACAACAATATTCCGAATGTGTCGCCTAAAGCAACGTTGGCGATGCGCGAACAAAAAGAAAAGTTCATTCCGTTGAAACGTTTACGCAACGTTATGGTTAATCGTGGATATCAAGAAGCAATAACTTATAGTTTTGTTGACCCAAAAGTACAAGCGCTTATTCACCCAGAACAAGCAGTGATGACTTTACCGCATCCTATTTCCAGTGAGATGTCGGTGATGCGTTTAAGTATGTGGACAGGCTTATTGCAATCGGTTATTTACAACCAGAACCGCCAGCAATCTCGCATCCGTTTATTTGAAACAGGTTTACGTTTTGTTCCAGATGAAGCCGCAGAAAACGGTGTTCGACAAGAACAAATGTTTGCAGGTGTTGTGACTGGCCAGCGTAATGAAGAACATTGGGATATGGAAAAGTCTGCAAGTGATTTTTTTGATATTAAATCAGACGTAGAAGCCTTACTGGCTCTTACTGGCGATGCTTCGTTATATCAGTTTTCAAAAGATGAAATAGTCGCACTTCATCCTGGCCAAACCGCCGCAATCCATAAGAATGGTGTGCTAGTGGGGCATGTTGGTACCTTACATCCTGAATTAGAAAGAAAATTAGGACTAAACGGTCGTACATTTATTTTTGAGCTATTATTGTCTGAAATTTCAACACAACAAATCCCTGAAGCTGGTGATATATCTCGCTTTCCTGCCAATAGACGTGACATAGCAGTGATCGTTGAAGAGCAAATTAATGCAAATAATGTCTTACAACTTATTGAAAAGGTTGGCGGAAATTATTTAGTTGATCTAAACTTGTTTGATGTATACCGAGGAAATGGTATTGAAGAAGGGTTTAAGAGCTTAGCGATAGCGATGACTTTACAGGATTGTGATAAAACCCTCGAAGAAAAAGACATTAATGAAGTCGTTGAACGTGTCGTAGACACATTAGAAACTGAGCTAAATGCATCACTGAGGAATTAGGTAATGGCGCTTACTAAAGCAGAAGTAGCAGAACATTTATTCGAGAAAGTTGGGCTGAGCAAACGCGACGCAAAAGATATGGTTGAGGTGTTTTTTGAAGAGATACGCGAAACGTTGGAGAGTGGCGAACAAGTTAAGCTTTCTGGTTTTGGTAACTTCGATCTTCGTGTAAAAAGCGAACGCCCAGGTCGTAACCCTAAAACGGGTGAAGATATTCCAATTTCTGCACGTAAAGTTGTTACTTTCCGTCCTGGACAAAAATTAAAGAGTCGCGTTGAAAACGGTAACGGCTAATTAATTAACGTATAACGTTAGAGCATGCTTTTCTATGTATTCAATAATAGACAAGATGATGTTTATAGAAGGTTGCTACGGCAACCTTTTTTTATGCTCGCGAGATACCAAGGATAGATAAGATAGAGCCAAGTAAGGAAGGCAAGGGTAGTCTTTATTGATATCGTTTAGTTACGGTATCAATGTGTCTCTATGCGTGATGCCAGAGTAGCGCTTAACTATCTTACTTTAGTGTGAACTTTTTTGATGACTTGGAGACATCTTTTTACCTAGTAACTTAAGCAAAGAAACAATTATTTCCTTCGCTATTAAACCAACAATAGCGATGACCGCTCCAGTACTGAGTGCATTTATTTCAAGTGGGATAGTCAGTGAAAAATCAGTTAAGGTATCTTTAATAATGACTTTATCGCCATAAACAATAAAGTTATAAATCCGTTCAATATAAACGTCGTTAGTTATCACACTAAGTTGTGACTGCAAATACTCAACCCGTATGACTAATTGGTCAATAATTTCGGCAGTATTGACTATTGACGGTTCAGAATTAGCTTGATACTTCGTTATCATCGCTGATAAATTACCTTGATAGTGCAGATCTGCAATGTTTTGAAATTCTACTAGGTGCAGTTTTGCTTCAGATAAGTGTCCGGACAGGCGATGTTTATATTGAATGATAAATGCCGGTAATTGCACACCTACTATAAATGTTACAGTGAAGAAACAGCGGTCAATAATATTATTAATCACTCTAAACATAGCTAATTTATCGCTTAAATATATATTCACAAAAAATAACATTAGCATATATTTTAAAATTTTTATGGTTTAAAAATTGCATATTTATAAAATAGATTATGCATTTGATATGAATGCAATAAAGAGTCAAATTTTTGATGGTGGTATCAATAGTGAAAATTAGTATAGATAACAACGATCAAGAAAATTTAATATTGCAACACTCTCATTTAGGAAGAAATATAATGGTTAAAAATTTAAGTAAGCTGCGGAAAACTTTTGCCGTTGGCGGTATTTTTATTGCTTCAAGTCTTTTTTCATACAATGTTAATGCTTTAGAAGTAGCAGGTAACATTCACAAAGGGCAAGACGCTAACAGCCAAGGTTATAGTTTTTCTTTAGCAGACAGCTTTACTAAAGGTGGAAATTTCTATTGGACTGCTTCTTATAATAACTTAGAAAAAGTAAAATATGATTTACCTTTCACCATCACAGACGAACGTTTTTTTAAAATTAATACCATTGATGGGCTTGTTAGTTATCGTCATAAGATACAAAGTTATAATGCTTTTTTTAAAAAACTAACGATTGAATATCAACTGGGCGCTTCACTAGCGCTCACTGAGAATAAACTTACCTATACCGACCCAAACAGTTCAGATACAGTCGAAATATACCCTTCGCAAGAAAATGATATAAACATGGTATTAGGCGTTGTTGCTCATTATAAGTTAAATAAAAATACTGCGTTAAACCTCGGTGTTAAACACCAACCTAATTTTTCTGAATTTGGTGCTATAACATCTGTTTATGTTGGTTTAAGTTATCGTTTTGGACGAGGCTTAGATTATTAAGTTTGATCAATAAATTATTTTTAACCAAAGGCCAACCGTTTTTTTGGTAAAGTTTACAATGTGAAGTACGAGGTTAATAATATTCGCTGCTACATTGGCACTTTTTTAATTTCAAGACGTAATAACTTGCTGTGACAAGTTATAAATATCAGTTATTGGTGGGAATATTTATGCCATTAAAAATTCGTTTAAAAGCTGTTTTACTTATATCAGCGATTATGATCAACTTCTCTGCTCATTCAGCCGTGCAATGTCTTCTGCCTACGCCTCTTCTTGACGCCGACGGCGATGGCTACGATGATACTGTTAATATTGGCGGTGCTTATGACTTATTTCCAAGCGATGCTACAGAATGGTATGACACCGATTTAAATGGTGTCGGTAATAATGATGACCCTGATGATGACGGTGATGGGGTACCTGATGTTTCTGATAACAACCGTGATGGCGATGCCGTTATTGATATCTATGATCCTGCTATCGAAAACGCTTTCGAATGGTTAAATACCGATGGAGATACACTTTGTAATACGGTTGATCTTGATGATGATGGTGATGGGGTTGTTGATGTGGTCGATGTATACCCACTTAACCCTGCAGAGTGGGATGATACCGACAGTGATACCATAGGTAATAACGCTGATACCGATGATGATGGTGACGGTATTATTGACTTATATGATGCATTTCCTCTCAATAATTCAGAACAACTTGATACTGATTTTGATGGCATAGGTAATAATACCGATACCGATGATGACGGCGATGGAATTTTAGATGTCAACGATGCGTTTCCCCTCGATGATTCTGAAACACTTGATACCGATAGCGACGGTATTGGTGATAATGCTGATAACGATAGTGATGGTGACAGTTACGCAAATGCTATTGATGTCTGGCCCAATGACGCGTCAAGATGGTTTGATACCGATGGCGATGGCATCGATAATAATATTGATACCGATGATGACACTCACGATGGTACGGGTGTTGGTGATGGTTTCCTTGATATAAACGATGATTTTCCGCTAAATGCGAGTGAATGGTTAGATACCGACAGTGACGGTGTTGGCGATAATAGTGATACAGATATTGATGGCGATGGCCATTTAAATGTAAACGATGCTTTTCCGCTTGATAGCACTGAATTTATTGATACTGATGGTGACGGTACAGGCAATAATACCGATACAGACGACGATGGTGATGGTGTTTTAGACAGCAGTGACCCTTTTCCGCTTAATGTTAATGAGTCAGTAGATACCGATTTTGATGGTATAGGTAATAACTCTGATGCAGACGATGATAATGATGGCGTTTTAGATGACATTAACGGCAATGGTATTATCGATGGTTTAGATGATGTCTTTCCATTAGACCCTAGCGAATATATTGATACTGACGGTGATGGAATAGGTAATGTTGCTGATACCGATGATGACGGCGACAATGTAGCTGATGGTGTCGATAGATTTCCATTAGATGCAAGTGAGTGGCTTGATACTGATGGTGATGGCGTAGGAAATAATACTGATACAGATGATGATAACGATGGAATATTAGATGTAAATGAAACACTGGCAAACTCACTTTTACCCTTAGCAACCACAGATACCGATGGTGATGGTGTTGCTGATAATACCGATCTTGATGATGACACGCACGATTTTACCGGTGTCGGTGATGGTATTCCTGATGCGATAGATCTTTTTCCTTTTGATGCAACTGAATGGAATGATTTAGATGGCGATTTTATTGGCGATAATAGCGATCCAGATATTGATGGCGATGGTATTGCCAATGCGGTTGATCCCGGACCAACCGATCCGTTAGCAAGAACAGATACGGATGGTGACGGTTTAGCCAATGAAACTAACGATGACGATGACGACAATGATGGTGTTGTAGATAACATCGATTTATTTCCGTTAAATGCGGCTGAAAGCATAGATACTGACGGTGATGGTATCGGTAACAACGCTGATCCAGATGATGATGGTGACGGTTTTGCTGATAATGCTGATGCCTTTCCATTAGATGTGAGCGAATATTTAGATACCGACGGTGATGGCACAGGTAATAATGTTGATATCAATGATGATGGTGATAGTGAACCCGATGCTAACGACCCTTTTCCTTTAGATCCGAACGAGTGGCAAGATACCGATGGAGATCTTGTTGGTAACAATAGTGACAGTGACGATGACAACGATGGTTTAGTTGATAGCCTAGATGCTTTTCCATTAGATGTTAATGAAAGGCTTGATACCGATAATGACGGCATAGGTAATAATGCAGATACCGATGACGATAATGACAGTTATCTTGATAGTAATGATTTATATCCATTAGATGCAAGTGAATGGCAAGACTCAGATGGTGATGGCCTAGGCGATAATGCTGATGCCGATGATGACAACGATAGTATCCTTGATACTGATGATGCTTTTCCGTTTGATCCAGGAGAAATATTTGACACTGATGGCGATGGTATTGGTGATGTACTTGATACTGACGACGATAATGATGGTGTCCTAGATAACGTTGATTTATTTCCCTTTGACCCGAATGAATCACGTGACAGTGATAATGACGGGATTGGAAATAATAGCGATAGTGACGATGATAATGACGGTGTGCTTGATATCGACGATGCTTTCCCACTCGATCCGATAGAAAGTGTGGATACCGATGGTGATGGTATTGGTAACGTAAACGATATAGATGATGATGGTGATGGCGTACTTGATTATATCGATGCACTTCCTTTAAACCCGACAGAATCACTAGATTTTGATGTTGATGGTTTAGGTAATAATGCCGATCCTGATGACGATAATGACGGCATGAGTGATGTCTTTGAGCTTCAATATGGTTTTAACCCATTTAACGATGCTGATGCACTAATTGATACAGATTCAGACGGCACGGTAAATGTTGAGGAAGAGCGTAACAACACCAATCCATTAATTGACGATTATGCGCCAGTGATAACCGTCCCACAAGCAGTTCACCTTGATGCTGATCATACCTTTACTGCGCTAACACAAACACAATTGGTGCAGTTAACCGACGTTTATGTTGAAGATGGTCGTGATGGCGCTAACTGTTGTGCATTAACACCGGTGGGTTTTGAGCGCGGACAAAAATATATTACCTCAGGCTTGTACAATATTATATGGCGAGCGGTTGACGAGGCTGGTAATGTTTCAACTACCCCACAAGTGCTTAATGTTTATCCGTTAGTGAACTTTAGTGCGACGCAAACAATAGGTGAGGGTGCTACGGCTCGGGTTGAAGTTGTCTTATCAGGCAAAGCGCCTGCTTATCCCATTGAATTACCTTTTGCTATTTCTGGTAATGTAGATGCCCTTGATTATAAGATAACAGACAATAAAATTGTTATTACCGAGGGCACGTCAGGCTTTATTGATATCTTGATTAATAAAGACTTTCAAGCAGAAAGTGATGAACAGCTTGTGCTCAGTTTTGGTAATGAAATCAATGCCGGTGTCAATAATAGCCACACCATAGTTATTACTGAAAATAATATAGTACCGACAACACAATTGCGTATGACTCAGCAAAATATAGCGGTTTCTAGTATCAGTAAAGACCAAGGTGAAGTGACCATAGAGCTACAGATAAATGATGATAATCCAAATGATTCACACATTATTAATTGGTTACTGCCTGAGTATATCAATGCCGAAATAAGTGCCAGTCAATTAAAGGTCTATTTGCAACCTGACAACTTTGTTTTACCTGAAGAAATAAGAGGATTAATTACGGTAGAAGTCAGTGTTACTGATAATGGCAGTGGCGAATTGTCACAAACTCATCGCCTTAGTATTCCGGTTAATAGCATTTTAGCTCGACTCGACGGTAGTGATACGGACAGTGATGGTATCGCAGATAATATTGAAGGTTATGCTGATGACGATAACGATGGTGTTCCGGCATTCTTAGATAATAACGATATTGCTTATTTACAGCCATTACATGTTAATGCCGGTCAAACTAAGTTAATGGAAACTGAGCCGGGCTTAAAATTACGCTTGGGTAAATATGCGTTACAGCAGTTTTCAGATGGTGTGCAAATGACACAACAAGAGATGGATGCAACCGGTTTAGTAGCAACGGATACCTATGATCATCGTAGTGATTACTTTGATTTTGAAATTCATCAGGTGACTCCGTTTGGTGCCTCTGCAGCTGTGGTTATTCCGTTAAATGATGGTATTCCACAAAATGCGCTTTACCGGAAATTTAATCCTGACAATGGTTGGCAAAACTTTGTTGAAAACAGTAAAAATACCTTAGCGTCTAGTCCAGCAGATAACGATGTTTGTCCACCACCACAGAGTGCTTTATATCAGACAGGTTTAACTGAGGGGCATCAATGTGTACGTTTACTGATCGAAGATGGCGGTGCAAACGATGCGGATGGTTTGGTTAACGGTATTATCGACGACCCAGGTGGTGTTGCCGTTGTGCCTAATGCTGAAGTTGCCAAGAAAACCGATCCTGAGCAATCAAGTAGTGGCAGTATTTACTGGTTATTATTACTGGTATTAGTGAGCTTACGATTGAAAAAGTTAAGTAAGTAAGTCATAAAGCGACTTTGACAAACAAGTGAACATTTATGTTTGTTCGCCCGCTATTTTCCTATAAAATAGTGGGCAAATTTCCTCTTTCAATAATAAGTAGTTTTATGTTTGAACTTAAATACCATACACCAAAAGAATGGGCGCAAGTTGCTCTTGCTGATTTCAATGCTTTTTTACTTGATCATGCAACCGCAGAAAAAAAAGCGTCAGGTATGGCGATGTCAATGATCTCTCATTATCCCGATAGAAAAAATATGGTTAAAGCTATGGCTGACTTAGCGATAGAAGAGCTCATTCATTTTAAACAAGTGTTAAAATTAATCAATGCGCGTGGCATTCAGCTCGGCGCTGACACCAAAGACCCTTATATTACCCAAATTCGTAAAGCCTTTCGTAATGGTGCAGAAGTATTTTTTATGGACAGATTAATCGTTGCTGGTGTGATTGAGGCACGAGGTTATGAACGTTTTTCGCTTATTGCCCAAGCATTGCCCGAAGGCAAAGACAAAGTCTTATATGACGCGATTGCAAAGTCTGAAGAAAAGCATAAAAATTTGTTTATCGAACTCGCTTATGAATATTTTGATAAAGACGAAGTTAATATACGTTTAGAAGAAGTACTGACATTAGAAGCTGAAATTTGTGCAAAACTTCCCTTTAGAGCGGCTCTGCATTAATTATTTAACGATAAATGGTTAACGGGTAAGCTGATGTCAAAAGTGTTTAACCAATATTTTAGTCGCTATGCTGAAAGTGAAGTTGCGGTACTAGCTCAATATGAATCAGGATTACCTAATGAGTTTACTGTTGACCATGTTGTGGTTATTCCTGCTTATCAAGAAACAAACGCTTTTATTGAGCGTTTTTTAGCTTCACCACTTTCAAAATCTCCAGTACTTATGGTGCTGGTCATTAACGAACCTATTACCGAACTTATCGCCGAGTCTGTTACTATATCGTTACGCGAAGATAATTCAGTGGCTAATTATAACGAGATAAATCAACAAAAAGCACTTTATCAATATGCACTTTCTTGTGGTGATAACTGCTGGAAAAACAATAACCTGACCTTGATTAAGGTAACGCAAAGTCAAACATGGCTGTTAGTGGTTGACCGTTTTACTCATGCTATTGATAAAGATCAAGGCGTAGGGCTGGCACGTAAAATAGGTACTGATCTCAGCGCTTATTTAATTTCAGTAAACCGCATCAGACAAACTTGGATCTGTTCTAGTGATGCAGATGCTTACTTACCCGATGATTATTTTAACGCTTTACATACACGTGATAAAAATACCGTAGTTTGCTGTTTTAACTTTAAGCATAGCAGTGAAGATAAAAGTATTCATCAGGCTAATTTTCTTTATGAAAGCGCTTTACGCTATTATGTTGCGGGCTTACATTATGCCGATTCACCCTATGCCTTTTTTACTATTGGGAGTACTTTAGCGTTTAAAGCGGAAGTCTATGTTCAGGCTCGTGGTTTCCCAAAGCGGAGTGCTGGGGAAGATTTTTATTTAATAAATAAATTGGCTAAGTTAGGCGATGTTGAATTTATTGAAGAGGTAACAGTCACGCTTGAAGCCAGAACGTCTCAACGGGTGCCTTTTGGGACTGGACCTGCTGTGCAAAAAATTCTTGATTTACAAGCAAGTCACCTAGATTATTGTTATTACCATCCTCAAGTATTTACATTGCTCAAAGCTGTATTGTCTGCTTTTGCAAATTTATGGCACCATCGCGGCGATTTAATCGCATGGTTAGAACCGTTATCAGAGCCAATAATAACGGCACTAAATCACATAGGTTTTGCAGCTTTTGTTGAAAAACAAATAAATAATAGTGAAAAGCAGTTTAATAAACAGCTAGTTGTTTGGTTTGATGCATTTAAAACATTGAAATTTATTCATAATATTCGTGAAAATCATTATCAAGATATCCCTTTAGCGCAGGCGTTATTAACCGCGCCATTTAGGATTAAATGAAATAAAGAGCTGAAATTAATCAACTGTATATAGGTTACCGATTTCATTCGCTTATTTGCGTAGCGTATAAATGCTTATAATAATATTGACAATAAAATAACGGCTTAGCGGCTTATTTACTTTACAATTCAAAGAAAAATAGGGTATGTTTAAGTTAATAATAATTAATAAAATTTTAGCTCTAATATATGTATAACACTTATATAGCAAGACAAGCGATACTCGATAGAAACCATGCCACGATTGGTTACGAGCTGCTCTTTAGAGATAGCACAGATAACCAATTTCCTGACATTGATTCAGACGTTGTCAGCTCTAAATTAATTATTCAAAATCACCTACAAGGTGACATTCGCTCCATCAGTATGGGAAAACTTGCTTTTATTAATTTTACTGAAAAATGTCTAATTAATAAATATCCGCTTATGTTCGATAAAAAATCTATTGTTATCGAACTTGTTGGCCATAAAGTACCAACAGAAAGTTTGTTTAAAATCGTTAAGTTTTATTTTGATAAAGGTTATAAAGTTGCGTTAACTGAATATGACCTTGATGAAAAGTGGGATGTTTTATTTCCATATATAGCAATTATTAAGGTTGATACCGATAAAGTTAACCCAAAACGTCTACATAAAGTTATCGAGCGTCTAAAAGATCACAACATTAAACTTGCCGCAGAAAAAGTAGAAACTAACTTTCAATTACAAGCTTTAGCAGAAGTCGGATTTGATTATTATCAAGGGTATTTTTATCACGAGCCTGAGATAGTAGAGGGGCAAACACTTGCGCCAATCAAAACACAAATGTTGCATTTGATCAGTGAAACATTTCACTCACCATTAGATTTTGACAACATTGCCACTATTATCAGTCATGATGTTAACTTAACTGTTGGCTTATTAAAAATGGTTAATAATGTAGCAACATCAACTCGTATTGAAATTACGTCATTAAAACAAGCCGCTGCCTATTTAGGTGAAGATAAACTTAAACAGTTTGTGACTATTCTTGCTTTGTCTAAATTGACAACCGACAAGACCGATGAAATATCTAAGCAGGCACTTATTACTGCAAAATTAATGACGGCATTAGCCAAAGAAGGTGCCTTTAAAGAGATCAGTGATTTTGCTTTTATTACCGGCTTATTAAGTGCTATTGAAATTATTTTGCGTATGCCGATTAACGAAATCGTTAAAACAATGCCACTCGCCATTCCAATTGAAAACGCGCTAGTTGACCACTCAGGTTTACTCGGTGAATTACTTGATTTTGCGATGAAGTACATCACGGGTGATGGTGAAAACATAAAGCAATTAATTGAAATGTATTCTCTTGACGAAGCTTTTATTCAACAAGAGTTTGTTGCTGCTTGTCAATGGTGTAAAGAGCTCGGTATTTAAGTTATTTTAGCTCAGCGACTTGATCTGATACCCCAAAAGCTTATGCCTGTTGCTTAAGCTTTTTTGTAGGCAGTTACTGCGTTGTTAAGGCGAGAATATTTTCTTGTGCTGAAACTAAGCTTTCACTGACTTTTTCTTTATGTTGAACGGCAACGTCTAGGGGAACTGTGAGTAATTGATTATTACGCTCGCCAATCATAACGTTACTCTTTCCTGCTATTAGCGCTTGTACAGCAGCAACCCCCATTTTTGTTGCTAATATTCGGTCTTTAGCTACCGGTGAACCACCTCGTGAATATAGCCAAGTATACACGCAGTACAGTCAATGTTTGAAGTCTGTTTTAATTGCTTAGCGAGCTTTACTGCGCCACTGGGCCATAAGTTCTCGGCAATAACTATAATATAACTGGCATGCCTATTGTGCTGTGCTTGTTTGATTTCTTGAGCTAAATGGCTGAGCTTTTCTTGCTCGTCGGCTTGAGAGAAATTCTCAAAAGACAATATTTGCTCAGCTGCACTGGCGATACCGACATTAAAAGTGATGTGTACACTTCGCCTACCCATGACTTCAACAATAAAAATGCGCTCAAAAGCTTCTGCCGTGTCACGTATTTTATCTATCGCTTCAATACCGGTATTGACTGCAGTAGAAAAGCCTATGGTGAAATCTGTACCATCAATATCATTATCTATGGTCCCTGGAATACCTATAATAGTTCCTGGCCAATGTTTATTTAACGCCAGTAAACCGTTAAAAGAGCCATCGCCGCCAATAACAATTAAGGCGTCTATTTTTTCTTTTTTAAGGGTTGCTGCGGCTGATTCTAAGCTTTACTCAGTAAGCATGGCAGGGCAGCGAGCACTTTTTAAAATAGTGCCTCCTCGGTGGATGATGCCATTAACACTTGCAGGTTTTAGCAATGTTGAACTCGCTTCAATTAAACCGTTATAGCCAGAAAAAAAACCAACCGTGGGTAATGCATAGTGATGCGCAGCAATTACAACTGCACGTATCGCGGCATTCATGCCGGGGGCATCGCCACCACTGGTTAATAGCACAATCTTTTTTATCATCATAATCGTTTTTAACCTTATCTAGTAAAATCTATTTTAAGGAAGTTTTTTGCATCCGTCATTATTTACCTTGATTATATTTTGCACATAAAAAAAGGTAGCTATTGAGCTACCCTTTTAGATCTAAACATTTTGCCCGTCAGCTTAAAGTAACCGCTGAAGCTTTACCTTAATGGGTCATAGCAATTAATTAGCTGAGATGTTTTTTTGTTACGGTTAATACTTTCATTGTATTCGTTGCGCCAACCGTTTCCATCATATCACCGTGGGTGAATATCACTATGTCGTCAACTTTTAAGTCTGCTTTAGTTAAGACCTTATTGAGTACCGCATTAGATAACTCTTCATCAGGAAAATGTGTAGAGTCAAATTCAACAGGATAAACACCACGGTAAATAGCGGTTTTATTTAATGTTTTCTGATGACGAGATAAAGAATAAATAGGTAAACCTGAAGTAATACGCGACATGATTTTGCTGGTATGTCCAGACTCAGTCAATGATATAATCGCTTTAACACCCACTAGGTGATTAGCTGAATACATGGCTGACATTGCGATAGTTTCTGAAATCTCAGAAAATGTGAGCTCATTACGGTGGTTTGAAATATTTACTGAACGATGCTCTTCAGCGCCAATACATACTGATGCCATCGCTTTTACTGTTTCTACCGGGTATTTCCCTGCAGCAGTTTCAGCACTGAGCATGACTGCATCAGTACCATCAAGCACAGCATTTGCAACATCCATAACTTCAGCACGGGTTGGCATAGGGTTTTCAATCATGGTCTCCATCATTTGTGTTGCTGTAATAACAACACGGTTTAACTGACGACTACGAGCGATTATATGTTTTTGCTTACCCACTAATGCAGCATCGCCAATTTCAACACCTAAATCACCACGAGCAACCATGACAACGTCTGAGGCTAGAATAATCTCATCAAGCACTTTATCATCATTTACTGCTTCTGCGCGTTCAATTTTAGACACTAAGCGTGCATCACAACCGGCTTCTTGCGCTAATAAACGTGCTTCACGCATATCTGCAGCATCACGAGGAAAAGAGACCGCTAAGAAGTCGACATTAATTTTTGCCGCTAATTTAATATCTTCTTTATCTTTAGCTGTCAGTGCTGGCGCTGTTAAGCCACCGCCTTGACGATTAATACCTTTATTGTTTGATAAGGGTCCACCCACCGTTACTTCGGTGAAAACTGATTGCCCTTGTGTACTTAAAACTTTTAATTGCACACGGCCATCGTCAAGTAAAAGAATATCGCCAGGGACGACATCTTGTGGTAATTTCTTGTAATCGATACCCACTTTTTCTTGGCAGCCTTCACCTTTTGGCAATTCTGCGTCAAGTTCAAATTTATCACCAATGGCTAATTTAATTGGACCATTTTTAAAGGTTGATACGCGTATCTTAGGGCCTTGTAAATCACCTAAAATACCAACATATATACCCAGTTCTTTAGCTATTTCGCGAACATTGTTGGCACGGTCAATATGATCTTGTGGAATACCATGAGAGAAGTTTAAACGAACCACATTTACACCAGCGGCTAATACTTCTTTTAATACGGCTCTGTCGTCAGTGGCTGGCCCTAAGGTCGCTACAATTTTAGTTCTTCTAGGCATCTTAATCCTTATTATAATATTGTTTAATTTTGACGATAAACAAATCAGTGTTAGTCGCCATCGATAATGCTGGTTAGTCTTTGCGCTCAAAACGAGAGCTACGTAAACTGTCTTTAACTTTCTTTAAGTTCTCTCTAAATTTTGTACCGCGCCTTAAGGTAAAGCCTGTTGCTAATACATCAATCAGTGCAAGTTGAGCGATACGTGATGACATAGGCATATATAAATCGGTGTCTTCAGCAACATCAACAGATAAAACGATATTACATTCTTTTGCCAGAGGACTACCCGCCGTTGTAATACCGATAACGATGGCATCATTTTCTTTTGCTAAACTGGCGACCTCAACCAATGACTTGGTTCGTCCCGTATGAGAAATTACAACAACAACATCACCTTGGCGACTATTTATAGCACTCATACGTTGCATTAATATGTCATCGAAATAAACTACTGGCACATTAAAGCGAAAGAATTTATTTAAAGCATCATGAGCAACAACAGCGGAAGCGCCCAAGCCAAAAAATGAAATTTTGTTCGCTTGGGTTAACACATCAACAGATCGGTTGATCACATTTGCATCTAAACTTTTACGGGCTAATTCAAGATTTGCCATGGTTGATTCAAAAATTTTATCTGTATATTCATCAGCCGTATCGTTTTCATCAACATGCCTGTTAACATAAGGGGTACCATTGGCTAAACTTTGCGCTAAATGAAGTTTAAAGTCGGGATAACCTTTAGTATCTAAACGACGACAAAACCTATTAACAGTAGGCTCACTGATATTTGCTTGTTTAGCTAAAGCAGCGATACTGGCATGAATAACGGTACCTGGAGAAGACAATATTACCTCTGCCACCTTACGTTCAGATTTACTGAAAGTATCTAATTCTTCGGCGATCTTTTCTAATATATTCATGTCGGTCAATCCTACTTTTTACAATAATTGTAATTAATTTTCTGTCTAAATGACGAGAATAATGAAAATTTATTTCATAATTACAGCTAATATAAAACATATTGGCAATTTTTAGCAAACCTTTAATTAATGTTTCATACGAATAACCACTAACCAACTATGAACTTCGAGTAAAATTGCCGCGTAAAGCTTTTATTTATCCATAATACCTAAAATGTAATTTAATTACAAAAAGTTCTTTACTGATGCCAATATACCCGTTAAATTATGGATAAATGTAGTTTAGTTACAATATGTGCTAGCTTTATTGATGAGGTAATTTTAGTTATTATCAGTGTTCAATAAAGAATGCCAAAAAAAGAGATATTGTTTATGAAAAATTCTGATCTTCAGTCTGCCAGTGAAATTGTTATTTTTGGTGCACTTGGTGACTTGTCTCGTCGCAAATTATTACCCGCTTTATATCAATTAGACCAAGCCGGCTTATTAAATATAGAAAGTCGAATTTTAGGTGTCGCCAGACAAGACCATTCGGTAGAAGAATTTACGGCTTTTGTTATTGAGAATCTTACTGAGTTTGTTAAAGAAGGCTTAAACGAAGAAGTACTTGCTCGTTTTATTAGCCGTATGGTTTATCAACAGTTAGATTTTAAAGACACTGTCTCTTATAGTAACTTAGCTGCAACGTTAAAAGGTGGCCATGATACACGTGTTTATTATTTTTCAACGCCTCCTGCTATTTATGGTGATATTACCGACGGTTTAAAGTCAGCTAAACTTATTACTGACGCTGACCGTGTTGTGATGGAAAAACCGATTGGCAACTGCCTTGCATCATCAAAAGTTATTAACGATCAAGTTTCTCGTCATTTCAATGAAAACCAAATTTATCGTATCGATCACTATTTAGGAAAAGAAACAGTACTGAATCTATTAGTACTGCGTTTTGCCAATTCACTTTTTACCAATAACTGGGACCGTAATAGTATTGACCATGTACAGATAACGGTTGCTGAAAGTGTTGGAATTGAGGGACGATGGGGTTTTTATGACGACGCAGGACAAATGCGCGACATGATACAAAACCATTTATTACAAATATTATCACTCTTAGCGAT
Organism: Colwellia sp. BRX10-4; assembly: GCF_014077465.1. Classification (NCBI taxonomy): domain Bacteria; kingdom Pseudomonadati; phylum Pseudomonadota; class Gammaproteobacteria; order Alteromonadales; family Colwelliaceae; genus Colwellia; species Colwellia sp. BRX10-4. The sequence continues at coordinate 47,125 of NZ_JACGVZ010000012.1, forward strand.
GGAGCCTCCTGCTGATTTAAGTGCAGAAAGTATTCGTGTTGAAAAGTTAAAGGCAGTTAAAGCTCTCGCGCCTATTAATCGCCTGAATGTGAAAGAAAAAACAGTTCGTGGTCAGTACGCCGATGGTTACTTAAATGGTTTACCTGTGCCGGGTTACTTAAATGAAAAAGATGCTAATCAAAAAAGTGATACCGAAACTTTTGTTGCTATAAAAGCAGAAATTGATAATTGGCGTTGGGCTGGCGTGCCTTTTTACCTTCGTACGGGTAAAAGAATGCCTGCAAAGCACAGTGAGATAGTAGTGCAATTTAAACCTCAGGCGCATAATATCTTCAAGGATAGCCATGCTGATCTACCGGCAAATAAGTTAACGATTCGTTTACAACCTGACGAAGGCGTTGAATTACAGATGATGAATAAAATTCCAGGTATTGCTTCACAAATGCATATTCAAGAAAATAAGCTTGATTTGAGTTTTTCAGAGACTTATGAAGATCAGCGTGTTGTCGATGCGTACGAACGATTGATGCTAGAAGTTATCAACGGTAATCAATCGTTATTTGTTAGTCGTGATGAAGTCGAAGCGGCTTGGACTTGGGCTGATAGTATTATCGAAGCCTGGAAGACAAGTAATGAACCCCCTAAAGCTTATCCTGCTGGAACTTGGGGACCCGTAGCCTCTCTTTCTATGATCGCTCGTGATGATCGCCAGTGGGTTGAATAAATAAATTTCAGAGATAACGTGAATTTCAGGAAATAACTATGTACCAATTAAACAATTTCGCTCAGCGAACAGATTTAGATAATGCCTTAGCCAATACTGTCGCTGAAATTTTATCAAACGCTTTGAGCCAGAAAGGCAAAGCAAGCTTAGCTGTTTCTGGCGGGTCTACACCCAAAGGTTTTTTTACGGCTTTATCGACTAAAGATATTGATTGGCAAAACGTAACCGTCACTTTAGCGGACGAACGTTGGGTTGAGTTTGAGTCTGAGGCAAGTAATACCCGTTTGGTACATGAAAACCTGTTAAAAAATAAAGCAGCTGCAGCACAATTTTTTCACCTTAAAAAAGAGGGTGAATGTGATCAATCAACCCTAGTGCAATTAAATACTGATGCTAAAAGCCAGTTATTGCCCTTAGATGTCCTTATTCTTGGCATGGGTGAAGACGGTCATACCGCTTCTTTATTCCCCTGTAGCGAGCAAATATCATCAGCACTTGCGCTTGATAATACTGATGCTCTAATGAAGGTTGTCCCCAAAACGGCTCCTAACGACCGTATAACTTTTACTTATGCTCATTTAGCGCAGAGTAAAAATATTATTTTGCATGTTTGTGGTGCAGGTAAAAAGGTCGTTTTAGAAAAAGCACTTTCAAGTAACAATCAAACAGAAATGCCAATAAGGGCATTTTTACAAAACCCAGATATCAATACACAAGTGTATTGGGCGGAGTAACATATGACTATTAAAATGAATGAAAAAATCGTCGCTATTACTAATGAAATTATTGAGCGTAGTAAAGGTAGTAGAGCTAAATATTTAGCTAAGATAGAAGCCGAAAGCTCTCAAACAGTCCATCGTGCCGGTTTGTCGTGTGGTAACTTAGCTCATGGTTTTGCTGCTTGTGGTAAAGAAGACAAGGCCTCATTACGTGGTATACATCACTCAGACATCGCTATTGTTTCAGCTTACAATGATATGTTATCTGCTCATCAGCCCTATGAAACTTATCCTGCGATTATTAAAGCAGCAGTGAGAGATGCGGGTGGTGTTGCACAATTCGCAGCCGGTGTACCGGCTATGTGTGACGGTGTTACTCAAGGCCAACCGGGTATGGATTTAAGCCTAATGAGCCGAGATGTTATTGCAATGTCTGCAGCGGTTGGCTTATCGCATAATATGTTTGATGGCGCATTAATGATGGGCATCTGTGATAAAATCGTACCGGGCTTGTTGATTGCCAGTATGACTTTTGGACATTTACCCACAGTATTTATTCCTGCGGGCCCTATGCCTTCAGGTTTACCAAACAAAGAAAAAGCACGTGTTCGCCAGCAATATGCTAAAGGTGAAGCCAACGAAGAAGAGCTGCTTGAGGCTGAATCTGCCTCTTATCACTCTGCGGGTACTTGTACTTTCTTTGGCACAGCCAACTCAAATCAACTGGTTGTTGAAGTCATGGGACTTCATTTACCTGGCGCTTCATTTATCGCACCGAATACGCAGCTTCGTGAAGAACTAACAAAAGCAGCAGCACGTCAAGCAACTCGTTTAACGCAACAGTCGGGCAACTATATGCCGATTGGCAAAATGGTCGATGAGCGTTCAATTGTTAATGCAATTGTTGCCTTACTTGCGACGGGCGGTTCAACGAACTTAACCATGCATATTATTGCATTTGCAAAAGCAGCGGGTATTATCATTAACTTCCAAGACTTTAATGATTTATCTGAAGCAGTGCCACTATTAACACGTATCTACCCGAACGGTGAAGCAGATATAAATCAATTTCAAGAAGCTGGTGGTATGGCACTACTCTTTAGAGAATTGATTGAGGGCGGTTTAGTTTTTGAAGATGTTGAAACTATCTGTGGCCGCGGTTTAACACGCTACACTAAAAAACCTGTACTCGAAAGCGGTGAACTTAAGTGGGTTGATTGTGTTGAAAAATCTCTTGACGATACTATTATTGCAACGGTTTCAAGCCCGTTCAAAGCTACTGGCGGCTTACGTGTTCTTAAGGGGAACTTAGGTGTCTCTGTCATTAAAACATCTTCATTGCGTGAAGGTAGTTTTGTTATTAAAGCACCTGCCGTCGTTTTTGAAGATCAACATGAATTACAAGCAGCATTTGATGCGGGTGAATTAGAAAAAGATTTTGTTGCTGTTATTAGATTCCAAGGACCGAAAGCGCGTGGCATGCCTGAATTGCATAAACTAACACCACCACTTGGTGTTCTCCAAGACAAAGGTTTTAAGGTCGCTATGGTAACTGATGGGCGTATGTCTGGCGCCTCAGGTAAAGTACCTGCTGCTATTCATTTGTGCCCAGAAGCCCTAGATGGCGGTTTAATCGCGAAAGTGAAAACCGGTGATATGATTTTAGTTGACGGCGAAACTGGAGAGTTAACCTTAATGGTTGACGAAGCAGAGCTTGCCCAACGTGACAATGCTATTTTTCAAGTCAATGGTCATCATCAAGGCATGGGCCGAGAGCTTTTTGGTTTTATGCGTCGTAATTTAAGTACTGCTGAAACCGGTGCTTGTTCATTATTTGATGAAACTGATATTGATGGTAAAGCTTCGTGAGTGAGTCAATACTTAACTTAGTTGCTGACATTGGCGGGACTAATATCAGGTTTGGCCTAGTTAATGACGATGGTCAAACCTCAGATATTAAAACTTATCAGTGCGACCAATATGATAGCTTAGCCGATGTTATTAGCGTTTATTTAGCGTTACATAACTCTGCAGGTAAAACAATCAATGCATGTTTAGCCATTGCTTGTCCGGTTGAAACAGATCAAATTACCATGACTAACTTGCCATGGACATTTTCTCAATCGACCTTGAAAAAAGCATTGAGTATTAGTCAGTTATTTTTAATAAATGACTATACCGCAATAGCACATGCAGTACCTTTGCTAACACAAGCACAAAAAGTGCAAATTGGGGAAGGGGTCGCAATTGCCGACAAGCCTATTTCTATTTGTGGTCCTGGTACCGGGCTAGGTGTTGCTAATTTAGTACCGACCATCGACGGTTGGTGTTGTTTAGGAGGGGAAGGAGGCCATGTCGACTTTGCTCCTGTTGATGCAGATGAAATTAAAATATTAAGTTATTTACTTGAAACTAAGCAGCATAGAATATCCTATGAACAATTACTTTGTGGCAGAGGGTTAGAGCAAATTTATCAAGCTTTTTTGTCAATTGATAACTTGCCAAAAAGTAATTTGTCAGCTGAACAAATCTCCGCTAAAGCGATAGATGGCTCATGCCCACTATGTGAAAAAGCCTTGCATCAATTTTGTAATACTTTAGGCAGCTTTGCCGGTAACTTAGCCTTAACATTAGGTTGTTTTGGTGGTGTATATATTGCCGGTGGCATTGTGCCTCGTTTTATAGATTTCATCAAAAACAGTAATTTTAGACAGCGTTTTGATACAAAAGGCCGACTATCTAGTTTTATTAACAATATTCCGACGTATGTGATCACCGAAAATCAACCCGGTTTGTTAGGGGCGTCTGCCTATATTCGTCAACAATTATCTTCAATGAAAGGACACATCTAAATCATGACCATAACAAATAATTGGCAGTTATCGCCAAAAGAAATTTTCGCTATGGGGCCTATTGTGCCTGTTCTTGTTATTAAAGATGTTGAAGATGCCTTACCTATTGCTAAAGCCTTACTCGCTGCTGGCATAAAAGTATTAGAAGTAACTTTGCGCACACCAGCGGCACTTGATGTCATTAAAATTATCGCGCAAGAGTTACCAGAAGCTTGTGTTGGCGCTGGTACAGTAACAAATCGTGAAATGCTGCAACGCTGTCAAGAAGCAGGGGCTAAGTTTGCAATAAGTCCAGGCTTAACAAAAGATTTATTAAAAGCGGGTAATGAAGGTAATATTGCCCTTATACCAGGAATTTCATCAATTTCAGAAATGATGGACGGAATTGACTTTGGCTATGATCATTTGAAGTTTTTCCCCGCAGAAGCTTCTGGTGGTGTTAAAGCGATTCAATCAATGGGCGGACCATTCCCTGACATTCGCTTTTGTCCAACAGGTGGTATCAATTTAAGTAATGTTAAGGACTACTTAGCCTTATCAAACGTTGCTTGTTGTGGTGGCTCTTGGTTGGTTACCGACGACATAATTAAAAATAAAGATTGGGCTAAAATTACTGAATTAGCGAAACAAGCACTTGCTCATGTAAAATAACGCGTAAAGCGAATACCAAAAAGGCTGAAGCGCTATTGATAGTGCTTCAGCCTTTTTTATTTATACGACTTATTGTCCGCCTGACATCAATCCTCACATATCCTTTTACAGGCAAGTAAAGGCAGTCTATAGCTAGATAACATCTTTGTGGGATGTTTATCGGTGAGGGCCTTAAATCGACTAGTCAAGGTTGTTCAAGTAAGGGGCTTTGACTAAAATTTATCTCAATAAAAAAGCCAAATAAAGATATTTGGCTTTTTTGATATAACTTTTTTTCTAAAGAATATTAATTTTTATAAGCGCTGACGTAAGCCACTAAATCAAGTACCTTGTTTGAATAACCAATTTCATTGTCGTACCAAGAAACAATTTTTACAAACTTATCGGTTAGTGCTATACCCGCACCCGCATCAAAGACTGAAGTACACGTTTCGCCAATGAAATCATTAGAAACTACTTGATCTTCGGTATAGCCTAATATGCCTTGCAAATCACCATGAGCTGCTGATTTCATCGCATCGCAAATTTCTTGATAGGTTGCGCTACTTTTTAAATTAACGGTCAGATCTACAACAGATACATTTGGTGTTGGTACACGAAAGGCCATACCAGTGAGTTTGCCATTTAATTCAGGGATAACTTTACCAACCGCTTTTGCAGCACCCGTAGATGAAGGGATTATATTTTGTCCTGCACCACGGCCACCACGCCAATCTTTAGCTGAAGGGCTATCAACAGTTTTTTGTGTTGCTGTAGTTGCATGAACCGTCGTCATTAAACCACTTTCAATTCCCCAATTATCATTAAGAACCTTAGCAATAGGTGCTAGGCAATTAGTAGTACATGAGGCGTTTGATACAATATCTTCGCCTTTATACTCATTGAGGTTTACACCACAGACAAACATTGGGGTGTCATCTTTTGAAGGGGCAGAAAGCACAACTTTTTTAGCTCCTGCGATCAAATGCTTTCGTGCTGTCTCATCAGTTAGAAATAAACCGGTTGATTCAACAACAACATCAACATCTATTTCATCCCATTTTAGTTCTTCGGGGTTACGGATAGCGCTAACGCGAATAACTTTATCATTAACAATCAACTGACCATCTTTAACTTCTACCGTACCGTTAAAACGACCATGCGTTGAGTCATACTTAAGCATGTAAGCCATGTAGTCAATGTCGATTAAATCATTAATACCGACAATTTCAATGTCGCTTCTCTGCGCAGCAGCTCTAAATACAAAACGACCGATACGGCCAAAACCATTGATGCCAACTTTAATAGTCATGTTAAAATTCCAAATGAAAATAATGTAGTAAAATTACATCATTTTGAGATTTATACAAGCGATACTTGTCATATTTGGCCTTTTTTTGATAAAAAGGGCGTTTTATTACGAGTTGGGTCAACTTTAATTGCTAGTGGCTTAGTTTCGTTCATGGTAGAATAAATGCCATTGTATTTCTCAGTATTTATGGACTTTCTACTATGACACAAGACAATAGTTTGTGTGACATCGGCTTTATTGGCCTTGGTGTAATGGGTAAAAATTTGGTGCTAAACTTAGCCGACAACGGTTACAGTATTGCTGCTTTTGATTTAGATAATGAAAAAGTGCTTGGCGTTATTGCCCAAGACAAATTGGAAAATGGTGAAAATAAGCAACGTGTTCACGGTTGCTCATCATATACAGAATTATTATCGCGATTAAAAACTCCCCATCTTATTGTACTTTCTGTACCTGCTGGTGCTCCTGTTGATCAAGTCTCTGAGAGTTTGATTGGCGCGGGTATTCAACCCGATGATATTATTATTGATACGGGTAATAGTCTGTGGGTTGATACCGTTGCTCGTGAGAAAAAATATAAGAATAACTTTATTTTATTTTCTTCAGCTGTCTCAGGTGGTGAAGTCGGCGCTCGATTTGGACCTGCTTTAATGCCCAGCGGCTCTCCATATGCATGGACACGCATTAAACCTATTTGGGAAGCAATATCAGCTAAGGTTGACGCCGAAACAGGCAAACCTTTAGAGCGGACTAAACCAGGGGAAACCATTAAAAAAGGTGAACCTTGTACCGCTTATATTGGCCCAGCTGGGGCGGGTCATTATGTAAAAATGGTTCATAATGGTATTGAATATGCGGATATGCAAATTATCTGTGAGGCTTATCATACTTTACGTGCGGGTTTAAATTTATCAACAGATGAGATTGCTGATATTTTTGAACAATGGAACCAAGGTCCTTTAGACAGTTATTTAATGGAAATATCTGTTGAGGTACTTCGCCATAGAGTGACCGAAGATAACATCCCGCTAGTGGATTTGATTCTTGATAAAGCAGGGCAAAAAGGCACAGGCTTGTGGACTGCGATGAGCAGTTTAGAATTAGGTACACCAGCCCCCACCATTGCCCAAGCGGTGTACGCACGTTCCATCTCTTCATTTAAAAATTTAAGAGTGCAGAGTTCAAGTCTGCTTAACGGTCCTAAGGCTAAGATCTTAAATACACAAGAAAAAACAGCGTTTATTGCTCGTTTACATGATGCCATTTACTGTGCGAAAATTTGTGCTTATGCCCAAGGTTTTCAATTAATGAAGCAAGCGGAGCAAGAGCATGATTGGGAACTGGATTTTGCCAGTATTGCAAAAATATGGCGAGCCGGTTGTATTATCCGTGCAGCATTTTTACAATCTATTACCGATGCTTTTAAACGTAATGCGAAGTTAGAAAATTTAATGCTAGATGCATTCTTTGTTGATCAGTTAAATGCTCATCAATTAAATTGGCGTAAAACTGTTGCAGAAACCGCTTTAATGGGAATTTCAACCAGTGCAATAAGTTCATCGTTAACCTATTATGATGCTATGCGTACCGCTGTTCTTCCTGCAAATTTATTACAGGCACAAAGAGACTTTTTTGGTGCTCATACTTTTGAACGGGTTGATCAAACACCAGGAAAGAAATTTCACGTTGAATGGTCAGACCCTGAGCGTGAAATGATCGAATTTGGTCATTCAAAATAAAAAGGTGAAAATATATGTCTAAAGACCCTTATCAAGATAAGTTAACACCCGAGGCCTTTCGAGTATGTCGCTTGGCTGCCACAGAGCAACCGTTCAGTGGCGAGTATAACGATCATTGGCTAGCCGGTGTTTATCATTGTGCCTGTTGTGAAAAGGAGCTCTTTTCTTCAACGGATAAATTTCAATCGGGTTGTGGTTGGCCAAGTTTTTCTGCCGCTATTAGCCCAAATGTCGCCTACATTGAAGATGACAGCCTTGGAATGATGCGTACAGAAATCACTTGCAGTACGTGTGACTCTCATCTTGGTCATGTATTTGATGACGGCCCACAACCCAGCGGTAAACGTTATTGTGTTAATTCATTAAGTTTACAGTTTAGCGCACTTTAAAAAGACAAGGTTTAATCTCTTGATTAAACCTAAACCTTTGGTGACTCAAAGGTTCCTGCTTCAATTTTATCTAAGGTTATATTGGCAATTTTATCTAATAATGTTTTATTTAATTTATAACCTACAACATAATTATTTAAAGACTTTTCAGTCACTTCTTTATTTTCTGGCGAATGTAAACGTAAAATTCTTAACCAAAGATAAGCTTTTTTAACATCTTGCTTTTCTATAAATATCGTTGCTATTGACTGAAAGATTTCTGCATTTATTTTCTGATCTGGCTGGTATAATTGCAAAGCTCGATAAAGTAACGTTAAGGTCTTTTTAGGATCTTTTTTTGTATAATGCGTTGCTAAGTTATATTGCGACCTTGAATTTTCAAGGGCTTTTGTCCCTTCTTGTGCTAAAAATTTATTTAAAGATTCTTCGTTGATATATCTCGACCAGTGATAGTAGAGCAGGTGAGGGTGATCTGAGGTTATTGTTTCTTTTGATATTTCTTTGATACGATTCTGTGCTTGAATTGCGTTATCAACTCTCATCGTTTGTTTATGTTTTAATTTAATATGCTCAATTTTTGAGGCATGAACCATACATTGTGCATAATCTTCGTAAGCAATGAGTTGATGATATTTATGTAGATCTGAACTAGCCAATTTTTCCTCTAAATTAGAAAAACCCACCGTAATACGTTCTCGTTTACACCATGAGTCTTCTTGAAATTCATTACAGATTTCAGAATTACTTTCACAAAGTTCAGCAAAGTTTGGCTTGCTATCACAAGCGGTTAATAAAAAAATTAGTGAGAAGTAGGCTATTATTGTCTTCATTTTTGTCCCATATTTGAGCGTGATATTATGTGTAACTAGTGGCGAAAGTTTTCAGGTTCGATTACAATAGTGCCGCAATTAATTATTATTGTTATTAGTGCTAATATTAATAATAACTCATCGTTCAATTGACTGAAATAAAAAGGTTTACGCAATGACTTCTCATCTTGAGGAACAATACCAAGCTAGCTGGCAAGAACGCCAAACATTTGCTGAAAATATGCAACCTATTATAGGGCAACTTTTCAGAAACAAAGGTCTCGAAGTATCTATTTATGGTCGTCCATTAGTTAATGCTTCTGCAATTGATATCATTAAAGCACATAAATCTGTTGCGCTACATGAAGACAGTAAATTACGTTTACGTGAAAGCTTTCCTTTTATTGATGCATTAAGACACATGGATTTAGCGCCAGCACGTATTGATGTCGGTAAATTGGCCTACCGTTATTTATTTCTTGGTAAAGCTAATGGTCTGTCAATTGAGCAGTTTTTAGAAAAAGAATTAGTATCAATTAATAAAAATACTGACCCACAAAAGTCTAAAGATGTTGTTCTTTATGGTTTTGGTCGTATCGGTCGCTTATTAGCGCGCCTGTTAATTGAACGCGCAGGACCCTGCTCGACATTAAATTTACGTGCTATTGTTATTCGCCCAAGTGGTAAAGGTGATTTAGCAAAACGTGCCAGCCTATTACGTCGTGATTCAGTGCATGGTGCTTTTAACGGTAGTATTACTATCGATGAAGAAAATAGTGTCATTAAAGCTAATGGTGCATTTATTCAAGTCATCTACGCAAAAAATCCTAGCGAAATCGACTATACCCAATATGGTATTAATGACGCTTTAGTTGTTGATAACACCGGTGTATGGAGTGACGAAGAAGGTCTAGGACAACATTTACAATCAAAAGGTGTTGCTAAGGTATTGTTAACAGCACCCGCTAAAGGTGATATTAAAAATATCGTTTATGGCGTGAATCAAGATATGATTTTAGCGGATGACAAAATTGTTTCTGCAGCAAGTTGTACCACTAACGCTATTACACCTGTGTTAAAAGCCATTAACGATGAGTTCGGTATTAAGAATGGTCACGTTGAAACGGTTCATTCATATACTAACGATCAAAACTTAATTGATAACTACCACCCGGCTCCTCGTCGTGGTCGTAGTGCACCATTAAATATGGTTATTAGTACAACGGGTGCTGCTAAAGCGGTTGCTAAAGCATTACCTGAATTGAAAGGTTTGTTAACGGGTAATGCGATTCGTGTACCAACACCAAATGTTTCAATGGCTATCATGAATTTGAATTTGAAAAAATCAACGGATAAAGAAGCGTTAAACGATTACTTACGTAATATTTCGTTAAATTCTAAGTTACAAAATCAAGTAGATTATACGGCTTCAACTGAAATCGTCTCTACTGACTTGGTTGGCTCTCGATACGCTGGAGTTGTTGACTCTCAAGCAACGATTGTTGATGGCGATCGCGCTGTATTGTATGTATGGTATGACAATGAATTTGGTTACAGCTGTCAGGTAGTTAGAGTAATGCTAGAAATGTCAGGTATTCAGGTACCAACATTACCCGTTAATTAGTCTATAAGTTGATAACATTGTTGGTGTGAGTTGATGCCAACAATTTATAGCGAAAAAAAAGTCGCACTTTATTTATATCGTGCGGCTTTTTAGTTTACACGGGAAGATTATTTTCCAGCGTTAGCTATTATAGCTCTCGCCATTTCATCAGCTACTTTACCTGTTGGTAAATTTTTCTCGTTCGCTGTTACAAAAACATTCATTAGTGTGTGATAAATATTTTCGACCAAACTTGTCGCCTTATCAGCACAATAAGGTTCAGGATAAATTTCAAGGGCAACATTTATAATTCCCCCAGCGTTAATAACGTAGTCAGGGGCATACAAAATACCCTTGTCTAAAAGGATTTGGTCATGACGACTTTCTGCAAGTTGGTTATTAGCACAGCCGGCAATGATCACCGCTTTAAGCTCTGCAATACTATCGTCATTAATTGACGCGCCTAACGCACAAGGTGAAAATACTTCAACATCTTGTTTGTAAATATCGTCTAAGCTAACAACTGTTGCATCTAACTCGGTAACGGCTTTATCTAAAATTTCTTGGTTAATATCAGTGACGATTAATTTCGCACCCGCAGCATGAAGTCGTTCACAAAGTGAATAACCAACACTACCAAGCCCTTGAACAGCGACTTTAATACCGGTTAAATCATCAGATCCCAATTTAAACTTAACCGCGGCTTTAATACCTAAAAAAGTACCTAGCGCAGTGAAGGGGCCTGGATTACCACTTTTTCCTTCAAGACCCGACACATAGTCGGTAACTTGATTAACAATAGCCATATCACCAGTAGTAATATTGACATCTTCAGCGGTGTAATAACGGCCACCTAGATTATTAACGGCTTTGCCATAGGCTTTGAATAAATCGTCTGACTTTAAGTGTCTAGGATTACCAATAATAACCCCTTTACCACCGCCAAGTTTTAACCCAGCCATAGCATTTTTGTAGGTCATGCCTTTTGATAAACGTAAAACATCTTTTAATGCTGCTTCATCATTTACATAATCCCAAAAACGACAGCCACCTGCCGCTGGTCCAAGTGCAGTACTGTGTACTGCTATGATAGCTTTTAAGCCTGTTGCATCATCGCTGCAATAAACAACTTGTTCATGATTGTCGAAATCTACTAAATCAAAAATTGCCACTTCTAAATCTCCACGTAAAAAGTTTTGTTAACATTCTTTTTACTTCTGTAATAAGAGTTGTATTGTTTCGATGCGCACAATACCACTTAGCCTAATATTGCGCTAGCCGTCAGATCAAAATATAACGGTCACTATCTTAGGGTAAATGTATAGAATAAAGCACAAAATTTAATAATAGTGGTAAAAGGATAAAAGGAGTGACTCATTAATAGAGTAGGAATTAATAAACTAGTGATTAAAAGCGAAGCGGGTCGATTTTTTTATATTCTCAACAGCACAGGTCATACGCTGTCTTGGCATACCTGCTTCCATAAATACCGCGCCAGCACTGATAAAGTTAAATTTTCTAAAATATTCAACATCATCAAGTGGACTATAAATAAAGACTTCATCAAGTTTGAGATCTTTAGCAATCGCCAGTAAACCTTTGACAACAACTATGTCGATGTTTCTTTTTCTAAAAGACATCAATACAGCGATGCGAGAAATTTCCCCCGTAGACAATATACGGCCCGTTGCAACGGGCTCTTGAGTAATATCATCACAAACCAAGACATGAAATGCATAGTGATCTTTTCGGTCAAACTCTATTTTTCGTGGAATACGCCATTCACAAATAAAAACTTTCTCGCGGACATCTCTTAATAATGATGCCGCTTGTTCCCAATTTACTCTACTGACGCTGAACGACATTATGAATATTACACTCGTTGTTATTCTATATACCAAAAGCCCATATTTAGAACATTAGTCAATAATTGTTCATTTTTCAAATTTGTTAGTAAACTTTTTACTGTTTGAGTGGTCAAAGTTTGCTGTTTTGTTAAGTATGTCGCTAATGTGATTGTTTCTTTATCAATTAAAAAACTTTCCCCATTAATATATAAAAAACTTGTTTCGTTGGGCGCTTGCTCTTGAGGTTGAAGAGGAACAATTAAGCTTTTTATTCCTGAAACAGGCACTAAGGTATTTTCTGCTTCAGCCAGAATATCGGTAAGTTGTTCGCTGTCGATAGGAGTGACCGGCATTAATATTTCTAAAGCATGGTGGTTCTGTGTAAGATATTTACCGATAAAAGGAATAAATAACTTATCGTCATCAAGTTGTGCTTTCATGAACGTCTTTAATTTTTCGATATCCATGTGTTCAAGTTGTTCGGGCTGACTGGTTAGTGCGCGTTCATTATCAGGAAAGCGTGTTTCTCCAAGGTTTTCATCTATTAATTTATCAGCAAAACCAGACCATAATTCTTGATTGTTTGGTGCCTGAAAACCAATAGAAAAATTCATCGAATTTTCTAATGACACGCCATTGTGAGGATGATTCGGTGGAATATAAAGTAAATCACCCGCTTCGGTTATTTCGTCGATAACAGCAACAAAACTAGAAACTTGTTTTAAATCAGGATGAGGTAATAGCTGCTTTAGTGAACTATCAGGTGCACCAACTTGCCAGCGACGCTTTCCTTCACCTTGTACAATAAAGACATCGTACTGGTCTAAATGAGCACCAACACCGCCATTGGGTGTAGAAAAGCTAACCATTACATCATCAATACGCCATTGTGGAATAAAATTAACGGCTGCTAGTAATGATTGGGTATCGCGAGACCAATTATTTACCGCCTGCACCAGTAGCGTCCAGTTCTGTTCGCCAAACTTGTCGAATGAATCAAAAGGACCTTGCTCTACTTGCCATTCACCATTATTACAGGCAATAATACGCGATTCAATCTCGCTTTCCATCGCGAGGCCAGCAAGTTCGTTGGCATCAATTGGGTCGGTGAAGTCTTTGAACGCACCTTTTATTAATAACGGTTTTTTTTGCCAATATTCTTTTAAAAACTGCTCAGGCGTTAGTTCGCCCCAATGGATTTTTTGCATTGCGTGTTACTCTCTATTTTACTACGGTTAATTGGCGTGCATAAATGCACTAATCCCATCATAAATCAGGGCGTTGCTGAAAAGCCAAGACATATACGTTTATTGGCATCCATGCCATCACGTCATACCGTTCATCCTGAACATATACGTTCATTGGCATCCATGCCATCACGTCATGCTATTGCGTTCATCCTGAACATATACGTTCAGTGGCATCCATGCCATCACGTCATGCTATTGCGTTCATCCTGAATATATACGTTCATTGGCATCCGTGCCATCACGTCATGCTATTGCGTTCATCCTGAACATATACGTTCATTGGCATCCATGCCATCACGTTATACCGTTCATCCTGAACATAAAAAGGAACCGCGAGGTTCCTTTTTATTAGCATACGTTTAGATAAAACTAATCTAATTCGTTAATAAATTCTACTGCGCGACCTATATAACTCGCGGGTGTCATTTCACATAACTGTGCTTTAGCTGCATCAGGTAATTCAAGTGTCATAATGAAAGCGCGCATTGAGTCGCCATTGACGCGCTTACCGCGAGTTAGCTCTTTTAATTTTTCGTATGGCTTTTCGATACCATAACGACGCATTACTGTTTGTACGGGTTCAGCTAAAACTTCCCAGTTGCTGTCTAATTCAGCCGCTAGATTTGCTTCATTTACTTGTAACTTACTAATACCTTTTAATGTAGCACCGTAAGCTATCATCGCATGAGCAAAACCAACACCTAAGTTACGTAAAACTGTTGAATCTGTTAAGTCACGTTGCCAGCGAGAAATCGGTAATTTTTGCGCCAAGTGGGTAAATAATGCATTAGCAATGCCTAAGTTACCTTCAGAATTTTCAAAGTCAATTGGGTTAACTTTATGTGGCATTGTTGATGAACCAATTTCACCTGCAATGGTTTTTTGCTTAAAGTGACCCATCGCGATGTAACCCCAAATATCACGATCAAAATCGATTAAGATGGTGTTAAAGCGGGCAATGGCATCAAATAACTCGGCAATGTAATCATGTGGTTCAATTTGAGTCGTAAAGGGATTAAACGATAAACCTAATGAAGTAACAAATTCATTAGCAAATTCATGCCAATTAACTTCAGGGTAAGCTGATAGGTGTGCATTGTAATTGCCAACAGCACCATTGATCTTACCTAATAATTCAACATCAGCAATTTGGGCACGTTGACGTTTAAGACGAATATAAACGTTGGCCATTTCTTTACCCAAAGTACTTGGAGAAGCAGGTTGACCGTGAGTACGACACATCATTGGAATAGTTTTGTATTCAATTGCTAGCGCTTTAATTGCCGCTAATATTTTATCCATTTCTGGTAATAAAACGTCGGTACGACAGTCATTTAACATTAAACCGTGCGAAAGGTTGTTAATATCTTCAGATGTACAAGCAAAATGAATAAACTCAGTCACTGCGTTTAATTCAGCATGATCAGCAATTTTTTCTTTTAAGAAATACTCAACAGCTTTTACATCATGATTAGTGGTCGCTTCAATGTCTTTAATGCGCTGTGCGTCTACTTCACTGAAGTTATCAACAATCGCATTTAATGTTGCCGTAGCGTCACTGCTAAAAGCCGGAACTTCTGCAATTTCTGTCGTTGCTGCAAGTTTTTGTAACCAACGAACTTCAACGGTAACACGGTATTTTATTAAACCAAATTCACTGAATATAGGGCGTAATGACTTAACTTTGCTGCCATAACGACCATCTACTGGAGATATTGCACTTAATGCTGAAAGTTCCATAGGGTTTTCCTAATATTTAAAGTAAGGTTAAAAACTAATTTTGAATTTTTTTAACAAGCTTTGAGCAGCTGCTCGGCACATTCAACCAATTTTGAACGTGAAAATAAAATACTTCGGCGTTGTCCACCGACCTGTCGCCATAAAACACTTGAGCGAATACCAGCCAATAACAAGGCACGTATCTTATGTTGATTGACTGATTGCTTTAATATAGCGGGCTCGCCTGCTACCTGAATAGGTGTTCCAAGTGGGCTGATCAAATCGCTATAAATTGACGCTAAGCTCGAAACGAGTGTTTCACTGGTAATGTCATAATGTGCTAATTGACGTTGGCTTTGGCTAATTCGTTCACCGAGCGCATTCATTTTATCGCTATATTTGCTTAAACGACGCTCTAAACCCAGTAAGCTCACCACATAACGGGTGATCTCAGGATCTTTGTTAGTTGATTTATTGCCTAAATGGTTAACTAGTGTTGTTAATCCTATTTTTAAATGACTCATTTCACCACCATAAACTTCCATGGTGTTTTTAGGCGATGTGATCATGACACTATTAAGTAATAAGGCGAGTTCGTCTTCGTCTATTTGGCCACTACGAGATATTTTTTGCACCCAATAAGCGACTTGACAAACCGCGGCAAGTGTAAGGGTTTGTTCATTTATACTGTTCATAACTATTAACTGCTCAACTAATTTTCGTTACAACTTAACGGATAAGTGTGTTGATGATACCGCCACCAAGACAAATATTATCTTGATAAAAAACTACAGATTGTCCCGGCGTTACTGAACTTTGTGCTTCATCAAACATAACTAAATATTCACCATCGCTCATCGGAGACAGATGACAAGGGACATCATCTTGGCGATAGCGGGTTTTAACGGTACATTTTATTGGCATATCAAGAGGTTTGCGGTTCACTAAATGTAATTGATTACCGATTAAACCTTTAGAAAATAAACGAGGGTGATTATGACCTTGACCAACAATTAAAACATTGCGCAATAAATCTTTTTCAACAACGTACCAAGGCTCTTCTCCGGCATTAGCTAAACCGCCTATGCGAAGGCCTTTGCGCTGACCTAGCGTGTGGTACATTAAACCGTCGTGTTCGCCAATGACATCGCCTTCAGCGGATTCAATTTTACCTGGCTGCGCGGGTAAGTATTGACCTAAGAAATCTTTGAACTTACGCTCACCAATAAAACAAATACCCGTGCTGTCTTTTTTATTATGAGTAATTAAGTCAGCCTGTTCGGCAATAGCGCGTACTGCAGGCTTTTCGATATTACCCACAGGGAATAATGTCCGTCCCACTTGCTCATCACTTAGCGTATATAAAAAGTAACTTTGATCTTTATTACTGTCTAAACCACGTAACATAGACCACTGACCATCGATAAACTCGCGCTGAACATAGTGTCCGGTGGCAATATAGTCGGCATTTAAGTCTTCACAAGCAAACTCTAAGAAGGCTTTAAATTTGATTTCTTTGTTACACATAATATCAGGGTTCGGCGTGCGACCTGCTTTATATTCAGCTAAGAAATACTCAAAAACATTATCCCAGTATTCTGTTGCGAAATTAATGGTGTGTAACTTTATACCGAGTTTGTCACAAACAAGTTGTGCATCTTCGAGGTCTTGTGCCGCTGCACAGTATTCATCGGTATCGTCTTCTTCCCAATTTTTCATGAACAGGCCTTCAACTTGGTAACCTTGTTCAATCAATAAGTGTGCAGAAACAGAGGAGTCAACACCGCCAGACATACCAACAATTACTTTGGTGTCGCGTGGTGCTTTACTTATAGGCGCGGTGTTTTGGTTTTCAGCGCTCGATGATACTTGTGATGACATTAAAACTACAAATCTAGAGAAAAAGGCGAAAAATTATAGCATGTCAGGATTTAGGGGCATAGATTAAAGATTGGATTTTAATGAAGATAATGATATTTTTTTTCCATTTTTCAAAACAGCTAAGTAATCCTCAATACATTCTAAGACCAGCGTGCTGCGTAATTGTGCAGATTTTGCTTTTATTTCATCAAATGACAGCCAATGGGTGGCAATAATCTCATCATCTTGTGGGCTACCCTGCAGAAATTCATCAAGTTCAATAACAAAACAAAATCTAAGGTAATAAAGATTAATGTCTGGGCGATAAAAGTAATAAATACCTGAAACGTAATTAGGCGACAGTGCTAAGCCTGTTTCTTCCAGAACTTCTCGTTCAATGGCACTGATTAAGTTTTCATTCGCCTCTAAATGTCCAGCAGGCTGGTTAAAGACTTTTTTACCTTTTTCAATTTCTTCAACCAATAAAAATTGATTTTGATGAACAATAATAGCTGCCACGGTAGCGTTGGGCTTAAATTGATTTTCGCCATGGTCATTACCGGCAGTGTTAACAGCTAGTGTCATATTCTTATTCACTTTTAAGTTGTTGGTAATGGCCATTTTCGATACCGTCAAGGGTGTATTGACCAATGCTGTAACGGATAAGTCGTAGCGTTGGAAAATTAATAGCCGCGGTCATTCTGCGGACCTGCCGGTTCTTTCCTTCGGTAATCGCGATACTGAGCCATGTCGTGGGAATATTCGCTCGCTCGCGTATTGGCGGGTTACGTGGCCAAAGGTCTGGTTCACTGATCACTTTTACTCTGGCTGGTAACGTTTGGCCATCTTTTAGTTCGACACCCTTTCGAAGTTTTTGTAAATCAGCTTCCTGTGGCACACCCTCAACTTGTGCCCAATAGGTTTTTTCTGTTTTTTCGGTTGGGTTAGCCAGTTTGTGCTGCAATTTCCCGTCATTGGTCAGCAACAACAAGCCTTCACTGTCTCGGTCTAAACGCCCAGCGGCATAAACGTCTTTAACTGGAATAAAATCTTTTAAGGTTTTACGCTGCTGATCATCCGTAAATTGCGACAGTACATCAAAGGGTTTATTGAAAAGTACTAACACACGATCTGCTGGAGCAGGGCGAGGCTTAACGTCTTTTAATGAGCGACTCTTTGATAATCGACGATTAGTTGAGCTTGACGCTTTTGGACGCTTAGTGAGGTTAGTCAAAGTTTATCCTTTTGAAATAATTTGATAGGGCGGTAAAGAATCAAGTAATTGCTTACCATAACGTTTAGTTACTAAACGTTTATCCATTAAAGTAATGATACCGGTATCTTTCTCATTTCGCAGTAATCGTCCTGTCGCTTGAATAAGTTTTTTGGATGTTTCTGGCACTGAAATCGACATAAAAGGATTGCCGCCTTTAGCGGTAATGTATTCAGCTTGTGCTTCTTCAACGGGTGATGTTGGCACAGAGAAGGGTAATTTGGTAATAATCAAATTCGTTAAATATTTACCAGGTAAATCTAGACCCTCAGAAAAACTTTGTGTGCCAAAAATTATACTGGTTTTATCTTCATCACAGCGTTTTCTATGGGCCTCTATAATATGCTGACGTGACTGCTCACCCTGAACTAGAATCTCCATTTTGTCCTGCTCTCGTAAGGCTTTAGCTACTTGTTCCATTTGCCAATACGAAGAAAACAGCACTAAACAGGCTTTTTCTTGCTTAATTAACGCCGGTAACTCTTTAATTAATTCATCGGTGAACTGAGGGCTACTTGGCTCATTTTTCATTTTAGCGATAACTAGTTGCGCATTGTTTTGATAATCAAACGGTGAGTCGACTTTTTGATATTGAGTGCCATCATTCGTTTGTAAACCGACCTGACGGCGGAAATGCTCAAACGAATTTAATGCTAAAATAGTGGCTGAGCATAATACCGCCCCTTCACATTTTGACCAGAGAATATCTTCAAGGGTAAAGCCCACTTCAATAGGGGAAGCCGACACTAAAAAGTCACTACGTTTGCCCGTCAGTTTTTCGAACCACCTTGCCATTGGAGCGCCTTTCTCACTATCTGTTTTGGCATACATTTTCCATAGTGAGTTGAAATTTTCTAACCGTTGGATCATAAAACCAGCTTCTGCAAGTAAGGGCTCGGCAACAAACATTTTACACTCCCCGTCTTTCACTGACTCCATCAATAAATTATATAGCTTGTTGCAATGTCCTAAACATTTTTTACTGAGCTCTGCTAAATCTTTAGCTGAGTTTTTTAAGTTCGGTGGAACGATTCCGTTTTCAAAACGATATAATGCCGCCTCGTCATCACGAGAGAAACGGCTATTTTCTTTAGCTTTTTCATTGAAATATAACGCCTGATTGTTTTCGATAAAGCTCGCTACTTTTTGCATTTCCATTAATAAATCTTGGCAATCGTCCCCTAATTTTAACGAGGGTGAAATGGCCGAAGTCGACTTTATTAATTTTGCCATTTTATCGCCGGTTTCTTTTAACTTGGTTAGCCAATCAATGGCACCTTTAATGGCAACATTCGCACTTGAATGATCACGGGTTACTTTAGGCAGATGATGTGCTTCGTCAATAATGTAAAAAGTGTCTTCTGGTGAGGGTAAAATAACACCTCCACCAAGCTCTAAATCAGCCAGTAATAAACTATGGTTAATGACCAACACATCGGCAGACTCCATGGTTTCTCGAGCTTTATGAAAAGGGCAATGGGTGTGATCGGCTAAATGTTTTAAACAACTGTGTTTGTCACATTGAATTTGTTGCCATAAATGATGAGGGATAGGGTCTGCCCAAGAATCTAGATCGCCTTGCCATTTATTATCCGTTAACGCTTTATGTAAATGATGCAATAACTTTATATCCATGGCATCAGGTTTTTGCGCAAAGGTGAAACCGGCCTGAGGGGAATCGTCTTGACTGACAGCAAGCGCTAATTTTTGCCGACAAACATAGCGTTGGCGACCTTTGACTAAGGTGAAATTAAAATCTAAGCCTGAATGTTTCTTTAAGAAGGGTAAATCTTTGTCCACTAATTGTTCTTGTAGCGCAACTGTTGCAGTAGAAATACAGACCTTCTTTTGACGTGACATTGCTAATGGAATAGCGCCTAATGAATAAGCCAACGATTTACCCGTACCGGTACCTGCTTCTATGATAATAATTTTTCGCGCTTTATCGTATTCTCCCGCAAGAGTTTTAGCTATTTCGGCAATCAAAAAAGTTTGCTGTTTTCTTGGGTGAAAGTTTTCTAGATTTTCACCAATGGTTTTATACGATGTGCGAATTGCTACTTTAATTTTATCGCTTAGCATGCTGTTAGCCATTTAGGGTTCATTAGGTTATATACACATTTCAGTTAAATAGGCTGAATCCTGTATCTTCAAATAGGATGAGTATATACTGCTGTATATATTAACAGTTTATCGTTATCCGCAACGAATTAAAATAATTAATGTCATTAACTGTAGAAAAATTAACGCCTAGCTTGAATTATGGCTTTTTATTAACTCGTCAAGCCTATGATACCAAACAAGGTATTGAATTGTCTTTATGGATTAAAACCCTTAAAGGTGCTGTTAATGTTATTGTGCAAAATCAACAGGCATTATTTTTTGTTGAACAAACGCAGCAAGTTCGCGCGCAAAGTCTCCTGTCGGAGCAGCGAATAGTAACGGCTAAAGTTACCCCGCTTACGCTTAAAACCTTTAATCAACAACTTGTCAGTGGCTTTTATTTTTCAACGATGCGTGAATTCTATCGCGCACGCGATGTTTTAAAACAAGCCCAGATAAAATGTTACGAAGACGATTTTCGCCCCGATGAACGCTTTTTAATGGAGCGCTTTATTACCGCTGGTATTGAATTTATCCCTCGGTTAACAGCTTTATCGATAACCGAATCTGCCAAACAGTTTTTACAGACTAACTTTGCTACCTTTTATAGTGACAAATGCCGTGCAACGGATAAGACTCAGTTACTTGATGATATTGCGTTAACTATGGTATCACTTGATATTGAGTGTTCAATGGCAGGGGAGCTTTATTCTATTGGTTTACATTCGCATAAAATGTCTGATGGTAAGCCGATAAAATGTGTTTTGATGATCGGTGATCAAAAAAAGTTTTTAGCAAAAATAACACAGTCAAAGTTATCCGACGCTGAGGCGATAGAAATCGCAGAGCACATCGTTTGGCTTGACAATGAACAAGCGCTGCTAGCTGAGCTGATCGCTTGGATAAAAATCCACGATCCCGACATTTTTATTGGTTGGAACGTGATTAACTTTGATTTTAATTTGCTACAAAAACGCTGTGATATTTATAATATCCCATTTAATATCGGCCGCAATGATAAGTCTCCCCGCTGGCGAACACGTTCGGCAGGCGGTAGTCAAAATGAGCAAAAATTTATTGATGTCGCTGGCAGAGTGGTCCTTGATGGTATTGATTTACTAAAAAACGCGACTTATAACTTTCCAAGTTTTTCCCTTGATTTTGTTGCCAATGCCTTATTAGGTAAGGGGAAAAAGGTCGATGATGTTGACAATAGAATGCAAGAAATTAACAACAACTTTGCCAATGACAAGCTAGCTTTAGCCGCTTATAACCTTGAAGATTGCCATTTAGTTACCCTGATCTTTGAACAATCCTTGTTACTCGAATTCACGCGTTTGCGCGCCAAACTAACCGGTTTATCTATAGACCGTATTGGCGGCTCTGTGGCAGCGTTTACCAACTTATATTTACCTAAATTACACCGTAGTGGTTATATTGCGCCCAATATGGGCGATGGCTTGCAAGGGCTAATTTCTCCTGGTGGTTATGTGATGGACTCTATTCCGGGTTTATATAAAAATGTCTTAGTACTTGATTTTAAAAGTCTTTATCCCTCTATTATTCGAAGTTTTAATATTGATCCTATGGGCCTAATTGAAGGTTTACAATCACCTGAGACTAGTATAAAAGGTTTTGATGGTGCTTATTTCTCTAGGGATAAACATTTCTTACCTGACATTATTAATGAGCTGTGGTTAGAGCGTGATATCGCTAAAAAAGATAAAAATGCGGCATTGTCACAAGCAATAAAAATTATTATGAATTCGTTTTATGGAGTCTTAGGTTCAACGGGATGTCGATTTTTTGATCCTCGTTTATCCGGTTCAATCACTAAACGAAGCCATGAATTATTAATCACCACTAAAATGTGGCTAGAAGATGATGGTTATCAAGTCATTTATGGCGATACCGATTCTATTTTCGTCAGTGTTGACGATGATTTTAACCACCAGCAATGCCAAAAGCTGGGTAAAACCTTACAAGATAAAATTAATCTTAGGTGGCAAGCAACGCTTAAAAAAGAATTTGCGATAGAAAGCCAACTTGAAATTGAGTTTGAAACACATTTTAGCAAATTTTTGATGCCAACCATCAGAGGACAAGATGTTGGTACTAAGAAGCGTTATGCTGGCATTGTAGAAAAGAAGGGGTCATCAGAATTGATTTTTAAAGGCTTAGAAAGCGTCCGCACCGATTGGACTGAACTGGCTAAAACTTTTCAACGAGAGTTGTATTTAAAAATATTTAATGGCGAACCTTTTGCTGACTATGTACGCAATTTTGTTACTCAAACATCAGCAGGGCAATTAGATCATTTACTGGTGTATCGTAAACGCATTCGTAGGCAGTTAGACCATTATGTTAAAAACGTGCCTCCACATGTGAAAGCGGCACGTTTAGCCGATGATATAAACAAGATAAATAAGCAACCGTTAAAATATCAGCAACGTGGTTGGATAGAGTACTTGATCACGACTTCTGGACCGCAAGCAAAAGGTTATGTTAACGCGCCACTCGATTACCAGTTTTATATCGATCGGCAATTAGCGACCGTTGCTGATGCTATTTTACCTTTTGTCGGGAGTAGTTTCGAAAAATTAACCAGTGATCAAATGAACTTGTTTCAATAGCCTCTGCTGTTTTAATTAATATAAATAAATCGTGCATCATGCTTGGAAAGATCATAAGGTGACTTTATTGAGTTAGCTATTTAGATGGCTAAATGAATTTTATGTTTTAGGATGAAAGATCATGATCAACGATACCAAAATAGTCAATGCGGGACGAAAATCAAAATGGACACGTGGCGTTGTTAATCCCCCGGTAGAACGTGCATCAACCGTTGTTTTTAATACGGTTAAAGAAATGAATCACGCAACAGCAAATCGTGGTAATCAAGTACTTTTCTATGGCAGAAGGGGCACCTCAACGGCTTTTGCTTTCGCCGATGCTATGACTGATCTCGAAGGAGGCGCCGGTTGTGCCATTTATCCATCGGGTACTGCGGCGATCACTAATGCTATTCTTTCGTTTGTTAAAACCGGTGACCATATCCTTATGGTCGATACGGCTTATGAACCCACGCGTGATTTTTGCGATAAAATATTGATCAATATTGGCGTTGAAACGACTTATTACGATCCAACTATTGGCCGAGATATCGCTGGACTTATTAAAGAAAACACCCGACTTATTTTCTTAGAGTCTCCTGGCTCTATTACCATGGAAGTTCAAGATGTTCCCGGGATAGCTGAAGTTGCTCACCAGCATGGCTGTATGGTTATGCTCGATAATACTTGGGCTGCAGGGGTTAATTTTCAACCTTTTGATTATGGTGTCGATATTTCGATTCAAGCAGCGACTAAATATATCGTTGGTCATTCAGATGTGATGTTAGGTACGGCAATAGCCACTGAAGAATATTGGCCACAACTGCGTGAAAACAGTTACTTAATGGGGCAATGTACGTCACCTGACGATTTGTATTTGGCAATGCGTGGCATTCGTACCTTAGGTGTGCGTTTAAAACAACATCAAATTAGTGCGCTAAAAGTGGCTAATTGGTTAGCAACACGCGAAGAAGTTGATGTTATTCTTCATCCAGCATTTGAATCGTGTCCGGGCCATGAATATTTTAAGCGTGACTTTACTGGTGCTAACGGTTTGTTCTCATTTGTGTTAACCCGTGGTGATAAGCAATCACTTAATGCCTTACTTGATGGTATGGAACATTTTAAAATGGGCTATTCGTGGGGCGGCTTTGAAAGTTTAATTTTGGGTAATACCAATGTTGGGCGTTTGCGAACAGCGACAAAGTGGGATTATGAGTATCCATTAATTCGCCTGCATATAGGTTTAGAGGATGTTGATGACTTAATTGCTGACCTTGCTCGAGGCTTTGATCGATTGAATACTGCCTTAGAAAATAGAGCTTAAGCTTTACGCGTTAAACGTTTGGAATTTACATGCTGCTATGCACGACACAAAGGTTAACCATTAGGCACTTGAATGAGCAGGACCATAAATTTGTTCTGCAATTATTGAATGATGATGCTTTTATTAAAAACATAGGTGACAAAGGGGTTAGAGAGACCAAAGATGCAATTGCCTACTTAGTTAATGGTCCACTAGCAAGCTATAGCGAACAGGGCTTTGGGCTAAACTTAGTCGCTTTGAAAAGTGATAACACACCGATTGGACTTTGTGGTTTGTTAAAGCGGCCTGAATTGGAATTTCCTGACTTAGGTTATGCCTTGTTACCTCAATACTGTTCGCAAGGCTTTGCTCGAGAAGCCTCATTAGCCATATTAAAAGCTGCTTATGACAATAAGTATGCAGTAAATGTTGTCGCGATCACCTCACTAGAAAATACTCCCTCTAACATGTTATTAAAAAAACTTGGTTTTTTATTTGAACAAACTATTGAGTTTTATGGCTCAACCAATAACCTTTATAAAGTGAGACTAGCTTCACTTTTTGAACAGTAACCAACTTTAAAGACAACAACGTTTAACACTAGGATATGGACTTAAGTGAAAATATCCTAGTGTTGCTAACTGTTTCTCAAGCCGTTTACATTAAGGTAAAGGACAAACCTCTAGCTCTTTTTGTTGATAATAATCAGCAGTTAGCCCGAGTAACTGTGGCACAGTCGCCGCAATTACCATAGAAGAGAAAGTGCCCACTAAAATCCCTGAAAATAGCGCAATAGAAAAGCCCGCTAAAGACTCCCCAGCAAAACCCCATACAGCCATAATAGTCACTAGGGTTGTTCCTGAGGTGATCATCGTTCGCACTAAGGTTGATTTAATGGCTTGATTGATCACTTCATCTATTGTGGCGTCATGGGTAGATTTCATTATTTCTCTGATTTTGTCACCGACAATAATAGAGTCGTTTAACGAGTAACCGACAATAGCTAATAAACTCGCTAATATTGTTAAATCAAAGGGGATACCAAACCATGCAAAAAGCCCCAGTACGATAAGTACATCATGAAAAAGCGCAATAACAGCACCCGCGGCTAAACGCCATTCAAATCTAAAAGACAAATACATTAAGATAACAATGATTGCGGTTAATAGTGCTAAGCCACCTTGGTTAATTAAGTCTTCTCCGACTTGGCTGCCAATGTAAATAGCATCTTGAGGGCTAATGTTTAGTTGATTTTTGTCAGCAAAATCAGATAGCCATGCCTTATCTTGTAAACTGACGTTATTATCTGCTTGTTGAACACTCCAATGAGTCCCTTGCTCTGCAGAGGTCAGTTTAAAGCTTTCTGGAAGATAGTTACTGAGTAAGTTATTCATCTTCTGTTGACTGAGTGATTTCTCGGTTGAAAATTCAGTTAAGTAACCACCGGTAAAATCTAAACCGAGTGCTAAACCTTTATTAAATAGTCCTAGAAGCGCTATAACAACAAAAATCATAGCTATAAAACAACCCACTAGGCGAAAAACACTTAATTTAGACGTGCTATTTATTTTAAAATTTTTCATACATTAACACCTAATAACTGAGCTTTATTTTTTCGAATGACAAGGTTTGTTAAACTTTTAGAAACAAAAACACCGGTGAACATACTGGTTAAAATACCTAAACACAAAATAAGGGCAAAGCCTTTTACTGTGCCGTTGCCTATGGTGTATAAAATAATACCAGTGATCATCGTGGTTACATTGGCATCAAGAATCGTTGAAAATGCACTTTTATAGCCTTGTTCAACAGCAGATAACACTCTATGTCCACGTTTTAACTCTTCTTTTATCCGCTCAAAGATAAGTACATTGGTATCTACAGCCATACCAACTGTCAATACTAAACCAGCAATACCCGGAAGTGTTAGTACGGCCCCAGGGAGTAACGACATCAACCCTAGTAAGCTTATTAAGTTTAATGTTAACGCTACATTAGCGATAAGCCCCAAAGTTCTATACCAAAAAACCATGAATAACAAAGTAAATCCCATGCCTATACTCAGTGCTTTTATACCATTTTTGATATTATTTTCGCCGAGTGTCGCTTCAATGGTGCGCTGTTTTACTATAGTTACTGGCGCTGTTAGCGAGCCTGCTCGTAATAATAATGACAGTTCTTGTGCCGCATGTTGGCTGGGCATGTTGGTAATACTAAACTGTGAACCTAAGTGTTGTTGAATGGTGGCAACATTAATTATTTTACTTTTTTTGACCATTTGATCATCAGCATCTCGATAAAACTCAGAAAACACCGTCACCATAGCATTACCAATATTTTGCTTAGAAAATTGCGACATCTTCTTACCACCTAAGGCATCTAAGGTGAGGTTGACTAAAGGCATGCTCATTTGAACTTGTCCTGCGCGGGCATTTTCAATATTACTACCTGAAAAAACCACCTGGCTGTTTAAGGTAAACGTTCTGCCATGTTCGTCCGCCATACGTAATATACCTGCTGCATTTGAGTTTTCAGCAAGCTGATAAAAATCAAGTGATGCCGTGGCACCTATAATACGTTTTGCTTCCTCGGGATCATGAACACCAGGCAACTCAATACGAATATGGTTTTTACCTTGTTGAAGTGTTACTGCTTCGGTTATACCCAGCTCAGCTATTCTTCCACGCATCGTTTTTAATGTTTGCTGCATCGTTTCTTGGCGAAATTGAGCTGTTTTTTGCGAGGAGTAGGACAAGATCACTTGGCCATTTTGATTTTTTTGTTGAGATAAATCAGGGTAGGCTGCTTTTATTTGTGTGAAAAGTATAGCCATTTTACTTTTGTCAGCGTTAGAAAAATTCACCGAAAGGTTTTGATTGTCCGCTTCACTAGTAAGATCAATCTTATGTTGAACAACACTAACGCCTCGAATACGTTCTTCCATAGCAAGGGTTTTTATTGCTAATGCGATGTTTTTAAGACGGTCAAATAAAGCTTGTTTTGTATCAACATCTAGTACAAATAATACTCCACCACTTAAATCTAAACCTAATTTTATTGGCTTAGCGTCGAATGATTGCAACCATGAGGGTACGCCACTTATCATCGAGGTCTCAACACGATAATGGTTAAACGTATTGGATAAACGTGCGTTAACTGACGCTATGTCGGTTGTATTACTGAGTGTTATTGACGTTGTTTTATCAATAGTATGAATTTTATCAAGGGTTAAGTTGTTCTTATTCAATAAACCTTTAAGCTCACTAGTCGTTAGTTGTTGCACGTTCGCATTAATAGGTGAGAGTACAATTGTTAGTTTATCTTTATATAAGTTGGGTAGGGCATTTACTAATAAAAAAACTAAGGTGAATATAATTAATAGGTTTTGCCATGTAAAGTAACGATATGGCTTTTTTCTAGGTGAATTCATCATAAAATCTCGAAATTTTGCTACCTTTACTCTCTAAATTTTAGAAAAGCGCATGCAACAAGGGTCACTGTTAAAACAGTGACGGGAAAAAGGAAAAAATAAGTCAATAATGGTTAGATGATGAATCTATGAATGATAAGTCAGGCGAGCTGTGTATAACGTATTGCCATCTTTCCAACCAGCAAGTCGAGAAGAGCTTGAACGATGACGGAGTTGTTCATACCAATTAAGTTTAGCAGGAGGGTTTGCAAGATTTTTAAATAAACTTGCAGAGAGTTTTAGTGTAAAAAACTCAGTAACGAGAAGATAGCTTGGCGTAGTTTGTATTTCATTAATAAATAAAGAGGCGGAAATTAGATTCAAGCGCGGTAAGTTAACCACATCATCGGGTGTAATATTATCTATTAATACCGAAAAGTTTGATGTCGGGTGCGAGTGACTTTTTCCAATGGTCGGTAGACTAGAAAAAGTTAAATCGCTATTAGCTGAATTTTCAACAGGTAAAGCATTAGCCGTGGCAGCTAAGACAAATAAAAACAGGGTTATTGAAAAAGTACGCCACATAAGAAAAGTAAATTAATTATTAATACTGCTTATGTATGGCAAAATATTTGTTTTTCAAGTGTAGATGTAAAATAAATTGACTAAAGTAGCATTGATTATTGTCGAAAAATCATCATTATTGCCAACATTATCGATATATTGTTTTTAAGGCATTTTCTATTGGTATTGTCCGATTAACACTGCTAAGTTGTCGATGGGTTACCCATCTAGGAGTCTAGCCAGCGAGTTAGACATACACAATGAAAATAAATTCTAAGCGGTGCAATGACTGTACTTTTTAGTATTGAAGTAAAGAGAAATGACTATGTTCTACCAAACCGACGACGTTCGCATCAGTAAAATCAAAGAATTATTACCTCCAATCGCACTTATTGAGCGATTTCCAGCTTCTCAAGAAGCATCTAAGTCGGTATTTTCTGCACGTAAAGCCATTAGTAACATTTTTAATAATAAAGATGATCGCTTGCTCGTTGTCATTGGTCCTTGTTCAATACATGACACCGATGCAGCATTAGAATATGGCCAGCGACTAGTTAAACTGCGTAAAAAGTATGAAGACACGCTTGAAATTGTTATGCGAGTTTATTTTGAAAAGCCAAGAACAACGGTGGGTTGGAAGGGCTTAATTAATGACCCTTACATGGATAACACCTTTAAGCTTAATGACGGTCTTCGTATTGGCCGTAAATTATTACTCGACCTCAATGATATGGGAATGCCGACAGCGGGTGAGTTTTTAGACATGATAACGCCACAGTATATGGCTGATTTTATGTGTTGGGGAGCAATCGGGGCTCGTACTACTGAAAGCCAAGTTCATCGAGAACTCGCCTCAGGCTTATCTTGTCCAGTCGGATTTAAAAATGGTACAGATGGCACCATTAAAGTGGCTATAGATGCAATTGGCGCGGCAAGTGCTTCTCATCATTTTTTGTCGGTCACTAAATATGGTCATTCTGCTATTGTACAAACAACGGGCAATAAAGATTGTCATATTATTTTACGAGGCGGTAAAGCGACAAATTTTGACGCAGACAGTGTAAAAGTTGTGACTGAGCAATTAGACAAGTCTTCACTTAATACTAAGATCATGATTGACTTTAGTCATGCTAACAGCAGTAAAAAGTTTAAAAATCAAATGCTCGTTTGTGATGATGTTTGTCAGCAAATTAGTGGCGGGAATGACAATATTTTTGGTGTTATGGTTGAAAGTCACTTAGTAGAAGGTCGCCAAGACCTGGTTGACGGAGAAGTGGCAACATATGGTCAAAGTATTACCGATGCTTGTATTGGCTGGTCTGATACAGAAGTCTTGTTGGCACAACTGAGTGAGTCAGTCGTTACTCGCAGAACTTAAGTTTATTTTCACCCCTTCTTTAGGTGTATTAGTAAAGCCAATCAATTTTGATTGGCTTTTTTATTTGTAAACTCAATGCCGAGCGCTGATGTTATTGCCACTGTTTTAAACAAAATAACACTCGCATTTTGTTAGCTGTGCCTTTATGGTATTGAAAAATAATCACTAGCAGGCGTTAATTTGTTAAACATCCATCGACTATCTATTCTCACGCAATTCGAATTGAAGCGTATTTTTAATACTAAAAATGGCTTGATCGCCTTAACAGCATTTTGTGCTGTTTGGTTCATACTTTTGACTTATGTGATCAGTTCAGCCACTGAACTGGTTTTTTCCGATGGATTTAAGGTGGCAGCAAGTGCTTTATTTGGCTCATTGGGAGTAAGTGCTTTGTTGAAATGGCCCGTTGCTGAATTTTCTATTTATTGGTTAGTCGCAGTTTATTCATTTCCAATATTCACTTTTTTAGTCAGTAGTGATCAAACATGTTCCGACCGTGCTCGCGGAACGCTTCGTTTTATTACCTTAAGAGCCTCGCGTAGTGAAATATTGCTAGGACGATTTTTAGGTCAATTCCTTACACTTGTTAGCCTTATATTACTAACGTTAGTGGCATGTGTTATTTTAGCCACTGTTCGTGATAATGCTTTGTTTTTATCGGCTTTAAAACAAGCTGCAGTTTTGTTTATTGAATTAGCAATTATAATTTTACCTTTCATTGCTCTGATGTCATTTTTTAATAGTATTTTATCCTCAGCAAAAATGAGTATTGTTGCTGGTATTTTGTTTTATACCATAGGAGCACTAGTGATAGGTTTTATTCAATTTCAATTAGACAGTGGACTTTTTCTTAACTTTATTTTTCCAGGTACACAAATTAGCAGTGTAGTTTCATTAGATGGACTCGATTTTTACCATTATTTAATTCCTATATTACAAACGATTGTCTTGTTATTTGTTGCGGATAAACTACTAAAGAGGGCATCAATATGAGTTTACTTAATAGCCAATCTGCGCCATTAATTCAAGTTGATAATCTTTCAAAATCATTTGGCGATCATCTAGCTTTAGACAAAGTATCATTCAGTATAGAAAAAGGGCAACCCATTGCTTTAGTTGGACCCAATGGTGCAGGTAAAACAACTTTATTTAGCCTTTTATGTGGTTATCTGTTGCCCAGTAGCGGGACTATCACTATTGCAGGATTGAGGGCTGGAGACGCCAACCTATTTGGCAGATTAGCGGCTTTACCACAAGATGCTCAATTCGACCCACGTTTTTCTATCGCACATCAATTAACCTTTTATGCTCAACTGCAAGGTCTAACTCGCAAGAATGCACAAAAAGAAGCACAAAGAACGTTAGAGCTTGTTGGCTTGGCTGACACGCTAAAAGCCAAGCCTGATGAGTTATCACATGGTATGCGTAAACGTGTTGCTATTGCCCAAACGTTAATTGGCTCGCCAGAAATAGTTATGTTGGATGAAGCGACAGCGGGACTTGATCCCATAAATGCACGAGAAGTTCGTCAGCTCGTTGCTTCATTATCATCAGAGATTACCTTTATTTTAAGTTCTCATGATTTGAGTGAACTAGAGCGGTTATGTAGCCAAGTCTTATATATAGAGAAGGGACAATTAAAACAACATCAATACTTGCAAAGCGAAGAGCAGCAAGGTTTCTTAACGATTAGAATGAGGAAGGCGTACGATAACTTTTTACCTTTAATGGCTGGCGTTGCCGATGTTCAGCATATTGAACAGACACAAAACAATGAGTTTTTAATCACTACCGGTCTCGTTTCTCCTGAAAGCGAACCGTTAGATTTACAAATATTAAAGCTTTGTCATCAACACAAATGGCAATATTCACAATTAACTAACGGTAAAACTTTAGAAAATAGATTATTCTAGATTTTATCAGCAGGAATGAACTCACCATCAAGGTCGACACGCTTTTGTGTTCGGCCATTGTTTTGTGAAGCCAACCAGTCAAGGTAATCATCAATCGGCATTGGTTTTGCGTAGTAATAGCCTTGCCCAATATCGCAGCCAAAACCACGTAATGTGTCTTCATCTTCTTGGCTATTAATACCTTCAGCAACAACTTCTAACCCTAAACCCTTTGCCATTTTAACGGTAGCTTCAGCAATGGTTTTACGTTTGTGATCACCATTAACATTCTCAACAAATAGTCGGTCAACCTTGAGCTCCTGAAAAGGAAGATGGCTAATTTGCGCCATTGATGAATATCCTGTGCCAAAGTCATCAATACTGATCGTAAAACCTAAATCGCCTAATTTTTGGATTAACTCAAGAGATTGCCTGTTATGGCTAATTGACGCCGATTCAGTTAACTCTAAAATTATTTTGTCAGCGGCTATGCCACTTTCTTCTATAATACTCAGGGCATTAGTAAAAAAGTGCTCATGAGCAATATCTTTACCACTAATGTTAATTGAGACCATATGATTATTATTGACTAAAATTTGTTGATGCTGTGCTAAAGCGCGCTTAATAACCCATAACGTTAGCTGATTAATGAGGCCTAAATCTTCAGCTAAAGGAATAAAAATGTCAGGTGAGATGAAACCTTCACGAGGATGTTCCCAACGAATTAGACACTCGCTACTGCAAACGCGTAAGGTTTTAAGGTCGATTTGTGGCTGATGATATATAGCTAATGTGTCATTCTCTATGGCTTCTTTTAAATCGGTGGCAAGTTTGAGTAAGTAGCTGGTGTGATCTGATTTTTCGCTTTGATAATAAGCCCAACGGCCATAGACAAGTTGCGCATCGTTTACCGCTAACTGGGCATGATTAATCAATAAGTAGTTAGCACTGCCATGTTCTGGGTAGTTAGCGACACCAATGACTGCTGACAAGGGTAACTTAAGCTCATCTATTTGAAATGTCTCAGAAGTAAGCTGTTGTATTGATTTGATCAAAACAGGCAAGTCTTGCTGGTTTTTCTCGTTATTAACGATAATAGCCAGACAGTTATTTTCTAAGAAACAAATTTTTTCGTGGTTAGAAGATAATTCCACGATAGCATCATTATGAATGAACAGTGAGCTTAAGCGACGACTTAGCCGTTTAAATAAAGCCGCATTAGCTTTATCATCGATATAAAGTGATATTTGTTCGATACGTTCTGGTTTAATTATTATGACACAAAAATCGTTTTTACCCGAAATTTTCATTTCATTCATGGCGTTTTCAAGCATCGACTTACGGGGTAATTTAGTAAAATCATGGTAACAGATGTCATTAATTCTATCTTGATCGTTTCTGCGCATCCGCTCAGCGAGTGCAAAAGCCATAAAAGTAATTTCAATCATCACCGCAAATAAAAATGCATTACGTGTTATGAATGTTGAATCAACATAATTTAATAATACTAGTGGCTGAATTGCCGCCCCAGCTAGGAAAGGTACCCATGAAATAAAATAAAAGCGTGCCCAGGCAAAGTCTTTAGATAATCTTCTAAAAATGATAAATAATGAAAATAGGTAAAAGAATGGCTGAATTGAAAAAAACAGTTTGGTTTGTGCTATTTG
This sequence comes from Colwellia sp. BRX10-4, assembly GCF_014077465.1. NCBI lineage: Bacteria > Pseudomonadati > Pseudomonadota > Gammaproteobacteria > Alteromonadales > Colwelliaceae > Colwellia > Colwellia sp. BRX10-4. The sequence goes on from NZ_JACGVZ010000012.1 coordinate 80,782, forward strand.
GTCTAAGGTCAGTGAATAGAAAGCGACAACTATTAATAGACCACCTGATATCATTCCAATTTTATAGAGGGTGCTTTTTGTTTGGTCATAACGTAAAAAGTATAACGAGAAAAGAAGAAGGAAGAATATCAAATAATAATTGATGAATAATAAATACTGATGAATAAAATACTGAACATCTTTAGAGAAAATGAGATACCCGTAACCAGTTAGTCCAGCTAAAACGGTAAAAGAAGATAATAAATAGCCAATATATACCAAGTACACCTTATCTTTTATCGCAAAATATAATACAAGGTTATATATTGCCATTAAAAGAATAATGCCAATAAATATTCCATAAACAATTTGCGAATAATCGATACGCTTATTAAAGTTGCCTTTGTTGTAGAGGGTCAAAGGTACATTTGGTGGGCCATTACTTTTTACATGCACAATAACTTGCATCGTGCTTTTTGCAAGTAGATCAAAAGCTACATGAGGAAATACATCTAATAAGGTGTCTTGTTCAATTGTTGTCTTTTGCTGAGCGATTTGAGTCACGCTTTCTAACATAGCATTGACTTTATAAACATCAAAGAAGGCTAGCATGGTGTTATCGGCATGCAATACAACACTTTGAGTGTTTGGGGTGTTGTTATTGATATTAATTTTTACCCAATAGGATTGAAGACCTAATGCGTAGGGAATGTCATTAGCTAACGAGGGAGTGAATCGCGCTTCGGCCTCTTTGCTTTTAACGAGAGTTTTGATATTTAAACTATTGTCGTGGTCAATAGCGTAGCTAAAATCACTTGTTATTAAAGGAGAGTCTTCACTAAAAGAAAGTTCATCAATATGACTGATAAACTGCCATACACTGTTAAGAATAAAAACTAACACCAGTGAAATCATTAGGATAAAGACTAATTTGGTAATGTTATAAACACTTGAGGGTAACTTGGTCATAAGGGTGATTTTAAGAATAGCAAGATAAGTTAATGAGGTTAATTTAGCAGAATATCGCAAATAAAGGCAGGAATTAATAAAATAAAAAAGCCTACTGTCTAAAAGTAGGCTCTAGCGTAAATTACGTAAGGTACTGTTATATTATTGGATTAGTCTTATATAAAACAAGGCTAAAATGAAGTAGTGTCAGTAAATAAGCCTACTTTTAAATCTTTAGCTGTATAGATAACTTTGCCATCAACTAAGACTTCACCATCGGCAATACCCATAAACAATTTGCGTTTGATTACACGCTTTAAAGTTATTTTATAAGTCACTTTTTTGTTGGTCGGTAAAATTTGACCTGTAAATTTAACTTCACCTACACCCAACGCTCTACCGCGACCTGGACCACCTGACCAACCAAGGAAAAAACCAACGAGTTGCCACATAGCATCTAAGCCTAAACAACCAGGCATAACAGGGTCACCTTTAAAGTGACAATCAAAAAACCAAAGGTCTGGGCTAATATCAAGTTCAGCAATAATTTCACCTTTACCATATTCACCACCATCTTCAGTGATAGAAATAATTCGGTCCATCATCAACATATTGTCTGAAGGTAATTGACTATTTCCTTCGCCAAACATTTCGCCAGTTCCTGCTTTTACTAAGTCTTCTTTAGAGTATGAATTTTGATCTAACATGAGGTCACTTTATTTTCAGTAATTAAATTATTCGCTACTTTAGCGAACACCTGTACACTAAACAACTCCGAGCAGTGCTTTATTTGAGTTTTATTAATATAAAGTTAGATTATTATCATTTTTTTATATATTGTTTGGTTACGCATAACCTTTTTCTTATTTTAAATAATTTGGTAACTCACTGATGCAAGATAATAAAAAAGCATTTAGTAACGCAGAGAAACAAAAGCGCTATCGCGAACGACAAAAAGAGAATGGCAAAAAAGAAATGCGTGGCTATTTGTCTCCAGAAGCACAGAATTGTTACGAACTAATAGCCCAACAGACGAAATGGACGGACAGCGTCATTTTAAGTAATGCGGTTAGGCTGACTTATGCTGCTTATAAAAATGGTCAAATTGGTTTGTTAAATAATTGGCTAAAGAAGCATGATTTGTAGTTAAAAATTAGCCTAACAGTAGGTTAATAAAGCAGTGCTATAACTATGCTGCACTTTTTCAATGTAAGATGGTTGAATTCAATTGTACTGCTTGCTAATACCCTATATGCTCTAATCATATAAGGAATATTTCTTACAGTATTCTCCAAGATAATAAAAATTGTAAATTAAGGTGAAACTCCGTTGATAAATGTTTTATTGGTCGATGATCATGAGTTAGTTCGTACAGGAATACGTAGAATTCTAGACGACGTAAAAGGACTTAAAGTCATAGGCGAGGCCGAAACTGGAGAAGAAGCCGTACAATTTTGTCGTAAAAGTCAACCAGATGTTGTGTTAATGGACATGAACATGCCGGGGATAGGTGGTTTAGAAGCGACTAAAAAAATAATTCGTTATTCACCTGACATAAAAGTTATTGTGTTAACTGTGTATTCAGAAGACCCCATTCCTACTAAGGTTATGCAAATTGGCGCCGCAGGTTATTTAACTAAAGGTGCTGGTGCTGATGAAATGGTTAACGCCATTCGAGCAGTAAACAGTGGTCAACGTTACATCACGCCAGATATTGCTCAACAAATGGCATTAAGTCAGTTTAAATCGAATGAAGAAAATCCATTCAATACCTTGTCTGAACGTGAACTTCAAATTATGTTGATGATCACCCGTGGCGAAAAAGTCCCCCACATTTCAGAACAACTCATCTTAAGTACTAAAACGATTAACAGCTACCGATACAGAATGTTTGAAAAATTAAATGTTGGTAATGATGTGGAACTTACTCATCTCGCTATTCGCCATGGTATGATCAAAACAGAAACATTATAAACCTTGTCAATTTCTCAATCTCTTTTTGATCACCAAGCTTTTCTTTCTTCCGTTTCTGAACAAGCGGGTGTTTATCGGATGTACGATAAACACCAAACGGTTATCTATGTAGGAAAAGCTAAACAGCTTAGAAAACGTCTCGCCAGTTACTTTCGTAAAGATGTCGGCAGCACCAAAACTAAAGTATTAGTTAGCCATATTATGGCGATTGACGTTACCGTTACTCATACTGAGGGCGAAGCGTTAATTCTTGAAAACAACTACATTAAAAAATATCTACCCAAATATAATATTTTATTACGAGATGATAAGTCTTACCCTTATTTACTAATAACAGACCATAAACATCCCAAGTTAGGCGTTCACCGAGGCGGAAAAAAAGTTAAAGGTGAATACTTTGGTCCATATCCAACCGTTGGTGCTGTTTGGGAAAGTCTTCGTTTAATGCAAAAGTTATTTCCGGTTCGTCAATGCGAAGATAGTTATTATCGTGCGCGCAGTCGTCCTTGTTTGCAGTATCAATTAAATCGTTGCTCTGCACCCTGTGTTGATAAAATATCAGCGGTTGATTACCAGCAACAAGTTGACTTAGCTAAACTATTTTTACGAGGAAAGAGCTCAACAGTTATTGACAGTTTAGTGGTTGAAATGGAACAAGCTAGCCACACATTAGACTTTGAGGCTGCAGCTAAGTACCGAGATCAAATTGTTACGTTACGACAAGTTCAAAAGCAACAGTTTGTCAGTGGTTTTGTCGCTGAACTTGATGTTATCGGTATCTATATTGAGAAGTCACAGGTTTGTGTACACGTTTTATTTATACGTGATCAAAAGATACTGGGTAGCAAAAGCTACTTCCCTAGTATTCCTGCCGACACGGAACAAGCAGACGTTTACCAAGCCTTTATTAGCCAGCATTACCTAGGGCAAGACTTAAAAAGTGCTGCGATACCTAAAGAAATAGTGGTCAGTGAAAGTTTTGAACATATTGAAGAGCTTACTAAGCTTTTGAGTGAGCAAGCTGAGCGCAATGTTAAAATATCAACGAGTGTTCGCAGCGAACGTGCCCAATATTTAAAGTTGGCGTGTACCAATGCACAAAATGCATTAGTTACTAAGAATAGTCATAAAGCGTCAATGCAAGCGCGTTTTTCTGCATTAAATGAAGTTTTTGAACTTGATAACGGCATTAACCGAATTGAGTGTTTTGATATTAGTCACACCATGGGGCAACAAACCGTAGCATCCAATGTGGTGTTCAATCAAGAAGGGCCTTTAAAAAGTGATTATCGTCGTTATAATGTTTATGGCATTACACCCGGAGATGATTATGCGGCGATGGCGTTTGCGCTTAACAAACGTTATGGCAAGGTGACTACCATGGAAAATATGCCTGATATTGTTTTTATTGATGGCGGCAAAGGACAATTATCAAAAGCAGAAGCATTTTTTGCTCAATGGCAAACAGATACCGCTTTAGAAAAAATCCCACTATTAGTTGGTGTCGCTAAAGGAGAAGGGCGTAAGCCTGGACTTGAAACGCTAATCTTAGCAGGTAGTCATCAGCTAATCTCATTACCCTCAACCTCACCAGCTTTACACTTAGTACAGCATATTCGTGATGAATCACATCGTTTTGCCATTACAGGACATCGAGCCAAGCGCCAAAAAGCTAGCAAAAAATCGACACTTGAATCTATTGAAGGAATTGGCGCGAAAAAACGTCAAGCCTTATTAAAATATTTAGGTGGGCTCCAAGAAGTTATGCAAGCCGATAGGTCAATACTTGAAAAGGTGCCTGGTATTAGTACTGTTTTAGCTGATACGATATATAACGCCTTACATGATAAATAAGTTAAACGTCCTCCTGTAATAAACCCACCTTTGTTGTCTATACTTATTATTGCTATTTTTTGATAAAAATTTACGTCTCTGCCTGTAATGTGTAGAATGCGGTAACGCTTGTTGCTTTAGTAGTAAAATAAATTTATGTGGACCATTCCAAATCAAATCACCATGTTTAGGATAGTATTAATACCTGTTTTTTTAGTGGTATTTTATTTACCAGTATCATGGAATCATTTCGGCGCATTTGCCGTATTCTGGCTTGCTGCTATTAGTGATGCTCTTGATGGCTATCTAGCACGTAAATTAAACCAATCTTCAGCATTTGGCGCCTTTATCGACCCAGTAGCTGATAAATTAATGGTTGTTGCTGCTTTAGTGCTACTTATTCAAGATTATCAACTGTGGTGGATTTCAATTTCAGCAATATTAATGATTGCTCGTGAAATTTTTATTAGTGCCTTGCGTGAATTTATGTCTTCACGCGGTAAACGCGATGAAATTGCTGTTTCTCAAATGGGGAAATATAAAACAGCTGCGCAAATGCTAGGTATTATGGGATTAATTTGGCAACCTGATTATGATATTCCACTAATTCTGTTTAATTTTCCACATGAAATATTAATGTTTATCGCTTACAGCTTTTATGCGATAGCCACAGTGCTTACTTTTTGGTCAATGCTGGCCTATTTTAAAGTAGCTTGGCCAGAGTTGGCGAAACAAAATAGCTAGAAAATGATATATTTAGTTAAAAAAACGTCAAATTAGCCGCTTTTTGAGCAGTCAAAACAAAATTGAAATTAAACTGTTGACTCCAAATAATTTCAATGTAGAATGCGTCCCAAGTTGACAGGGAGTCAACAGATGAAGCGGCTGTAGCTCAGCTGGTAGAGCATCACGTTGCCAACGTGAATGTCACGAGTTCGAGTCTCGTTAGCCGCTCCAAGTTTGATTTATAATAATTTTTTTAAATTATTATCTATTCAAAGAATTCGGCGGGTTGGCAGAATGGCTATGCAGCGGATTGCAAATCCGTGGACCTCGGTTCGACTCCGGGACCCGCCTCCAATACTTATTTATAAGTTTTGGATGTATGAAGGAGTTAGTTTAAATACTAAGAAGTAGGGAGCCAATCACTACTATAAAAAATAATTATCCGATGCCCGGGTGGTGGAATTGGTAGACACAAGGGATTTAAAATCCCTCGCTCATAGAGTGTGACGGTTCAAGTCCGTCTCCGGGTACCACTTCTCTTAATGAAGTAAAGTGGATAATTAGATGGTGTGTGTTGGCGCATGCAGATAAAATGTAAACCTTGTTTGTAGTAACAAGTTATGAAGCGGCTGTAGCTCAGCTGGTAGAGCATCACGTTGCCAACGTGAATGTCACGAGTTCGAGTCTCGTTAGCCGCTCCAAATTTTATTAAAGAAAAGAAAAACTTAAGTAATGGTATTATATTACTTAATCTACGAAGCGGCTGTAGCTCAGCTGGTAGAGCATCACGTTGCCAACGTGAATGTCACGAGTTCGAGTCTCGTTAGCCGCTCCAATATTTAAGCAGAAAATTTACGTTAAAATATTTATTTAGTGTTTAAATAAACTAGATAGTAGAAATCTCTTAGTAATTAAGGGTTAGTAGGGAGCCAATCTCTACTTTAAAAAGAATTATCCGATGCCCGGGTGGTGGAATTGGTAGACACAAGGGATTTAAAATCCCTCGCTCATAGAGTGTGACGGTTCAAGTCCGTCTCCGGGTACCACCTTTTTCTGAAATTCTTAGTTAGTTATAATCCTCCCCATTATTATAAGTCATCGTTTAGATTTTTTCTCTTGAATAAAAATCTCGTCACTTTATTTGAAAGTAGTACATCTGTAATTACTGTTAGTTTGGTATAAGGCCAATTTTTTTGGCGTATTTGACGTAAATTACTGAATAACATAGTATCATCGATTCCATAATCATTAACCCAACAGAGCCATTGTTTTATAGGAGTTCCGTTAACTATATTACAACTGTTCACAGAGAAATTATGTCTAACCGACCCCCACAGCAATTAAATATTATTATCGCCATGTATCTTGGCTATGCCGCCATGATGATTTGTCGTCAAATGGTCACTATCCTTAGTCCTGCCTTGCTTGCCGATGAAACCTTAGCCTTAACAAAAACTAATCTGGGTGATTTTGCTGCTTATGGTACTTTAGGTGCATTGGTTGGCAAGCTCATTTGGGGGCCTCTTGCTGATATTATAGGTGGGCGCTTTACTTTTTTGATTGGTATTTTTCTAACAGCGCTCTTTGTTATCGCTTTTGGACTCTCTCCTAATGTAATGGCTTTTACTGTTTTTTCATTCCTATTGTACTGTACAAAATCTTCAGGTTGGCCAGCGATGACCAAACTGGTTGGAGAATGGTATCACCCTCATCACTACGGACGAGTTTGGAGTATTATTTCTACCAGTTCTAGATTCAGTGTTGTGTTAGCGACTTTGTTCTTTGGCTGGTTATTAAGCTTTATGGATTGGCGTTCAGTCGCTTTCATCGCTGCGGCTTTTGGACTGGTTGTTTTTATTGGTTGTTATTTTTTTCTACAAGAAAAACCAGAAAACCCCAACTTTTTTAGAGAAAATCAAGGTGATCCTACTGATACCAGTGCCGAAGGTATAGCACTAGCCAAAGCAGCAAAGCAGGCAGTTGATAACAAATATAACCACCCACTTCAAGATACGAGTATGGGTGCCGGTATGTTAGCATTTATTAAAAGTCCAAGAGTTTGGCTTGTAGTGCTAATGCTAATGATGCTTACTTGTATGATGGCCTTTTTAGACTTTGTTGCCGTTTATCTTATGGAAACCTATCAATTATCTCCCTCACAAGCAGCAATGGCTTCTACTATCTTCCCCGTAGGTTCTTTGGCTGGATTGTTAGCTTCGATAGCATTTTACGACCGTTTTTCAAAAAAAGGCATTCGCACCGTATTAACGATAGCGATGACTCTGAGTTTATTGAGTATCCTGACCCTGAAGTATTTATCTTGGTTTGATTTGAGTGTTGAAGTGAATTACATTGTCGCTTTAGGTGCAATTTTCTTATTCGCCTTTTCAATTTCTCCCGCTTATTACCTACCTATGTCAATATTCTCTATCGAATATGGTGGCCCCCACAGTGCCAAGTTGGTGAGTTTTATTGATGCTTTTGGTTTTGCGGCCAGCGCAACATTTGCTTTTATCGGCGGCAGGTTAGCAGATAGTGCGGGGGGGTGGTCTAGCTTTATGAATATGCTTATATTGATTTCAGCGGTGGGTATTATATCTGTTTGGGCATTTATGCATGCAGAATATAAAGCGGCAAAGACAGGGTAAAGTCTCGTCAAGTACTGGCATTGAATGCGATAAACTCTTTAACCCTTTAAGAGTTTATCGCCCTAAGTGTAAATAAACCCCACGAGTAGTTCTAAAGGTTACTTCTTCAAAATACCGTCTTTTCACCGAAGTTTGCTGTTTATTTTAGCTATATTCAGTAATCTTTCCGATATTGTAGTATGCTACAACTCAAAAATTTCTGTGATAATAATCATTAAGTTATATTACAGATTATTTTAACGACAGAGCTGTTTACGAAAACTTTTGACGGTTTGTCGCAAAGAAGCAAAAGGCTGTCACTTGATAAGTGTTTTGCTTTGATATTGATCTATTAATTTACTTAGTATCAGCTAAGTCACAGAAAATAATCAAAGAGGATACCTATGTATCATAAAAACCGACCAGTTAAAACCGTATTGACCATGGCAATCGCTCTTGCATTGAGTAGTAGTGCCGTTCAAGCTCAAGAAAAGAGTAAAGCAGAAGACAAAAAAGTTGAGACTCAGCGCCAGATCGAAACTATAACGGTAACTTCAACTCGCCGTTCAGAAAACCAACAAGCAGTACCGCTTGCAGTTCAAGCCATTAGTGGAGCACAACTTCAGCAACTGGGTATTGACAGCTTTGAAGATTATATTGCATTACTCCCGGGTGTTAGCTCTGAAGGTCAAGGTCCTGGTAAGCAAGAAACCTATATCCGTGGTGTATCAGCCGGTCGTGCTGATGTAAGACTTGCAGGGATAGGGGGCGAGCCAAGTGTTGCTTTTTACCTTGATGAAACCCCAATTACTACTCCAGGTCGTAATATAGATTTATATGCGGTTGACTTGCAACGTATCGAAGTGTTAAAAGGTCCTCAAGGCACATTGTTCGGCGCTAGTTCACAAGCAGGTACCGTTCGCCTTATTACCAAAAAACCGGAATTGAACGAATTTAGAGCCGGTGGCGAGGTAGGTATGTCATCGACCAAGAGTGGTGGCATCAGTAATAAAACTGAAGGTTATGTCAATCTTCCTATTATAGAAGATGAGTTTGCTATACGAATTGCAGCTTATAATTCTACTGATGGTGGGTTTATTGATAATGCGCTGTCTACAACGCAATTACCATTAACTAATCCAGGACTGGGTGGCAGCGTTCCTTCATCTCGACAAGTAGTAAGTAACTCTACACTTGCAAAAGATGATTACAATGAAGCGACACACCGTGGCGTTAGAATTAGTGGCTTATGGCAGATCAACGACGAATGGGATTTGTTAGTACAGCACACAAACCAACAGCTAGATACGGAAGGTTCTTTTGAATATGATCCCTCTATCAGCACTGAAGACGACTTAAATACAGCCACTTTTTCGCCGACGGCTGGTGATGATAAAGTAGACCTTACACAGTGGACGTTGAATGGAATGCTTGGCGGCCTTGAAGTTATTTATAACGGCTCGTTCACCAACCGTACGTTCCAAGGTAATACTGACTATACTGCTTATATAGAAATAGGACCATTTGTTCCTTACTACATTTGTAGTTACCCAGGTTATGACGAATGTTTTAGTCCTGTGATGACCACTTCTGAACAGTTTGAAACAGAACGCGTTGTGCACGAAATTCGTGTTGCAACCAATGCGGAAAACCGTTTTAGAGTGATTGGTGGTGTTTTCTATGATGATCAGCAACTTAATACGTTAACTGACTTTACTTATGCGGGTTCTATTGCCGCTGGATTTTCACCAAACTTTCCGATACCGGGTGCTTTCACTAACACCGATGGCAGTGCTCGACCGCCGGGCGTAACTTATTTCAATGATTATCAATCAGACCGTGAAGAAATGTCTGTATTTGGTGAGCTTGCTTACGACGTTACTGAAGAGGTAACCGTAACAGTTGGTGCACGTCACTATAATATTGAAATGGGCTTAATGGGACAATCTCCTTTCGGTCAAAGAGCATCTGGACCAGAGGCAGATGCCGGAACCAATGTCGATTCAAGACTGGCTGGTTTAACGCCTTCAACAATATCGGGAACCATTTACAAAGCTAATATACGCTGGGAAATGAATGCTGACGCGATGTTTTATGCTACGTATTCTGAAGGCTTTAGAGGCGGCGGATTCAATCGTGCAGTTGGCACTGGTGGCATTCCCGCTACTTTTGATACCGATGATGTTGTTAGTGTTGAATTAGGCTGGAAAACAACTTGGCTTAATAATACTTTGCGTTTTAATGGCGCGATATACAATGTTGATTTCAGTGACATGCAGCAAGGCGTTCTTGATCTTAGTATCGCTAATAGCTCATTCTTTGATAATGTTGGCTCTGCTGATATCAATGGTGTTGAATTTGAACTTAACTGGGCTGCGACCGATAATGTCGACCTTTTTGGCTCATTTAGTTACATTGATTCAGAGTTGACTGATATTCCAAACACCTTAGTTAATATCACACCAGTAGGGTCTAATCTCCCTTACGCACCAGAAAATGAAGGTGTGGTTGGCGCGCGTTACTATCAAAATATCGGTGACTTTGCTGCTGTTTTTCAGGGCGTATTTAAATGGACAGACTCACGTTTTAATAGCTTAGTTGCTGCTGATCGTGTCGAGTTACCGTCTTATAATCAAGTTAACCTATCTGCCTCTATTGGAAAAGATGACTGGAAAGCAACACTCTTTATTGACAATGCTACCGATTCTCTTGGACAAGTTGCTGCGGGTTCAGCTGATAATGTCTTTAGGGTTTCGCCAACGAGACCTCGCACAGTTGGCTTTAGAATAAGCTATGATTATTAGCATTTTACATTATTTTAAAGTATTTTGAGATAAGATAGGGTCGGCGTTTAATAACGTCGACCCATTTTTTTATATATTTATAGACAATATCAACCATCTCTTGATATTTACCGAGACATTATTTTGCCAAATCAATTGAAAAACCTCCAACCAGACCAAGTTATTAAACAGTGTCAACTTTTGATTCAAAAAGGCCACTTAAGCCAAGCAGCTAAGCACCTAGAAGATATGCTTGCAGAAAATCCAGAACATATTGAAGGTGTTTATTGTCTTGCAGTCTGTCAGCGTAAACAACAAAAATATAATCTGGCTATGGCAAGTCTTGATCAAATTCTTATAAAACAACCGGACCATGGCAGGGCGCATCAAGAGCAAGGTTATACTCACAAAGCAATGGCGAACACTAGCCAAGCGATAGCATCCTTTGAAAAAGCAGTCGCCTTAAATCCCGCTTTGTTTGGCAGTTGGCGCGTATTAGCCGACCAACCTGGCTATCCAATGCGTCAGGAAGCTAAACAACGTGCTGATTGGCTCTCCAGCTTGCCGCCCGCATTAGTGTCTGTTTCTAGCTTAATATATCAAAAGCAATTACATCGCGCTGAATGGCTCTGTCGTCACTTTCTCAAAGACAATCCCCATCAACCAGAAGCTATGCGCTTACTGGCTGAGTTAGGAACAAAGTTTCAAATTCTTGACGACGCGGAATTCTTATTAGCCAGCTGCCTTGAATTTGAACCAAATTACAAAAGAGCACGCCTTGACTATGTTCATGTTCTGCATAAACGACAAAAATTTAATAAGGCACTTGAGCAAGCAAAAATTCTATTAGATTCAGACCCAAAAAATGCAACGTTTAAAATTGGTCTTGGCAATGCGCAACAAGCCACTGGAGATTTTGAAGCAGCTATAAGCACCTTTGAAAGTGTATTGGATAGCAACGCAGCTAATTATTCTATCTACTTAACTCTCGGCCATGCATTAAAAACGATGGGGCGTGTTAAAGACGCGATCCAAGCTTACCGTAAAAGCTACGAACTCAAACCTGATTTTGGTGATGCTTTCTGGAGTTTGGCCAATTTAAAAACTTACCAATTTACTTCTGATGAACGTCAGCAAATGCGCGTTCAAGAAGCAAGCGCCACTACATCGATAAATGATAAAATTCATTTTTGCTTTGCGCTTGGCAAAGATTTAGAAGACAGTGAGCTCTTTGACGAAGCCTTCTCTTTTTACCATCGCGGCAATAAACTCAAGAGCGAGCAAGACAAATTTGACAGCAAATCTCTCGAGTTATCGTTTGAATTTCAGAAAAATAATTTTGACGCTGCGTTTTTCAATCGCCATAAACAAACCGGTTGCTTTGCTGCTGATCCTATATTTATTGTTGGACTACCCAGAGCGGGGTCGACACTTTTAGAACAAATACTCTCTTCACACTCACAGGTCGATGGGACAATGGAATTGGCCAACATTATCGGTCTAGCGCATCGCTTAAATGGTCGACAAGCCACGCGGGACAACCCCAAATATCCCAGTATTCTAAACAATATATCTGCTGATGACCTTACTAAAATGGGCGAGCTGTATATTGAAGAGACTTGGCATCATCGCCAAGGAGCAATGTTTTTTATCGATAAAATGCCAAACAATTTTCGACATATTGCGCTTATCAATCTGATCTTGCCTAACGCGAAAATTATTGATGCGAGACGTGATGCTTTGTCCTGTTGTTTTAGTGGTTTCAAACAATTGTTTGGTGAGGGGCAGCAGTTTTCCTATGATCTTGAAGACATTGGACATTATTATCGCAGTTATGTTGAGTTGATGGACCATTGGGACAAAGAATTACCCGGTAAGATTTTACGTGTGCAGTATGAAGATGTGGTTGCCGATTTGGAAAGCCAAGTTAGGCGCATATTAGACTATTGTGGACTTCCTTTTGAGCAGGCCTGTATTGATTTTCACACAAATAAACGCGCTGTTCGCACACCTAGCTCTGAGCAGGTTCGACAACCTATTTATCAAAGTGGTCTTGAACAATGGCGCAATTATGAGTCTCATTTAACACCATTAAAAAAAGCACTAAAAAGCTAGGTCGGCCTTCTAAAGTGCTAGAACTGTTTTTATAGCCGTTGGCTGTTAATGAGCGCTATGCGTATTGATATCGCCGTGTTAATTATTTTACTATAGAAAACAAAGAGAAATAAATTTTGGATAAAAAGATACTAAAAATAGGACATCGTGGCGCAATGGGTCATGAACCTGAAAACACGCTAAGGTCTTTTAAAAAAGCATTAGCGTTAAATGTTGATGCAATAGAATTAGATGTATATGTATGTAAAACAGGTGAACTTATTGTTATACATGACGATAAAGTAGACAGAACAACTAATGGTATAGGCTATACTGAAGATAAAACCTTTGTTGAGTTAAGACAACTAGATGCGGGAAAAGGTGAACTTATACCTACACTTGAAGAAGTCTTGGATCTTGTTGATAAAAGCGTAATAGTAAATATAGAATTAAAGGGAAGGAGTACCGCAATTGCAACGTATCAGGTAATAGATAAATACATAAAAGAAAAGGGCTGGTCTGAGCTTGATTTTATGGTTTCTTCATTTGATCATCATGAATTAAACAAATTTAAACATTTGTATCCTCAAATACCCATCGGTGTTTTGCTTGAAGGCGTTCCTCTTTCTTATGCTGATTGTGCCGTTGAACTTAATGCGCAATCCATCAACTTAAGTCTAGATTTTATCAATCAGGACTTTGTTGATGACGCACATCAAAAAGGGTTACAAGTTTATGTTTATACGGTTAATGACTATGATGATATTGCCAAAGTAAAAAAATTAAACATTGATGGTATATTTTGTAATTTTCCCGAAAGATTATAATTAAGACTCGATAACTAACGCTAAATAGTGTGGGATTTTGTGCTTGTTTTTTCAGTCTGTTTAAGTTTGATGCTTTATTAATCCCTGGTATTATCAATAGCTTATATAGTGGCTATTACATGTTGGCAAGACCTGATCATCTGATTAAAAAAAACAGCAATGATATTTCTATCATTACTGTTTTAGATATTATATTTACTGAATGTCGAGTAGTGTCACTTCAAAAATAAGTAACGAACCGGGTGTTATTTTTCCCGCAGATTTATTGCCATAGCCTAAGCTCGATGGAATAAAAAACTTAAATTTATCACCAACAACCATTAATTGAAGACCTTCAGTCCAGCCAGGTATCACTTGGTTTAAACCAAAACTGATGGGTTCACCGCGATCAACTGAGCTGTCAAATACACTGCCATCGAGTAAAGAGCCATGATAATGCACTTTCACTTTTGAACTGGCACTTGGGTGCTTTAATCCATCACCTTTTTCCAATACTTGATATTGCAAACCAGAAGCTGTTTCAACAACATTTTCAAGGGTCTTATTTGTAGCTAAAAATTGGTTAGCTATCGCTATATTTTCAACCGCGGCATTTTTATCATTTGAACTTTTTGAAATAAAGAAAATTACCAAGGCAATAATTATAACCAATACAACATATTTCATAACTGATCCGATTAATTTGAATTATTGTGTATTCTAGCATTCGATTCTTTTACAGGTCACATTAATTTAACGTTAATATGAGTGCTATGTTTTTTATTGTGAAGTAAACGGCTGATATCTAGTGATATTAACTCAGTCAAAAGAGGTGTTTTATGCTATTTGCAGTGATGGGCCTTGAATATTTACCCTTCAGTTATAGAAAAACCTGGTAACATTCATGTTACCGGGTTTAATAGCTAGATTAACAGCTACCTCAAGTTATGTGATTACTGCTAGCGTTTACATTGACTATTATCATAGTTTTCTTTCTAATGCTTATCGAGTTTTTGTGACAAATTTTCAATCACATCAGCGGCGCTATAAGTCGATTCATTAGGCATAATGCCTTTGCCCATTCGAATCTCTAAAATACTATGCACTTCTTTACGGTTATTGCCGCTATTAAAGGCAATTCCTACTTCACTATGTGGGCGTTGGTAGGTTTCACAGTTGAATAGGCCACAACGGCGTTCAATGCGCTGTTGATGCGATAAACCAAATGCAGAGGTAACCTCTACTTTTTGAGACTCAACAAAAGTTTCTTTATTAGTCACGACAAACCAATCAAAACCTTGCTTTTGAGTAAGCTCCGCGGATCTTAATAGCGCATAATCAGCTGCATCAGCGACACTATTAGAGATGATTTTAAATTGTACACGATACCTATCACTGGTAATTTTTTGCTCACTATAACCTGATGACCCTTTAGTTGCAGGTCGGTAGTCAGGTTGGGAAGCACAAGCTGATATTAATAAAGTTACGAATAAAAAGGGAATAAATGATTTCATAATGTACCTCGGTTATTGTTTATTTGTTTGCCAGTTATTATTTATTGCTCGTTGTTCTTGAGCGCTATCCATTGCTTGTCCTTTGATCATCTCATCTATAGCGCTGTCTAGTTGTGCCTTGTTACTGGCAACACGGTAATTTTCCATATCTTGGGAAAACGCTACGTTTTTGGTGATTTTAAGCTGCCATTGCTGATTTTCTTTACAGGCAATGTTGATACTGGCCGCTTGTAAATTTATGTGCTGAAACTGTCGACAAAAACTACCTGCATGATTAGTGAAACTTAAATTAGCCATTACCTTATCACCTTGCTTTGTTGACGACATTTCGCCACTTTTTGCCTCATCTAACACTTGTGATATCTCTGCAGTAATCGCAGTTGTTTGCTCTGACTGCATTAGGGTTATTGTTCCTACGCCAAATATCATCGAAATACCTGCCGCTAAGGCGTAATGTTTTTTAAGGCGTTGGTTAACACTTTTCCAGCGTGACAAGCTAACAACATTTTCTGGCGTCTGGTTTGCTTTATTTTCAGCTATTTTTTTATCTAAGGTTTGTGCTAAAAGTAATATTCCATCAGGCATTATAGTGCTATCAATAATGGCAGCATTTTTGTCAACCCATTGATCAACTTGTGATAAGTCAGCTAAACGCATCACTAAATCGTCGTCAGTCTCTAGCGCACAACGGACCTCTTCCATTGCTTCTTCGCTCAGTTCGGCGTCTAAAAATGCACTCAATATTTCATTGTCTATTTTCATAAGCCTGCTCCTACTTGATAGGGTTTCATCATATCCATTAGTGCAACCCGTGCTCGAGATAGCCGACTCATCACTGTACCAACAGGGATCTCCATAGAAGAAGCCACTTCTTTATATGACATGCCTTGAACGGCCACTAAAGATAAAATGGCCCGTTGATCGTCAGGCAAGGTACTCATCGCTTTATTAACGTGTGCCAGCGTTTCTTTGTTGTCAAATTGTTGGTATTCATTAGCTGTTTGCGGCTCTTGAAGCTCTGGTTTGAGTACCGCATTCTGCCTAACTTTTCGTGACCGATATTCGTCAATCCAAACATTGCGACAAACTTTAAATGCCCACCTAGTTTCGTCTACTCCACTAGGCACACCTTTATTGAGTATTTTTTCTAGCGTGATTTGTACCAAATCATCTGCATCGGCAGGATTACCCGTTAAAGAGTAGGCAAAGCGTCTTAGCATTGGTAGTATATTTTCTATAGGTTTATTCATTTTTTACTCCTCTGTACTAAGTAGACGTATCTAAAAAATATTTATTCCATTAAAGGAAATTTATTTTTAGTTGAAACGTTTTATTAACGACACACTTATTTTTTAGGCTGAAGACTAACATGAAAACCTTACCACTTACCGCCATATTTATTTCAATTCTTAGTACATCGCTACCGGCACAACAACTCACTAGCGGTGATGTTTTAGGGAATATAACCTTAGTAGATCGCAATTTAGGTGATATTAGCCAGCAAATAAAAGTACCGCGTCAACTAGCGCCATTTGCGTTAAGTCGCTTGCCCAAGGTTGATAAATTGACCACTGAGCCACTAACGGCTTTACCTGATTCATTATCAATAGAAACAGTCACAGGAAAACATCTTTGGTTTGATGTTGAGGTAGAACAGGGATGGCGAGCCGTGAAGGGGCAATGGATACTCCTAGCCGACGACCTTAATAAGGCACGCTTAATTGCCCAGGGTGCGGTGATAATTAACGAGTCTCGTTATTCTGGTTTGGGCATGACATTGTTACGTTTTAATGTGCCACAAGCTCTCGACTCAAAGAAAGCGTTAATAAATATACTTTCTACCAAAGCGTCACTGAGTTTAGCTAGAAATCATATTTATCAAACACAAAGTCAAGCCCGTCAGCTTACTGATAAAAAAGTAGTCAGAGAAAAGCTAAAAACTCAAAGCCCACTTAATGCTTGTCAGCTAAAGGTAAAAGTTGGCCTAGTTGATAGTGCAATAGACACCAACCATGATGCTTTTAAGCAGGCAAATATTACCGCAAAGTCATTTTTGCCTGCTGAATTAGCTGCCTCAGTTCAACACGGTACCGTGATCGCAAGTTTATTGGTTGGCAAGACAGAGCAGTTGGTACCGCTTTTACCACAGGGGCAAATTTACTCGGCAGAAGTATTTTACCAGCAGTCAGATTATGTTCAGGGGGCAACTTTGTCAGCGATGATAGCGGGAATAAATTGGCTAATAGAACAAGACGTAAAAGTGATTAATATGAGTTTAGCGGGCCCAGATAATAAAAATTTGCAGGCTGTGCTTACTTCGGCAATGGCAAAGGGCGCTTTAATTATTGCTGCAGCGGGTAATGAAGGACCGGCGGCTCCACCGATGTTTCCAGCGGCTTATAAAAATGTTATTGCGGTGAGTGCTATTGATCAATTTCAACAACCTTACCGTTGGTCAAATCGCGGTGATTATGTCGATTACTCTGCCTTAGGGGTTAAAGTTTTAACGGCACAAAGTGGTCAGCGGGTGGGGCGGGAGTCAGGTACATCGATTGCCGCACCACACGTAACAGCAGCTTTAGCCTGTTTAATCGCAAAAATTGGCGTCAATAGAAATCAATTACTAGAAAAGCTCAATGAATCAACAATAGATTTGGGTCCTCGCGGTAAGGACCCCATTTATGGTGTTGGTGCGATAATAAGCCGTTAAAATTGCGCTTTAATAGCCAAGGTCGAAAGGGTTTGAGTGTATGTTTGGTTATCAAGCTCTGAACGATAGTCGCCATATTCAACGTTGCCGATAACGGCTAAATGTTCGTTAACGTTTAACTGCCACTGTCCGTGAAATATATTCCTATGTTCATCTGCTTTTGATTCACGCTGACTAGGGATATCATTATTGCTGACTGCTTGAAAATCTTTTGATTGAAAACGCCAACCGATAGTTGCTTTGTGAGCTAAGCCAAATAATTCAAATTTTTGAGATAACTTAGTGTTAACCCCATAGCCACCATAATTAAACTGTGAGTCTGTTGCCTTTTCTTTATCTGCGCTAAATCCTAACATTAGCATAGTGCGACCGTCGTTGATAAAGTGAAATAATTCAGTACTTATAGCAAAAGTGTTGGCATTTCGGCGAGTTATAACTGCAAAGTCTTTACGCTTTATTTTAAGGCTAGTGCGTAAAAATGTTTGGGGTTGAAGAAAAGTTCCCAAGTAAATACTGGCTTGTTGAAAGGTTAAATATGTCTCACCAGCTAATTTAGCTTTAGCACCATCATAACGTAGCCCTAAATCTATTTCCTGCCATTTATAGGTCCCATCAATACTGACTTGATGTAAGGCAAGATCAAAAGAATCTAACTGATGGTAATCTTGGTCATTATATCGATATGATGACGTTAATTTTGCTTTATTATTAAACGTCCACAAGCCAGTAACCGCAGCCGTTTTTTGAATGCCATTGTCACCCTGTGAGGAAACTTCATCAAGCTCATCGACGCTAAGCGCTGAGTTGTTTATTAAAGCTAAGGAAGCCTCACCACTAAAAGTAAATGTCTCTGGCATTGCTGCTATCACTTGCATACTAAGGATGCACCCTAAACTGCTCAACATATATTTCATCTTAATTTCCTCAAATAGGATGCGCCAGGGTCACTGGCGCATTTAACAAGTTAGTCAGTAAAATTACAAGCCAATAGCTAAGTCGCTTGCCAAAGTGCTTACCACTTCAGCGGCAGTTGCTGCAGCAATCTCAGCGTTAACCTGCTCAGTAACTACACGACTAATTTGGTTATTCACGTCTTGAGTGATAACACTTTGCGTATCGCTAGTAATTGAATTAACAATATTGGCATTAATACTTTGTTCTAATACTTGTGTGGTTTGTGCTGCTGCATCTGCAGCGGCAATGTTTTGCAAATCTCCTGACAAACTCTGCGACAGTTGCGAGCTACCAATTAAAGAGGTGGCGCTATCTAATGCATTGGCATTTTGTAAGCCTCCTGACATATTTTTAAACATGCCTTGCGATAAACTCTGCGACAGTTGCGACGTATTAGCAAAAGTCGTTTGGCTACCAAGGTTGGACGCCCTAACAACTTCTTCAGATTCAGCTAAGTCTTCATCAGGTGTCGTTTCACTCTCTTGGGGAATATCACTTTCTGGAAGCTCTGTTGTGCTTACCTGGTTCAGTGATTGGCTTAACGTGGCCGCAACACCAGCGGTTATATTGACAGTGCTTCCCGTATTATTTGTTAGGGTCGCAACCATCTGATTATTGCTATCAAAAGCTTTAGCATTTGTTCCACTAACGCCATTACTGACTTGCTGCTCTGTTGGTTCGCTTTGCGCTGGTTCACTTGGATCAGAGGCTTGCGGATTGTTGTCTGCGTTATTAGCCGTAACTTGTGTATTACTCGTTGCGGAACTGTCTGAATGTGTCGACATTTGTGCTGAATTATCAGTGCTATCAACTCCTTGTGATAATTGAGTATTCTGATTAACTTGGGCGTCTTGATTAATTTGAATAGTGTTTGCTTGTGCAACACTTACCCAACAACTTAATCCGCTTACTACCAATACTTTTGCAATTTTATTTAATGAAGTCATGTTTGCTTCCTCTAAGGTTTGTTTATGTTAATGACACTTAGATAACGGATGATGTGAGATATTTATTCCAAGTTTATTTAAATAAAAATAAAAATTTAAAGTCTTTATTTTTTAACTATATATTTCAATGTGTTAAGTGAGTTTTATTTTACCTTATTCTTCTTCATAGATAAGCAGTAATAACACTGGGGGTTAATACCTAGCGTAAAAGAGGGATGTACCTGATTAGTTTTTGTCTGAGAAATGGGCACCCTAGCTAAGTAAATAATGTTCCTACCCATAAAGTGTCCATGAAAGCGAATGATGTTGACTTATATGTTTAATTATCATGCTCAAGGTCACAAATAATAAAAGGTGATTACAATGAAGAATACATTAATATCAAGTGCCATTGCTTTTGCACTGACTGTTCCACTAAGCGTTATATCTAGTCAAGTTCATGCATCAACCAGCGGTATCATTACAGGTAGTAATACTGCCAATAAAATCTTAAATTTTGACGTTGCTGGTGTACCAAACGTCAATCAAATTCAAGACACTGGCCTAAATACCTTAATGAATTTAAGCACTGAGCAGGCTCAAGCGATCAGTCACTTTCAAGCAGCTAATCCAAACGCACAGGTAAATATCAATCAGGCAACAGGGACTGTTGATGCTATTACCGGCATGACCGTTAAAACAGCGGGTAACTCTGTTGAGAATATGGCACGTAATTTTATTACCGACAATCAGCAAATTTTTGAAGGTTTAAGCAACGACCAACTGAAATATAATCCTAATCGCTCTAAAGCGGCATTAGGTGGACAAGTTGTTCGTTTCGATCAAATTCTCGATGGTATTCTTGTTGATGGCAATGGTTTAGGTGTTGTTATTGATGGTAACAACAACGTTCGCGCCATTATGGGTCCTTATCAAAAAGCCCTTACAGTAGCCGGTCAACCAGGATTGTCTGCTGATGATGCGGTGTTAATGGCAACGCGTAATCTTGTACAATTTCAAAAGAATATCCCCGCAGAGGTTATGTCAATACTTACTCCAGCCTATGAATTAATAGCAGCAGAGCTAGGTGTGTTTAAAACACCGATACCAGAGCTACGCATAGTGCAAACGGCTGATAGCCATAGTTTAGTTTGGCAGTTTTATTACTACTCAACGAATCCTTTTGGCGTATTTAAATACATGGTTGATGCACAAACGGGTGAGATAGTTTACCGTGAAGATCAAGTGCGCACGGCCGAAGAGCCACAACCAACCGATCAATTTGCTGATTATTTTCCGACTTTCCCACCGATCACCAAAGAATTACAAGACTCTTGTGAAATTGTTGATGCAGATGGCGGTTTAACGGGCACACCTGAAGGGTTATTGCGCATTAAATTAAGAAAATTTGATGAAACTAACCGAGTAACAGGTGTTGGTAGTGTATTAACAGGTACTAATGCACTTATTCTTAATGCTTCATCGAGCAAATTGCCATTCGCGCAAGCGGCTTTAGGCACTTATTATTTTGACCAAGACGCTGCACCTCTTTATGGCCGCGTTAATGAAAAAGATCATACTGCTGAGCCTGCACAGCAATTCGACGGTATCAGTCAATTTATATATATCACTAACTTAATGGAATATTTAGACTATTTGCACAAAGATGGTGACGATGTTCATGCTAGAGGGTTTGGCAGTGGTAGTTTTCCTGATCAATACCCTAATGAGTCAACGCCTTTAGTAGGTGTCGTTCATATACCTAACGTGTTTATGGCACTAGAAGCTCAAGATATAGACTTTAGTGATCCTGAGCTTTTAAATAAAATAGTAAACTTAGATAATGCTTTTGCTATACCTCTTACACAAGAAATTGGTGGCCAAGAAGTCGTTGTTAACCCAACATTTTATGGTCATGGTTATTACTTTAACAACTTAGCAATAGATTTTAGTGTACCAATGCACGAAGGTACGCATGCGACTATCACACCTATTGCTGGCTTTGAAGGTAGCCCTGAAGGTGGTGCCTTGAACGAAGGGCAAGCCGATTTATGGGCTTATACCATAGGTGAAACACCTGATTTAGGTAGTTACCCGGTTGCAGGTTGTGGGTTAAGAGACTTATTACGCGAAAATGGTACAGATCCTGATTCTTTTGAATATATTCGTAGTGGCCAAAGCCAATTACGTTATTCACAATTAGGTACACGCGGTGACGACTTTGAAGTACACAGAGATGGCGAAATATATGCCGGCGCGATGTGGGACTTACGAGAAATTATGCTCGAGATGTATCCAGCTAACGACTTTGCTCGTCCAGATCCAACAACGGGTGATGCAACACAGTTAACCAGTTTAGGTAAAGAAACGTGGGAACGTATTTTCCTTGGCTCTATGTATATTTTAGGTGTTAGTGCGCCAGATACCTTTGTTAAAGCGCGAGATGCGGCATTAACAGCTGACGCTATGCTATATCCAACTGTCTCTGTAGATGCTAAATCTCTGGGTCAACATCATGCTATTATTGAACGTGTATTTGCCGCTCGTGAATTGGGATTAAACGCTTCAGCTCCATTAGGTGGTGTGCAGATGATTTCAACAGCGGTAAGTGACTTTACTGCGAATCAAGAAGCGCCAGCTGCACCACAAAATATTGTTGCAACGATTACCACACCAGACACCATTGAAGTGACTTGGAATGAAGTAGATAATGCCATTGGCTATCAAATATTAAAGCGTAAAGGTGGCAGCCCAGCTCGTTTATTCGCTGGTGTACCGGGTCGTGAATATGTCGACGGCGATATAGAAAATAATGGCTATACCCATGTTGAATTTGTAACGGGTGCCAGTTACAGCGACAAAGGACAGGGTTTTGGTCGTGGCGCAGGTCAAGGTATCGATGCTTATGATTATCAATACGTTGTTCGTGCTATTGACGTTAATGCCTCTGGACAAGTTGGTTTTTCTGATTTATCAGGCACGGCGAGGACTCAGTTAAAAACAACGGATATTACTGATAATATTGAATATAAATTCAGTAACTTTTTAGCTCCGGACGGTCAGTTTAGTATTGATTATACATTAACAAATACAGGTGGCGTGGATTTATTTGGTCCTATCAACTTTAATATTGTTTCGATTAATAACGCTAGAGTGACTTTAGATAATGCCGATAATGGTGGTACTGGCCAAGATGGAGATACCGCAACGTTTACGTATAACGAATCTTTAGCACCAGGAATGGATTCTTCTGCTCGTACTTATGTGTTTAATAACCCAAGGTTTGAACCTTTTTCCTTTACGGCTGAAGTGTTCGCTAAAGTACTAATGCCATCACAAGCGGCTAATGGTAGTCAAGTACCTGTTGATACATCACCAAGTGCAGATCGTACTGTGGTTTATCATAATATCTCTGAGTATAAAGGCATAGTTGCTATTGGCACTACAGACGTAGAAGTTGCTGACGGTGTCGATTATGTTGATGTGGTCTTTACAGCACAGACAAGTGCACAAAGTATTGTTGCAACCTTAACAGCAGACACTGAAGTGGGTGGAGCCTATCCAGATTTGGATTTCTCAATGCTCGACAGTGACGGCAATGTCATGGTTACTTCTGGTAACTTAGGCCCTTCAGAGCAGGTAGGTAGCACGGTTGTTGGTGGTGAAAGCTACACTCTACGTGTTAAAGGTTATGCCAATGGTCCAACTCAATTTACTATTGTGCTAGACCAAATGGTACTAAATGAATCAGATGCGAGTACCGAAGCAAGTACTGCTGATTCTGCTGTAGGTTCTGTGGAGCTAGTTGAGTTTGTAGTAAACCCAGCTAATGGCACGATTATGGTCGTCGAACCTGATGATGTGAAGTCAGTAACTGCTGCGCCAATGATGGGTACAACAGCAACACTTTAATTATTTATTAAAAAAAGTAATAGCCCACTTAGTGATATAAGTGGGCTTTTTTTTGTTTTTTTTTGCTAAAAGTGTTTTGCCACCCACCAAAAAAAATATCTTATTAGTGAGCAATCAACGAGAAGAGAAGGTACAAATATACGTATTGAATAAATAGTGCATCCATTATTTTATTATCCATCCTGATGGTCAGCTGAATACTACTATTAGACAGAATTGTTAAGTTAAACAATATTATAATTCATTTTTTTTATTTGACCACTTAGTCAGTTTATGGAAAATTTTACTTTAAAGTGATTTTTAATATAAATATTTTATTAGGTTATTCATTAAAATGTCATATTTTAGGGAAATAATAGCCATACATAAAACAACAATATAAGAATGTAAAATGGAGTTTAGATACACAGATTTATCTTTTTTTATATTTTCTCTTTTCTCTAAAACTGGAAAGTTTTATTCATTCATTTTATCCACCCTATATTGCTCTCTATCATTGAAAATAATCGTTTCAATTTATTATTTGCACTACCCATTTTTACTAAAATCGCTAAGCGATTATTTCTTAAAATCTTTATTCAAAGAAAAGATGTTAATTACGGGCAGTAATTATAAAACCTTTATCATTCTAAATTATAGACAATACGCCCAAAAAAAATTAATTACGATGTGAATGAGTGGTTTACAAAAATATTGAATCAAATGGCTAAGTGCAAATACATAGCACTTTAATAAAAATAATAAACGTAATATGGATAAATAAAATGAAAAAAAATCGATTAGCCTTACGACCCAAAATCATGGCTGTTCCCCCTAACAATCACAACCCCAAACGTTGCTTAAAAAAAGTGATGCTTATGTC
Organism: Colwellia sp. BRX10-4; assembly: GCF_014077465.1. NCBI lineage: Bacteria > Pseudomonadati > Pseudomonadota > Gammaproteobacteria > Alteromonadales > Colwelliaceae > Colwellia > Colwellia sp. BRX10-4. Next base: position 105,430 of record NZ_JACGVZ010000012.1, read on the forward strand.
TGCATTATGTTTTTCTATGACACAAACAGCGTTTGCAGCAGATGTTTTTATTAACGAAATACACTACGACAATGCAGGATCAGACGTAGGTGAAGCAGTTGAAATCGCTGGTGTTGCAGGAACAGATTTAACCGGTTGGTCAATTATTTTATATAATGGTAGTAATGGAACTAGCTATAGTTCTGTAAGCCTGTCTGGCATTATTCCTGATCAACAAGCAGGCTTTGGTACGCAATTTTTTACAAAATCGGGTATACAAAACGGCGCACCTGATGCATTTGCATTGGTAGATAATCTTGGTGTTGTCGTTGAATTCTTAAGTTATGAAGGAACGTTAACAGCCACAAATGGTGCAGCAAATGGCTTAACAAGTATTGATATTGGTGTTGCTGAAACCAGTAGTACACCTACGGGTTATTCACTACAGTTTGATGGTTCAACTTGGCAAGGAGCTAATGCAAATACATTCGGCGCAGTAAATACAGGCCAAACATTTGATGACAGTGGTGATAGTAACAACGGTGATAATAGTGGTGGCGGCAATGTGGACGATGGTGCCAGTGGCAGCGTCTGTGTTAACTGCCCAGATCTAGAAAAAGTTGCTAACTCGACCAATTTTGACGATGCCACTTATTATGAAGATGTAATTTTGGCGATTAATGGCGGACATGGTACTACCGCAATTAAAGGGGAAATAACCACCGCAATAAGTCAAAATCACAAAGACCTAAGTTATGCAGAGGTTTGGACCGCATTGACTGAAACTGATGAAGACCCGTCAAATTCAGATAACGTAATCTTATTCTATCGTGGTATTTCCAAAGCTAAACTTTCAAACGGCAGTGGCCCAGCTTCTAGTGATCCAGAAAACTGGAACAGGGAACATGTATGGGCGAAAAGTCATGGTGGTTTTAGTAGTGAAAGTCAGTCTGGCTATACAGATATCCATCACCTAAGACCTACTGATATTTCAGTTAACAGCACAAGAGGCAATTTAGATTTTGATAGTGGTGGGTCTGAAATTGGAGAGGCGCCTGGTAATAAGGTTGACAGCAATTCATTCGAACCTAGAGATATAGTAAAAGGTGATGTCGCACGAATGGTCTTTTATATGGATGCGCGATATGAAGTAGCCGACGCTAACATGCCAGATTTGCGCGTTGTGGAAAGTACAAATACCAGTGGGCCTGAACTTGGCAGGTTATGTCGTTTAATTGAGTGGCATAATGCAGATCCAATTGATGCCTTTGAGCAAAAACGAAACAATACCATTTACGAATATCAAGGAAATCGTAATCCTTTTATTGATCACCCTGAATGGGTAACAACTCTATATGGTAGCGAAGCCTGTAACTCTGACGGCGGCGGTGATACTGGCGGCGGTGATATTGGCGGTAGCGATACTGGCGGTGGAAATAATGGCGGTAGCGATACTGGCGGTGGAAATAATGGCGGCAGTACATCAAATATATTTATTAATGAAATTCACTATGACAACGCTGGCGGTGATATTGGTGAATCGATTGAAATAGCGGGTCCTGCTGGAACTGATTTAACCGGTATGAGTTTGGTTCTGTACAATGGTTCAAACGGAACCACATACAAAACAGAAGTATTGGCTGGCATATTGGCAAACCAACAGAATGGCTTTGGCACCTTGTCATTTGACATTGCAGGTATGCAAAATGGCGCACCAGATGGTATAGCGCTTATTGATAGTAATGGCAGTGTTCTAGAATTCATAAGTTATGAAGGTTCGTTAACTGCTACCAATGGTCCTGCAACTGGCATTACTAGCACAGATATTGGTGTTTCAGAAGTAAGTAGCACAATGGTTGGTTTTTCTCTTCAGTTAGCGGGTATAGGTTTTACTTCCGCAGACTTTACTTGGCAAGCCGCAGCTGAAAATACATTTAACAATGTAAATACCAAGCAAACGTTTTTGGCGGGTAGTGTCTTTATTAATGAAATTCACTATGACAACGTCGGCGGTGATACTGGAGAAGCGATTGAAGTTGCCGGTCCAGCAGGAACCGACTTATCAGGTTTGAGTTTAGTGCTTTACAACGGTTCAAACGGAACTACATACAAAACAGTTGATTTGTCTGGTGTGTTGACTAATCAACAAGCTGGATTTGGAACCCTGTCATTTGACATCAGCGGCATCCAGAATGGTTCTCCTGACGGCATTGCTCTGATTGATAACGACGGAACTGTCATTGAATTCTTAAGTTATGAAGGCTCACTTACCGCTACTAATGGTCCCGCAAGCGGAATGATTAGCACGGACATAGGCGTTTCAGAAACAAGTAATACTCTTGCTGGTCTTTCTTTACAGCTTGGCGGAACGGGTTACAGTTCAGCTGATTTTACTTGGGAAGATGTCAATGCTAATACATTCAATAATGTAAATACAAATCAAACCTTTGGTTCTGGTGGTGATACTGGCGGCGGCGGCGGCGGCGGCGATGGTGATGGTGATGGTAAACCAATGCTAATAGGTCAGTGTTCAGATCCATCGACGTTTATCCATGATATCCAAGGCAATGCTGATGTTTCACCTTTAGTAGGCCGAAACCTTGTCGTTGAAGCTATCGTAACATCAGTGTTACCAGCACTTGACGGGTTCTTTATACAAGAAAGCGATACAGATGTTGATGCGGATCCGTTAACTTCAGAAGCACTGTTTGTCTTTAATACGGCCAATACAATTACACCATCAAATGGTGATCTAGTCCGTGTTGCTGGTAATGTTTCAGAATTCTTCGGGCGAACGCAATTATCGCCAGCACAAGATCTTATTATTTGTGGAACGGGTAGTGTATCTACTACGACCTTATCCTTGCCCTTTACCTCTGTTGAACAACCTGAAGCATTAGAAGGAATGTTGGTTAGCAACACCGATTCACTTACCGTTAGCGATAATTATAACCTAGCCAAATTTGGCGAAGTTACGCTATCTAGCAGTAGATTGTTTGTGCCAACTAACATACATTTGCCTGGTTCGGCTGAAGCTGTAGCACTGGCGAATGAAAACTCCTTGAACCGAATTATTTTAGACGATGGTGTTAATGGCTCATATCCTGAGCAAATAATCTTCCCTACTGGAGGCTTATCGGCTGACAACAGCTTACGCATTGGCGACTTAGTTACTGAGTTAACTGGAATAATTGATTATAGTTTCAGTAATTACAGAATAATTCCAGTAGTAGCTCCTACGTTTGTAAATGACAACATCAGACTCGCCCAACCGGAACTGTCGCCATCTAACCTTAAAATAGCTAGCTTGAACGTTTTAAATCTATTTAATGGTGATGGTCAAGGTGGAGGTTTCCCAACAGCAAGGGGCGCAGATACCGCTGAAGAGTTAGAGCGTCAATTTGCTAAAACCGTGGCTGCAATTGTCGCTATTGATGCCGACGTTATTGGTTTAATGGAAATCGAAAATGATGGAGTAGACGCCAACAGTACATTAGCTCAATTAGTTGCGCGTATTAATGCCGTTGTGGGTGCAGATACCTATGCATTTGTTAACACGGGAGGAACCATTGGCACCGATGCGATTGCAGTTGCGCTTCTTTATAAACCTAGCAGTGTTTCAGCGTCGGGTAATGCCATGTTAAATAACAACGGCATATTTAATCGACCTCCGTTAGCTCAAATATTTACGCTAAACAATAACGGTTCAGCTATAACCGTTGTTGTTAACCACTTTAAATCTAAAGGGGGTTGTAGCAGAGCTTCAGGTGCAGACCAAGATCAGAACGATGGACAAGCCTGTTTCAATGCAAAAAGGGTAGCGCAGGCCAACGAACTGATGAATTGGTTAGCGACTGATGCGACATTGAGTCTGCAAGAAGATGTGCTAGTGATGGGTGATTTGAACGCTTATGCAATGGAAGATCCAATCAGAGCATTTACAAGTAACGGTTTCACTAACCTCATTCATCAATTTGCAGGCGAACAAGCCTATTCTTACCTCTTTGGTGGTGAAGTGGGTTACCTAGATCATGCCCTAGCGAGCAGTAGTTTATTAACCAAAGTGGTTGATACAACAGAATGGCATATTAATGCAGATGAACCTTGTGTTCTTGATTACAACACTGAACTTTGTGGCTCTGGTTTTAGCCATCCGGATAAAACGGCTGATCAGTTAGTTAGCTTATATGACAATAATGCTTACAGAATGTCTGACCATGATCCTGTTATCGTTGCATTCGATTTTACACCTGCAGCAATCCAAGGCGATTTTGATGGAGATGGCGATATTGATATCAATGATTTACGCGGTTTGATGCGTGCAATACAGTTTGGACAAACGATCGATTTAGCGTTTGACCTCAATAATGATGGGGCCGTATCTATGATGGATGTTCGCGTTATGATGAGTTTATGTACTCGCACTCGCTGTGCGGCTAATTAGGCTAAATTGCTTAAAACAGACAAACAATAAAACAAACAAAATTAAATTAAATTAAAAGGTAGTAAAATGAAGAAGTTATTAATAGTAGCAACGTTAATATTGTGTGCAACGTTTGGTGGAAACGCTAACGCCGGACTAATTACTCTTTCAGCAGACCAAAGTGATGTTTTGGTTAGCGAAATGATGGAAATTACCTTAAATGCCACGGGTTTTGACGAATTTGATGTATTTTCTTTAAATGTTAATTTTGATACAAGTGTCTTTAGTTTTTTACCCCTTACGTTTACAACCGAACTTTCAACTACTTTTATGTTGTGGAATCAAGTTGGAAATGGCGTAGCTATTGGATTTGTTGATTTTATTCCATCGAGTGGTGATTTTTTATTAGGAAAGTTCACATTGCAGGCAATAGAAGCAGGGACGACCGATTTTTCTCTAGTGGTAAATGAATTTACCTTGAGTGACCCATTTGATATGTTCGCTGTTGCAACGCCTGTTAACGCTGATGCATTGGGTCAAGTATCTTCATCAGTAACCGATGTTCCTGAGCCGTCTACATTAGCAATATTTGCGTTAGGGCTGATGGGATTAATGACGAGGTCTTTAAAGAAAAAATCTTAATTTAGGTTTTAATCTTTGATTATAAAAGCGCTAATCGTCATGATTAGCGCTTTTTTTATCCGTTATTTAATTGGTGTTAGTGATAAAAACCCGTAAACTTTTGTCAGCTGAAGTTATAATCAAACTAAAGGTCTTAACGCTCGTTTTATTGGATATCGACGGTATTACGCTATTAATTGTTAACATTCATCTTTACGTTCGTGTTAATAAACCTTTTTGATACTCATCTAGTACATTACAACGTATCGCTTTTTTGGCTTTAGTGAGCGTTAAAGGTAGTGACTCTACTGTCTTATTTGCGCAAGAAACGCTAAACGAGAAAATAGCATTGATGATTAATGACTAGGTTGAACAAAATAGAGAAAATAAATAAAAATTAGCCATAAAAAAAGCCGCTAGGTTTATCTAGCGGCTTAATACTTAAACTAAATTATTAATCATTAGTTTCAAGTTTTGATGTTGTTACTTCAATCGTATAGTCAGTAGCTACTGAAATATAACCATTAACGCGTAGCGTATAAAGTCCGCCGCTAGTTGGGCGAAAGTTAATTTCTTCTGGGTTATCTAAAGAGGCGCTGTTAGCGACAACTTCACCCGCTTCGTTAAGCAAGTCAAAATCTAAATCTGCAACACCTGACCAGGTTAACACAGCATTAAGCATAGAAACGTTGTCTGTCAGCTGTATATCATGGTCTGACACTTCCATATTTTCATATGACGGGCCAACTGAACCGGCGAAGTTACTGTCAGTTTTGATAATAACTGCAGCTGAGTCGACTAATTGACCGTCGAGTAAAATACCGTCAAATGAAACTGTACCGTTAATGCGTTTAAGACTTATGCTATGAATACTATCGGTAGATAAATCTCTAAATGCAACGGTTTTAACTTGACGTTGAGGTGAATAATAATCTAATAAACCTTGGCTTTTACCATCAAGAAATAATTCGGCATGACCTTTTCTATTATTAGTTATATATTTTAATTGAACGCTATCACCAATGAAATCAAAGCTAATTTGCGCGTTTCTACGTCGTGTTTGCTTAAAGGTGCCATCTGACGATAAGGTACTATTTTTTACAGCCCAACGTTTTTTGTAATTAATATTGTTATCAGTTTCAGAAACTTCAGACCAAACTCCCTGGCTAGACCAACCAGTTTGTCCGTTAAGAAATTCTGCTCTTTCGCCGGTAGTAACTATGGCCAAATCTACAGCCGCTTTTACGTTAATATGACCTGCACCCACTTGATGAACTTTATAACCCGGCATTTCATCTGCGCTGTCTTTTAAAATTTGTTCAACTTGATCGGGTGATAACAGGGGATTCACTTCCAACAATAAACCGACCACACCAGCAACAAAGGGGGTCGCCATTGACGTACCACTCATACTTGCGTAGTACAGGTGATATTCTGGATGTGCAGGGTCGATAATAGGACCTGCAGCGCCCAATGGCGTGTTAAGTGCTCGTGTTGATACAATCGCGCTACCTGGGGCAGTAATATCAGGTGTTTTAATCCAGTCACCTTCAACGCCTCGACTTGAAAAATCAGCTAATTGACTGTCTGTTGTGCCAGCTGCGACGTTAATAACCCATGGTGCAATGGCATATTGATTAAGGGTGTTGTCATCTGGACCACTATTAGAAGCGGCAAAAGTCACTACGATGCCTTTTTTGTAAGCTTGATAAGAAGCTTGATTGGTTGGATTATTCGGATCAAAGCTTGCGCCGTCACCTCCACCCCAACTGTTAGTTATTACATCTATGCTATAACGTTCACTATTAGCGATTGCATAATCAAAGCCAGCAATAGCATAAAGAATTGAAATCGCTTCACCAGCTCCTAGACCCACCAAGGTTGCTTTTGGGGCGATGCCTGCCTGGTAAAAACTTCTACGTTCATCATCTCTTGATGCTTCACCGCTACCAGCAACAGTGCCGCCAACATGTGTACCGTGTCCTGAACTCGTATCAGTATTTGGCACACCTTCTAAAAATAAGTTCTTACCACCAGCAAAATCAAGGTCACCAGCAATTTTAACATTTTGGATAGTTTTCTCACCGAGTAATAAATCAGGGTGTGTTGCATCAACACCTGAATCTAGTACTGCAATCGTTGAACCTTCACCATAAACACCATAATCGTCATGTACTAGATGACCACTGGTAATTTCGCCAGAGTTATAGTTGTAATATTCTAAAGGCGCATCAAAATAAATACTCTTAACCCGTGAATCTTTAGCTAAAGTATTGATTTGGCTTCGAGTTAAAGAAGTTCCCGCCATAGGTAATACTTTTAACGCTAAATAAGGAACGTTTAAAGCTGTCATAACATTATCGAGTTCATTGTAATGGTGAGTTGAAACAATTACTTTAGTACTTTGAACTAAAGTGGGTAACAACGTCTGTAATTTTGAGCCAATAAGCGCATCAGCATTAACATTAAATGTGGTCGCAGCAAGTACACTAACCGATAGTGCCAAAAGTGTCTTTTTCATTTTCTTATACCTTTTGAATGATTATAATTTTGAATGATTTTTATTTCATTAACTCAGTTACTGTGCATAATTCTTTTGAGCGTTATAATCGGGAAGAACCCCTAGGGCACTGTGATAAAACTACTTAGTCATTATTTTAACTGGCTTAAAGGGGAGTGATGAAATAATAATTGCGACTTATATATTGGATAGGCTTGATAAAATGAATACCTGCAACTTAATGAAAGTCATAATAATTCATTAAGTTACAAGGGGCTTGTCGAATGAATAAATACATGAGACTACTTATGAAAATGTTCAAAACTATGAGTTTAATCGTTAAGCCGTTTTATTACCTTGTGATCGATCTGATTTCTTAGTTGTTACGTGATGAAGCTAATTTTCTTTATTTGGAGATCGCTTGATATGTTTTTTTATTCTTGTGGAGTTTTGTATTTCCTTATAAATCAACAGTTTAACTGTTTTTTTTTTGATTGAAGGGAGTAACGAGAAATGTAATGTTCAACTAATAAATATACCGGTATTGGTATTAATGGTTTTTATAATCAATACACTAAAAATCATAACAGTAATTTTATCTTTATCATCGAGAAAGCTCAGTAATTTAGTGCCGAGTAGTTCACTCTGGTGTTCGAGAATTCAGTTACAACTTATCTTTATTTTTAAGATAAAAATTAAAAGGTAAACAAACACATTGTATTAAATCTGTTTGTTCAACCAAATTAATGCATCGTCTTTATTATCAAAATACTCTATATTTTGAAGCACTTTCGAGGGTACCCATTGTTGGTCAATATTTTTTATTACCTGCGATGTGATAACGATAGCTTTTGCTACCATATTTTGACCATTGAGCCACCCATTAAACTTATTAGAAATATTAAATGCGTCTGGCGTAGCACCATCCAAGTTTAAAAGATCAACAAATATCAGAAACTTACTTTGATTGAGCGACTTGATTATTGCTGATGTCTTTTGCGAGACTTTTTCAGCACCATACTCATTAAAAGAGCCTTTCAACGTTATATGTATAATATTTTCTTTTAAAATTATTGTGTTGTCACCATGTTCTATTGTCAATTTGGTTCTCCAATAACATAACCATTTTTTAGTCGAGTTTAGTTAATCGACTAAATATCTCTTACTAGACGATAGCACATTGCGTTTAAACGCTAAAGGCCACTAATAATAAAATACGAACACCAATTAACACGACTGACATATAGGTTGACTGAATATTCAGTAGCATGAATTGCTCAGGTCAACAGCTTTCTCTTGCTCAATATTTACTATTAGCTTCTTGTTTGTTGAGAAAGACTTATTTATCACTCTTAGTTTGAATGCATCGAGGCTGAAAATTATGCGCCCGTTTAGCTTAAAAGCAACCAGTAATTTATAGACAACAACGGCTAGAAATATTGGGATTAACGATGATATAAAGCTGTTTAGGGTCACCAGTGATAATAAGCTGGTTAAGGTGAAATTTTTATTAAGTAAATACCAAGGCGCTAACAGCACTAGTAGCGTGTTAACTAGCCAAATGACCAGTAACGGGTATTGAGATTACTGTCATGAGTACTGCTATTACCCAAGCATTATATGTTTCAATACCACGATACCAGTTAGAAACAAAGCCAGCGATTGGCGGTATACCAATCATGCCTAAAAATTCAATGGCAAAGAGAGTTATTGAGATCGGCATTTTTTTAGCAATGTCATTTAACTAACTGAATTTATAAATACGATGTGCTTCAGCAAATAAACCAGCAAAAAAGAACAGAGTGATTTTCATTATCTCTTGATGCACTAACCAATAGCAGCAATAAAAACGGCGAGTGCAACGCTTAGCGTTATACATGGCAACCGACTAACCGTTGAATGGGCAAGACGTTTTTTATATTATCTTAATAAATAATTCTTATCGAACCATGAATAATGATAATAAATGCAAAGACCAACAGGACTTGTAAAACACCTAAAGAACTTGCTAGATTGACGCTATATAAATCATAAACCACACGTATAATGTCAAAAAAGTCAGCTTTTACTGGCGCTACAGCATGTAGTAATGATTTAAGCGGTTCTTTCTCTATCATTTCTGGTGTGGTGATAATTAGTCGCTTTTAGCTTATTTAGGCTTCATCATTTAAAAAGAGAAAAATCATAGTAATGCTTTATATAAACTCCACCAAGCTGAAGGAAAAGAGCTTTACACTGAACCTCACAAAATATGGCTGGAAGTATTATCGATAGGATTTGGTTCAGGTTTTCTTATGCTAGGAGCACAGTATTTTGTTACTGAAACAACGATTATTGCTAAAGCTTTAGGATTATCTGACGCGCTTATAGGGCTCACTTTAGTTGCCATAGGACATCTCTGCCCGAATTTACTATTTCGGTAATGGCGGTATTAAGAAAACACAAGGATTTAGCTGTTGTAGATGTTGCTGGCAGTAATATTTTTAATATTCTGGGCATTCTTGGTGTTTCTTCTTTAATTTCTTTAATTTTCCCCAAGGAAGACTTACCAAGTTTGATCAGTGAGCTTTCTTACTTATTACTTTGGTCATTAAAGGTAAACTAAAATCAATATTTTTCTGTTGCCTATGTTTTGCTTGGGTATTTCTATTCTAATTAGTTAAAAGTACTTAATAAAAAACACCTGGTTGCTAGATGAGCAAACAGGTGTTTTATCGGATTATTGTAGCACAATAGAAAATTATTCTTCACCCATAGCTTCAATTTCATCAGGTGTAATACTAGCAGCATGATGACCTTTTGGGCCTGCATTTAGTTCATAATCAACGTCTTGACCAGCTTTTAATGTACGGTATCCTTCCATTTGGATTGTTGAATAATGCGCGAAAATATCTTCACCACCATCCTCTGGACGAATAAAACCAAACCCTTTTGCATTATTAAACCACTTCACTGTCCCGTGAGCCATACTTCAACTTCCTTCTACATCGGTAATTAGGTATGCTTGCATAAAAGCATTAACATAAATGTATAAATGATTAAAAAATAATCACTAAAGTAAACAGTAGACAAGTTACATAAATAATCAAGTTAAATTTATCAGTTAATTGAATATTTATTTTTTTAAATGTTAAAGCAAAATCACTAGGTACAGACTAATATAAAATTATGAGCAAGTGGAAAGAGTTACTAGATAATCAAGAAGTCCTTGAAGACGAACTTGTAGAGCAATTTGAAAAGCCCCCTATGTATACTGTTGTGTTACTTAACGATGATTATACGCCGATGGATTTTGTCATAGATGTGCTGTGTCGATTTTTTAATATGAACTCAGATAAGGCGACCGACGTAATGTTAGAGATTCATTATAAAGGAAAGGGGCGATGCGGTACTTTTACTGCTGAAATAGCAGAAACAAAAGTTGAACAAGTTAATCAATACGCATTAGAAAATGAGCACCCATTGCAATGTACAATGGAAAAAGCGTGAATTCGCATGGTTTAAAGTGGAGTAGTCTATGCTGAACAAAGATTTAGAAATATCATTAAATATGGCTTTCCGTCAAGCCAAGGACTCCCGTCATGAATTTATGACGGTTGAGCATTTATTATTGGCCTTATTAGATAACCCTTCATCAATCGAAGCGCTTAAAGCTTGTGCTGCTGATATGGGAAAAATACGTAAAGAGTTATTAGATTTTATAGCTGAAACAACGCCAGTGATCCCAGAAGGGGAAATTGAACGTGAAACTCAACCAACGTTAGGTTTTCAGCGTGTATTACAACGAGCCGTTTTTCATGTGCAATCTTCTGGAAAAAGTGAAGTTAACGGATCCAATGTCCTGGTTGCTATTTTCAGTGAACAAGAATCTCAAGCGGCTTATTTTCTGAAAAAATCAGACATTAGCCGTTTAGACATTGTAAATTTCATTTCTCATGGAATTTCTAAAATAGAACATACGGATTCTCCGCAATCTACCGAAGAAGCACACGTTGAAGAACCCCGTACTATTGAAAACTTTGCTACCAATCTTAATGAAGAAGCGAGAAAAGGGAATATTGATCCGTTAATTGGTCGCGATAGCGAATTAGAACGAACTTTACAGGTGCTAAGCCGTCGTCGTAAGAATAACCCTTTATTTGTTGGTGAAGCAGGGGTGGGTAAAACGGCTATTGCCGAAGGACTTGCCAATTTAGTTATTTCTGACGATGTACCTGAATTCTTAGCTGAAACCACTATTTATTCGCTTGATATGGGCGCTTTATTAGCGGGCACTAAATACCGTGGTGATTTTGAAAAACGTTTTAAAGGCTTATTAAAAGAGTTAGAAGAAGAGGGTAATGCCATTCTATTTATCGATGAAATTCATACGATAATTGGTGCAGGTGCTGCTTCAGGTGGCATGATGGACGCTTCTAATTTAATAAAACCATTATTATCATCAGGAAAACTGCGTTGCATGGGTTCAACAACCTACCAAGAATACCAAAGTGTTTTTGAAAAAGATCGTGCATTAGCGCGCCGTTTTCAAAAAATAGATATTGTTGAGCCAAGTGTTGATGACACCACTAAGATATTGCATGGTTTAAAAGAAAAATATGAATCACATCACGGTATTCGTTATACCAATAAAGCCTTGCGTGCAGCCGCAGAATTGTCAGCTAAATATATCAATGAGCGTTTTCTTCCCGATAAAGCCATTGATGTTATTGATGAAGCGGGTGCAAAACAACAATTAGTTGCTGCTTCGAAGCGTAAAAAAGTAATTAACGACAGTGATATAGAATCTATTGTTGCCAAAATGGCGAGGATCCCTGAAAAGTCAGTTTCATCATCAGAAAAAGACAGCCTTAAGACATTAGACCGTAATTTGAAAATGGTTGTTTTTGGACAAGACCACGCTATTAATGAACTTACGTCAGTAATTCGCTTATCTCGTGCTGGTTTAGGTAATGAACACAAACCTGTTGGTTCGTTCTTATTTGCTGGGCCAACTGGGGTGGGTAAAACAGAAGTAACACAACAATTAGCTAAATCTTTAGGTGTCGAACTATTACGCTACGACATGTCAGAGTACATGGAGAAACATGCGGTAAGCCGATTAATAGGTGCTCCTCCAGGTTATGTTGGTTATGAGCAAGGCGGTTTATTAACGGATGCAGTCATTAAGCATCCTCATTCTGTGGTCTTGTTAGATGAAATTGAAAAAGCTCATGAAGATGTTTATAACATTTTATTGCAGGTCATGGACCACGGAACATTAACCGATAATAACGGTCGTAAAGCTGATTTTAGAAATATTGTTTTAGTGTTAACAACCAATGCGGGAGCTCATGAAATAACTCGCCAATCTATTGGTTTTAAACAACAAGATCAGTCAATTGATGCAATGGGTGAAATTAATAAAACCTTCTCACCTGAATTTAGAAATCGTTTAGACAATATTGTCTGGTTCAACCATTTAGATGAAGTTGTTATTCAACAAGTGGTTGATAAATTTATTGTTGAACTACAAGCACTACTTGATCAAAAAGGCGTTTCATTAGAATTAACGAAAGACGCTAGAAAATGGTTGGCTGTTAACGGTTATGATAAAGCGATGGGCGCTCGACCTATGTCACGTCTAATACAAGAGCACTTAAAGAAACCATTAGCTAATGAGTTATTGTTTGGTGATCTAACACACGGTGGCGTGGCGAAAGTTGGTGTCAAAAAAGATAAATTAGTACTCAGTTATATTCAAAAGAAAGAATTGGTTGAGCATTAGCAGCAAACGGAGCTAACCAAACACTTTACGTTACGGTGTTTGGTTTCGTTTCACTTAGATAAATTTTGCTGAATATAAAAAAGCCGCAGGGGAGTTATCCTCAGCGGCTTTTTTTATTTAAGCGTTGAAATGTACTTTATAGATAAATTTAACGTTGAGTTGAACGTTTAGCTTGAACAGCCGCCGATAACTCATCTAACAAACTGACACTGGTGTCTAAGTTAATACAGGCATCGGTGATACTTTGTCCGTAGGTGAGTTTGTTAACATCAACCACTTTTTGATTACCCTCAACTAAGAAGCTTTCAACCATGACACCAAATATAGCCTTGTCGCCTTGCTCCATTTGAGCTCTTAAAGAGCGAGCAACGTCAATTTGTTTGTTATGGTCCTTAAAACTATTACCATGGCTACAATCGATCATAATACGATTTTCTAAGCCAGCTTTAGCCAATACTTCACCGGTCTTACTAATGTTTTCTGCGTGATAGTTCGGCTCTTTACCGCCACGTAAAATAACATGAGCAAATGGGTTACCATGCGTTTGATAAATACACATTTGACCACTTTTATTGGGTGAGTATAGAACATGAGGCACACTTGAGGCGTTGATGGCGTCAACAGCAATCTGTACATTACCGTCAGTGCCATTTTTAAAACCTACCGGACACGAAAGGGCTGAAGCTAATTCTCGGTGAACTTGGCTTTCAGTTGTTCTAGCACCAATAGCTCCCCAGCTTATTAAGTCTGAAATATATTGGCCGGTCACCATGTCTAAAAATTCAGTGCCTGCAGGTAAACCGAGTTTATTAATATCCATTAATAATGAGCGAGCTAGGTTTAAGCCTTTGGCTACATGAAAAGATTTATCTAAATCAGGGTCACTGATCAAGCCTTTCCAGCCAACCGTTGTACGAGGCTTTTCAAAATAAACACGCATGACAATCAATAAATCATCTCGGTACTTATCATGTAATACTTTAAGTTTCTCTGCGTAATCAACAGCAGCAGTGGTGTCATGAATTGAACACGGACCAATAATGACCAGTAAACGGTCGTCGTCACCGGTGATAATCGCTTCAATGTCTTTTCTGCTTTGGATGATAAAACTCGCTGTTTCATCATCTAGTGGGATTTGCTGTGCTAATTCTTCTGGAGAAACAAGGTTTTCAATTAGCGTGGTTCTAAATTCGTCCGTTTTAATAGTCATGGTAATCTAATTTTTTATTTGAAGGCGTTAATGCGCAATAAAAAAGCCAGCGCAATATAATTTATCGCGCTAACATAACCAAATTAGCGGCTTATGTGAAATGCTTTCTGTATTTTCAAAGATTAATTTGAACTAAGTTAATATTTATAGCGTTGTAAGCCTGTTTCATTGAGGATTTTTGCTGATATTTCTTCTACGGAAAACTTTGTACTGTTAAGGAAGGGAATTTTTTCTTTTTTATACAGTTTTTCAACTTCTCTAACTTCCATTCGACACTGTCGTGCGGATGAATATTTGCTGTTCGCTAATCTTTCACCGCGAATATCAATTAAGCGTTGTGCGTCGATAGTTAAGCCAAACAGTTTCTTTTTATGAGGTTTTAAAAAGTCAGGTAAAGTCAGGTCGTCCATATCATCATCAGTAAAAGGGTAGTTCGCTGCTTTAATACCATATTGTAGTGCGAGGTATAACGAGGTTGGTGTTTTACCCGAGCGCGATACACCCACGAGAATAACGTCGGCATGCTCATAATTGGTAACATTTGAACCGTCATCATTGGCCAGTGAATAATTAACCGCATCAATACGGTAATCATAACTATTTTCGTGAATACTGTGCGTGCGATGAGCGGTAGGCTTAGCGTCTAGTTGCAGTTCTTTCTCAAGTGGCGCGACAAAATGCTCTAGGAAGTTATAAATAACACCATCACAACTATCAATAATTTTTCTAATGTCGTTATTAACAAAGGTATGAAAAACTAATGGTGGCATACCGGTACGTTTAGCAGCTTTATTAATTTTTATTTTTGCTGCTTCTGCTTTTTCAACAGTTTCAACAAATGAGATAGTGTCGTGATCAAATTCCATTGGGAAAAGTGACAACAAAGCATGACCAAAAACCTCTGATGTAATGGCTGTGCCATCAGAAATATAAAAAGCAGCGCGCATTTAAAAACCTCTTTATTATCTTTAATACCCAGCGAATAAAATTAACTGAGATTTTTATAGTTAAAATAAATGACTACTGCCAGATAAAATTAATAAGTAGGTTAATGACTTAATAAATTTTATACAGGGTATTTACCCATTTTTCTGATAAAAACTAGGTCATTCAATTAATCAAATGGGTATAACTGTAACTTATACTAAAATGTTTCAAATAACATTTCAGTTTATAAAGTTCGCAGTGTAAAATGTCTTAAGCTATAAATATACTGATATAACTCATAAATCTATTTATTTTTGTTTCTTTTTTTTGGAGAAAATGTCGTGCAAGAAAATGTGCTTTGGTATGAAGTTTTAGGAATGAATGATGTTGACCGCGTTGGTGGAAAAAATGCATCACTTGGTGAAATGATCTCAAACCTTTCAAACGTAGGCGTGCAAGTCCCAGGCGGTTTTGCTACGACTTCCTACGCATTTAATGAATTCTTAGAACAAAGTGGCATCAACGACAAAATATATCAGTTGCTTGATAATTTAGATGTTGATGACTTAGCCGCATTATCAAAATCAGGTGAAACAATCCGTAATTGGATCATAGAAACACCATTTCTACCTGAAATGCAGCAAGATATAGCAAAAGCCTACACCACCTTAGCCGATGGTTTTGCTGACGATGCTTCATTTGCTGTTCGTTCTTCAGCAACGGCAGAAGATATGCCCGATGCTTCTTTTGCTGGACAACAAGAAACTTTCTTAAACGTACGTGGTTTTGACGCTGTGATGATAGCGATCAAACATGTTTACGCTTCTTTATTTAACGACCGTGCTATTTCTTACCGTGTTCATCAAGGTTATGACCATCGTGGTGTTGCTTTGTCTGCTGGAATTCAGCGTATGGTACGTAGTGATATTGCTTCAAGCGGTGTGATGTTTTCTATTGATACTGAGTCTGGCTTTGAAGATGTAGTCTTTATTACTTCAAGTTACGGTTTAGGTGAAATGGTGGTGCAGGGCGCAGTTAACCCTGATGAATTTTATGTTCATAAACCTACACTAGCTAAAGGTAGACCGTCGGTTGTTCGTCGCAATATCGGTAGTAAAGCCATAAAAATGATTTACACCACAGATCAAAGTCATGGCAAACAAGTTGAAATTGTTGATATTGAAGAAAAGTTGTCTAATCAATTTTCATTAACCGATGATGAAGTTCAAGAACTTGCCAAACAAGCCGTTATTATTGAAAAGCATTATCAACGTCCAATGGACATTGAATGGGCTAAAGATGGCTTAGACGGTAAGCTTTACATCGTTCAGGCGCGCCCTGAAACAGTTCGTAGCCGTGAAAGCGCTAATGTAATGGAACAGTTTCAATTACAAACAACCGCTGATGTAATTTGTGAAGGTCGCTCAATAGGTCACAAAATTGGTAGTGGTGAAGCAAAGGTTTTAGCTTCACTGGCTGAAATGGATAAAATTAAGCCCGGTGATGTTTTAGTCACCGATATGACCGACCCTGATTGGGAGCCTATTATGAAGCGTGCTTCTGCGATTGTTACTAATCGTGGTGGTAGAACTTGTCATGCTGCAATTATTGCTCGTGAAATGGGTATTCCTGCGGTTGTTGGTTGTGGTGATGCGACAAAACGTATTGCTAATGGCGATGATATTACCGTTTCTTGTGCTGAAGGTGATACCGGTTTTATCTACAAAGGTAAACTTGATTTTACTGTAACCACTTCTCAAGTTGATTCAATGCCAGAAGTTCCATTAAAAATAATGATGAATGTTGGTAACCCAGACCGAGCCTTTGGTTTCGCTCGTTTACCTCATGCGGGTATTGGTTTAGCACGTTTAGAATTCATTATTAATAAGATGATTGGCATTCATCCAAAAGCATTGTTAAATTTTGATGAGCAATCTGACGATTTAAAAGATGAAATTAACGACATTATCGTTGGTTATGCTAGCCCAGTTGAATTTTATATTGCTAAGCTAACTGAAGGTATTGCAACCTTAGCGTCAGCTTATTCGCCTGAGAAAGTAATCGTTAGAATGTCTGATTTCAAATCAAACGAATATGCTAACTTAGTTGGCGGTGACGTGTTTGAACCAGAAGAAGAAAATCCAATGATTGGCTATCGCGGCGCAGCACGTTATATCTCTAAAGATTTCCGTGAATGTTTTGCACTTGAGTGTGAAGCGATTAAACGCGTGCGAAACGATATGGATTTTACCAACGTTGAAATCATGATCCCATTTGTTCGTACGGTAGAAGAAGCCGAGCAAGTTATTGAAATACTCGCTGAGAATGGTCTAAAACGTGGTGAGAATGGTTTGCGCGTTATTATGATGTGTGAATTACCGTCGAACTGTTTGTTAGCTGATCAATTCCTAGATCATTTTGACGGATTTTCTATCGGTTCAAACGATTTAACGCAATTAACACTAGGTTTAGACCGTGACTCTGGTTTAATCGCTCATTTATTTGATGAACGTAATCCAGCCATTAAAGCCTTATTGTCGATGGCGATTAAAGCTTGTAAAGCGCGTGGCAAATATGTCGGTATTTGTGGCCAAGGCCCGTCAGATCACCCTGATTTTGCCGCATGGTTGGTTGAAGAAGGTATCGACAGTGTTTCGCTTAATCCAGATACGGTATTAGCGACTTGGTTGTATATTGCTGAAAACCACAAAAAATAAATAATCGTATAGCGCGATTTATTGGTGAATAATGTGAGGTCATAGCCTCACTGGCAATATGATAAACAAAGGCTAGGTTCTTTTTACTATAAGTTTAGTTAAAAAGTTCTTAGCCTTTTTGCATTCTTCAACAAAACTTGAGTCATAATTCAAAACTGACGTGATATACTAGGCTCAACCTTAAATCATTAATATGTTTTTCGTCTATGTCTCAGAGCTTACCTTCATTAGAACATCAAGAACTTATCGCTCCACTGTATCAAAAGTTTTCTCAGGAGCTTGGTAACAGTCAATATAGTGGTGAAATTAATTGCCAATATAGTGCTCGGCTGTCGGTTGCTACCGACAACAGCATTTATCAACAATTACCACAATTGGTTTTACATCCTCGAAGTAAGCAAGACATCCAATTGATCAGTCAATTGTCTTCAACGCCAAAATATCAAAGTATCAAATTTAGTGCGCGTGGTGGTGGAACTGGTACAAATGGTCAAAGCTTAACACCAGGTATTGTCGTTGACTTGTCAAAATATATGAATCGTATTTTAGAGATTAATATTGAAGAAAACTGGATACGTGTTGAAGCGGGCGTCATCAAAGATCAATTAAATGATTATTTACGTCCACACGGTTTTTTCTTTTCTCCAGATCTATCAACCAGTAGTCGTGCAACCATTGGTGGCATGATTAATACTGATGCTTCTGGACAAGGCTCTCTGGTCTATGGCAAAACCTCTAATCATGTTTTATCCCTAGAGTCGGTTTTAGCTAATGGTGACTTTCTGTCAACATCTCCAATGTCCATCAGAGAAGCGGAAGAACTCGCGCAACAAAACAGCAGTTACGGTCATATTGTTAAACAAGTACTGGCCTCATGTCGTGACAATCGAGCCTTGATTTTAGAAAAATTTCCCCGTTTAAATCGTTTTTTAACGGGTTATGATCTAGAAAATGTTTTTAATGATGATTTAAGCCAAGTTGATATTTCTCGTTTAATCACCGGTTCAGAAGGTTCGTTAGCCTTTGTTTGTGAGGCAAAACTTAACTTAACGCCAATTTTAAAAGCTAAAACACTGATTGTAATTAAATATGACAGTTTTGATTCTGCGCTGCGCCATTCACCTGCACTCGTTGAAGCTAAAGCGACTTCAGTTGAAACCATCGATTCAAAAGTCTTAAATTTAGCCAAACAAGATATTGTGTGGCATTCGGTGCGTGATTTAATTACCGATGTTGACAGTAAAGTCATGGACGGTATTAATATTGTTGAGTACAACGGCACCAGTATTGAAGCGTTAGCCGATCAGGTAGCACAACTAACAGCACGTTTAGATAGTGACATTAGCAATAATACCGGTGTTATTGGTTATCAAGTGACCACTGATTTAAGCAGTATCAATAAACTTTATGGTATGCGAAAAAAAGCTGTTGGCTTGTTAGGCAACACAGCAGGTAGTCAAAAACCATTAGCTTTTGCCGAAGATACTGCTGTGCCACCCGAAAACTTAGCGGATTACATTGTTGAGTTTCGCGCTTTACTCGATAGTTATGGTTTGCACTACGGCATGTTTGGTCATGTTGATGCGGGTGTTTTACATGTCCGTCCAGCACTCGATATGTGCGATCCTGAACAAGAAAAGTTGCTCCGCGAAATCTCTGATAAAGTGGTAACGTTAACTGCTAAATATGGTGGTTTAATGTGGGGTGAACATGGCAAAGGATATCGCAGCGAATACAGTCCAAAATTTTTCGGTGAACATTTATTTACAGAGCTAAGAAAAATTAAAAGTGCTTTCGACCCGCATAATAAAATGAATCCAGGTAAAATTTGTACGCCACTTGAATCGAGTGAAAAACTAGTCTCGGTTGACGGCACTAAACGGGGTTTCTATGACCGGCAAATACCTATAACGGTAAAAGATTCATTTAGTTCAGCGCTCGACTGTAATGGCAATGGCTTGTGTTTTAATTATGATGTAGACAGCCCAATGTGTCCTTCAAGCAAGGTAACGCGTGACCGAAGACATTCCCCAAAAGGTAGGGCTGGCCTGATGCGTGAGTGGTTACGCCTTTTAGAAGCTAAGGGTGTCGATATTCTTAGTTTAGAAGAAAATATTCAGCATTGGTCTGTAAAACGTTTATTAGATAAGATAAAAAATCGTTTTTCAGCACATCAAAAAGAAGATTTTTCTCACGAAGTGATGGAAGCAATGCAAGGCTGTTTAGCCTGTAAAGCTTGTGCGAGTCAATGCCCTGTAAAAGTAGATGTTCCAGATTTTAGAGCACGCTTTGTTAACTTATATCATTCAAGATACTTCCGTCCGTTAAAAGATCACTTAGTCGCTAATGTAGAAACATTAACGCCATTAATGGCCAAATCTCCGAAATTAATTAATGCGGTATTATCCCATAAATGGTACGACAAATTTTCACGAGCAACGATTGGTTATATTGATACTCCGATACTTTCTGTACCGACCTTAGCAAAGCAAGTCAGAGAAAAAAATTATCAATCCTTTGACCTTGCTTATTTACAAGGGCTTAATAAAGCGCAACAAGTGAGTCATGTGCTGATCGTTCAAGACCCATTTACTTCTTTTTATGATGCTAACGTCGTTGAAGCTATGATGGCATTAATTGAAAAGTTAGGTTTTACCCCAATATTATTACCGTTTAAACCTAATGGTAAACCGCAGCACGTAAAAGGATTTTTAGCTAAATTTGCAAAAACAGCTAAAAATACTGCTGAATTTTTAAATGAACTTCATCAGTTAAATATACCTATGGTCGGTTTAGATGCTTCATTAACGCTTTGCTATCGCGACGAATATAAACAAACGCTTGGTGATAAGCGTGGCGATTTTCACGTGCTGTTAGCCCATGAATGGTTATTAACGGTTATAGAACATCAGAATACTAAAATAGCACTTTCATCACTAACGGGTGATAAACCAGTGGCGCCTTATAAATTATTTGCACATTGTACTGAGAAAACGGCATTAGCCGGTAGTGAAGGGCAATGGCGTGAGATATTCAAGTTATTTGGTTTGACACTTGAAAACGTCTCTGTGGGCTGTTGTGGTATGGCTGGTACTTACGGACATGAGCAA
The DNA here is from genome assembly GCF_014077465.1 of Colwellia sp. BRX10-4. Taxonomy (NCBI): domain Bacteria; kingdom Pseudomonadati; phylum Pseudomonadota; class Gammaproteobacteria; order Alteromonadales; family Colwelliaceae; genus Colwellia; species Colwellia sp. BRX10-4. Next base: position 126,684 of record NZ_JACGVZ010000012.1, read on the forward strand.
GTAAATTTTGAAAACTCGAAAATGTTATTTGAAATGAGTTGGCAAGATAAGTTAGCTAAATTAGAGGCTAAACAAGTCTTAGTGACTGGCTACTCCTGTAGAAGCCAAACAAAGCGTTTAGGAAATATGCAGACTCGTCATCCTGTGGAAGCGTTATTATCGGCTTTTGACTAAATGTTTTCATGGACTAAAGTTATAATAAAGAGAATCGATATAGTTTGTGGCAAATGTTGTCTTGTTCTAACTTGCTATGTGCATAGCTAAAACGTGAGAGGCTTTATGTCATTATCATTGAATAATATTGAAAGTGTGCAAACAGATATAACTACAGGTTATGCATTAAAAACCGCAGCCTTATCTAAAGGTCAGCAAGAGCTTGAAGGTGAAATGGCGCTGAAGCTTATCGCCTCGGCTGGCAGTGTTGACTCAGCGGTATTACCAACATCAGGTAGCAGTGGTTTCACTATCAATATTAAAGTTTAATATTGATAGTCGAAGAGTAAAACGTTTAAATACAGCGTGCTGGTTTGGGTAAACCAGCATACATTGTTGCTTGTTTTGCTGGCCCTTCTTTGAATAATCGATATAAGTACCGACTACTTGATTTTTCTTCGCCAAATTCTGCTTTCATCGCTTTTGTTAACGCTCTTATTGCCGGGGACGTATTGTAAGTCAGGTAGAACTCTCTAACAAAGCGTATAACTTCAAAGTGTTGCTCCGTTAATACCAATTGGTCTTTATCAGCAATTATCTGCGCTAAATCTGTATGCCAGTCTTTAAAGTTGATTAAATAACCTTGCTTGTCGGTGGCGATTTCTTGCTCATTAAAAAATAAACTCACTGCCAAGTTACCGATTTTTCTGTTGCACAAATCAATGTCATTAATGCATCGAGTGATAAAGTGTTTATTTTTTCTTTATCAATCGTTATAGCTCTTGCTTGTGCGTGCGCTTCAACAATATAAAGCGCGGGCAGCGCTATTTTACTTAAGGCTTGTTGCCATAAATCATGACTAAGGTTATAGCAACCATCATCAAGTAGCACGATAGTGTCATTTGCTTGTATTACGTCAAGGCATTGTTCAAAGTCGCTTGTTTGAAAAGCGGATGTGCGCACTAAGTGAAGCATACTCATGTGGGTTAAAACCTTAATATTGATTGATGTTGGTGTAATGATGTCGAGAACTCTGCACGGTCAAGTACGGCTACGTTTTCAATAGAAAAATCGTTAGTCAAGCCACGTTGAGTCAGTGAATGTTGGCAAACATAAATATTTTCAATATCATAAAACTCTAATGCCGCTAACGTTTTTAAAAAGTCTTTTTGTTGGATAAATTCAGGTTGTTGTTTGGCTATTAATTGATAAACGCCATCGCCTTGAAAATACAAACTAATGGCTTGTTCATAAGAGCCAAAAATAAGGGCAACATCAAGAGAATCTTTAGCATTTCCTGCTGAAAAGGGTGCGCTGGCATTAACGATAGCAAGTGATTTTTTGGCTTCAGACATGATAAATACCTTACAGTTGAATTAGACGATCAGCGTTGACATTCAATTCTACTAACTCACCTAGGCCCGATAAGGTAAATGCCTGATGAATAGTAGCGGCTTGACCATCATTAATATCATCACTTAGCCCACGTTTTTCTGCTGCAGTAGCACATAAGTGTAAAGGAATATCAAAGTCGTGATGTAATTGTTGCCATTGTCGATGCGCTTGGTATTCGTCATTAGGCAGTGCAAGGTGCTGGCTACCATTTAAAACACCGTCTTGATAAAAAAATACGCCAACAACGTTAATATCACTCTTTAACGCAGCGGTAACCATATTAATAGCAGTAGCCGTTAAGTTACTGTTGGGCGGGGTGGTAATAACAAAAGCGAGTTTTTTCACAAAATGTCCTACATACACAAGTAAATAGTGATTATAAATGAATATAAAAAAACCTCGGTGACCGTAAGATCAACGAGGTTTTATATTATAAGCAATAACTCACTTACATTCTATTATCTTACGATATTAATCATCGCCGCCCATTACGCCTAAAAGGTGTAATAAATGCACGAAGATGTTGTAAATATTCAAGTATAAAGAAATAGTTGCTCGAATGTAGTTGGTTTCACCACCATTAATTATACGACTAGTATCAAACAAGATTAAACCAGACATAATCATGATAATAGCTGCGCTAACTGCTAATGAAAGAGCCGGAATTTGAAAGAAAATATTTGCAATACTTGCAACTATTACCACAATTAAACCGACCATCAAAAAACCACCCATAAACGAGAAGTCTTTTTTGCTAGTTAATGCATAACCCGATAAGGCGAAAAATATTAATGCAGTACCTCCTAAGGCTTGCATTATCATTCCAGGACCTGCAGGCATTGCAGCGTAATGGTTAAGCATAGGGCCTAGAGAGGCTCCCATTAAACCCGTGAATGCAAAAATCCAAAAAATACCACTCGCTGAATCAGCTTTTTTGTTTACAACAAACATTAAGCCAAAAGCGACTAATGTCATTATAAGAGCTGCGCCGTGTGGCAAGTTCAACGACATAGAAATAGCGGCAGTAACGGCACTAAAAGCTAATGTCATTGATAACAACATATAGGTATTTTTAAGTACCTTGTTAATTTCTATAGCTGAGCTTTTACTCGCTTGTAAACCAATATTTGATTGCATAAAACTTCCTCTGATAACTTTAGTTATACTTTTTAGATAAGGCCATTTAAGTCAAATTCAAGAGTACTCTTAAACTTTCTTTATGACATCTTGACATATTATGACATGGCGTTTTTTAAAATACTATTATTTAGTTGCTTAAATTTGTTGATATTTACTAATAATTTGTGAATATTTGTAACTAAAAAATTTAGCCGCATTAACTAGCATTGCTGGCTTGTTGGTAATTGTTATTTTTCCAAGGTATTACTCACTTATTTTCTAAAACAGCTATTTGAGTGGTCATTTATTAATCCGGTTGCTTGTAAGTGTGAATATAAGGTTGTTGAGCCTAGAAATTTAAAGCCAATCTTCTTCATGTCTTTGGCTAATCTATCACTAATAGGGGACGTAGCAACTGATTTCTCTGTATCATTTATACTGTTAACTTGGGTTTTATTATCAACATAAGACCAGATGAACTGACAAAAACTTCCGTACTCTTGCTGTATTTCAATAAATCGTTGTGCATTATTAATAGCCGCTACTATTTTTAGCCTGTTGCGTACTATTGAGGCATCTTGCATTAAACGTTCTACATCGTCGTTAGTAAACCTTGCAACTTTATTTACATCAAAGTCTAAAAACAACGTACGGTAACCTTCACGTTTCTTAAGAATAGTGTACCAATTTAAGCCAGCTTGTGCAGATTCTAGAACAAGGGATTCAAACATCACTTTATCGTCATGAACCGGCACTCCCCATTCTTCATCGTGGTATTTTACATAATCAGGTTTTGAGGTATCAAGCCAAGAACAGCGGCACTTGTTTACAGAAAAATTATTATTACCCATAAACACCCTTGAAGATTGTTTAAATAGCTAGCGATTTGTTGTTTTTTTTAGCAAACAAACGTTTTTGTTAAATAAATGCTTTACAAGTCTTTTTCTACACTTTAATATTCGCCTCGTCTTCAAGCAAGCAATTGTTTAAAGATATTCAGGTGAGATGGCTGAGTGGTCGAAAGCACTGGTCTTGAAAACCAGCAAGGGTTTATAGCCCTTCTAGAGTTCAAATCTCTATCTCACCGCCAAACAATGAAAAACCGCTAATCGAAAGATTAGCGGTTTTTTGCTTTCTGACAACTAGAAATTTTAAATAAGGGTTCATAGCACTAAACCTTCGAGTAGAGTTCAAATATCTATTTCACCGCCAAACAAAGAATATTTCTTTACTATGCCACCCATGATAATACTACGCAGTGATAATGCTCTGAAACACAGCTATCGATTGGTCAACAATAATGCATGTACTGCATCTTGTAAGCTTTTGCCTATCGATTTTTATAGATGTTGA
>NZ_JACGVZ010000030.1:0-40078 GCF_014077465.1 Colwellia sp. BRX10-4
AAGTTAGGGAACTTTAATTTAAAAGTGGCAACACCTAACGATATTATTATAGCGGGCACTAGTACTAGTAAGACTCCTTGCATATTACAATCCTCTCCGTGATTTGATTAGCAGCTAACGCCCCACTAAGAGGCTTTTAATTGTTGGTTAAAATGTGTAGCGAAGCGGAACCTAACCAACTGTTAAAAGTCCTGCTTGAGTGGCTTGTTAGGCTTTTTACTGTGATATTACTCATAAACGTACTTTGGCTTCCCTAGGATGGCCATCTCTTCAGACGCATAAGAAACATCGGTTATTTGTTTACACCACGGAATTTGCCAAAATGGTTTTTCCTGGTGCGTAGCCCTGTTGGCGTAAATTAGGTAAAAGCCACTTTTTGCAATGGAAAAAGGGAATCCCTCATTTGCGTAAACTTTTATCGTTTTAAGCTGCTCACCCTTCCACTGCTGCAACACCTTAAATGTTATATCCCCAACACCTTCGTTATTTAGTTTATGAGACAGTATTTCTGCAACGACGACAACCTGAGCTATATCAGTTTCTTGCTGAATAGTTCTTTCGCAAGGTATACTTGTCGCGAACGAATTCCCCGTCAGCGTTAGCGCTATGAATAGAATAAAGTGCTTCATGTTTGTAAGCCTAACGCCCAATTAATGGGCTAAAAATAGTGGGCTAAAATGGAGCGAAGCGAACAGCCCGCTGTTTTTAGTCCTGTTGAATTGCTTGTTATAAGTTACCTGCTCAAACCACTTTTTCATAATTTATTTTGCGGTCTAGCTTTCCATATTGTAGGTAGCCAAGCAAACAACTAGCACTCCCTACGGAAATTAATAAATACTTAATAATACCTTTAACTTGGTCACCGTAAATTAAGTAATTAATCAGTAGTAATAATACAAATAAAGTTAACCCACCATATATGTACCAATTTGCTTTTTGGGTGATTTCTTTAATTGGTCGATTATTTAGCCTTTGACCGCAATTAGGACATTCAAACTCCGTGAGTTTCCCAACCTGTTCCAGCTTATCTAAATGTAAGTAACCAAATTCGTGATTGCATTCAGGACAATTCATAGCACCAATACTTGAGTAACTTATAACGCCCACTTAAGCGGACAAAAATAGTTGGTTAAAATGTGGAGCGAAGCGGAACCTAACCAACTGTTTTTGTTCCGTTTGAAGTTCTTGTTATGTACCTTTTACTCCATACTTTCCGTGTTTATAAGTATACAGAGCGCAAGGATATGCCAATGCCACAAGGAGTACAAAACTAACAACTTTAAAGCTAATTGCCAATTCAAAACCTAAATTAGATGCGAAATAAATAAGTAAAGGAATTAAAGCGAAGACATATAGTAATGTTGCGAAGAACCCTAAGTATACGAAATAATTTCCGTATAGCCGCACATTGCAATTTTGACATTTAGTCAAAAATGCATTGATTCCATTACACCAGTTAGAAAATGAAATGGCTGTTTGTTTACAACTAGGACATTGCAACTGCCTACTCCTTTAGGTACATAACGCCGTTTTAAGCGGCAAATTGCAGTTGGCTAAAATAAGTGAGGCACGAACAAAGAGCCAACTGTAATTTGTCCGACTTGAAAACCCTTGTTATGTCTCGTTCTTAATAGACTCTACTTGTGTGTTCAATATATCTCGCATCATTAGAAGCGAGAATTTCACACCATCTTTTTCAGAGAGAATATCGCTTAAATATATTTTATTGTCACCATACTCTCTTGGAAAATTGATACTCATATATGTCATTTCTTTCTTCTCAGCTTCCCAAAACCTATACTTTATTTCGGTATGCCCAGCGTATTTTTTGAGAAAACGATCAATGGCTAGCCCTTCTTTTTGCCAATTAACTAAGCCTTTTGTCAACCAAACCTCGTTCCAGTTCTCAAATAAAGGAAAGTGAGCAAAAGTATTTCTAATAAATTTAAACAAGGGGCCACCGATTTCAGATTCCATTGGAGGTCTTTGTTTCTTAATTGCCTCAAGAACAGACTTAAAGGGCTCATAAGCCAACAACTCCGCATAAACTGAAAATAGGTTAATCACTTTACTAAAACGATACCAGTCTTCTTGTTCCCAAAATGAGTCTTCAATTATTTCATCGGCAAGATCATAAAACCTGTTGTAAGCAAGGCTTAAAAAGACCTCTTCTTGTGATGTAGGTCGCAAATCCATGCAGAAAAACTCCTAGAGACATAACAGCTTATTAGACCGAAAAACTAAGCAATAGACAACACTTAGCATTCCTTGTTTATTTACATTTATAATTATCATACTTCACAACATGATAACAACACTAACATTTTATTGTTATTAAATATTTCAAAAGGGGCAACACCGAATCTTTCGGTATTTCGGCAAAAGATAGGAAAACACCATGGGCTGTATAAAAGATCAGTACAAATAATTATTATTTAAAATATAGTGAATAAACTATAAATTTTATGTGGGATTAGGTGGGTAAGTTCAATTTTTTAACTGATAATAATTATCAACTTTCAATGGCGGCATCTAACAGATATCTTTTTGCCATCGTCTATTAAGATTCTCTTTGTTATATGACGTCGCGAATAATGTCATCAAATGCTGCTTTACCCCTCTGGCTTGTTTCAGGCGTTAATACATGATGCCAAAGTGCTTCGCTAATCTCTAACCATGGTTTCTTTTGAGACACCGCTTCTTATCATGTTTCGATTGATGAAAGGGTGCGTTCATACTCGTCACTTTGGTTTACATAAGCAATTGCCGGTTCAAAACTAGGAACCTTAGCCTAGTGTGATTTAAGTCCTGAACTTTAACTACATTAAATAATGAAAAGCCTTATTTTTAGCTCCTTTATTTATGTCTACAATATATAGAATATCTTAAAGTATGTGCATATTTAACTTTGTATAACGCTTGCGATAAAAAATATTTTCATTAAATACCATTATTAGATGATATTAACTCTTATCAGAAACAAGATAATAAGTGGTTTGCTTCCCTCTACTGATGTTTGTTGATGTAATGCGAATATACTTCAACATTGGCATGTGGCTATTCTTATAATTACAAGCCGGGTAACTTATAAACATTAACAACTAGAGTTTTTTTGTTGCAAGAGTATTGAAACGTTTGTCATTGTCGAGTCTTATCTAAGGCCTACTTGGTCCTCTTTCTTTTTTATATGCCGTTTTTTTTAGAACCATGTTAAACTTAAAAAAAATTTTTACGGCTATCATATTGGCTTATCGATGGGTATTTAAAATATTACTTATGGTTGTTTTGTTCCCCTTTTTGGCTTCTGCAGAAAGTGAACACGATGATAATGAGGTAATAAATAACTATTTAAAATTACAAAACCTAATACACCTTCAAGGCGATCAGCATAACGCTTTTATTCCCACCTTGCTCACACAAATTAACAACTCAGACTATACATTTCTCAAACCCGCTGTCTTTGCAAATTTAGCGGTCCTTAATATTAACGCTGGGAACAAGGTTAAGGGACAAGAGTATTTAGCTGATGCTGTTCAAGCATTTAATAACACCTCTTATAATAACTATTCCAACAGTGCTCTTTACAAAATAAGTCGAGCATACTTACTAATCGGTCAATATGCTAAAGCCATTGAGTATACTAATCAGCTAAATACCTATGCTGTTGAGCATAATGGCAAAAAAATGGAAGTTAGATCGCTGCTTAACTTAGGGTTGATTTATGCTGAATTACAATTATATGATTTAGCAGAGATACGGCTTAATAAGTCTTTAGAAAAAGCGTCCTCTCTGGGGGATAATAAGCTCGAACATTTAACCATACTCTATTTATCGGGTGTTAAAATTAACCAACCCGATAGCAATAATCAAGGTATCCTCAAATTAATTAATAGAGCCAAATCTATTTATGAAAGTATTGGTTATTTAGAGCGATTAGAAGGATTAACTTACGCAAGAATGGCAAGAGTTAATAAAGCTGAAGAATTGTTATTACAATCACTTTCATTAGCGGTTAGTAATCAAGATGTTCGGCTTAGGCAAATAACAAATCAAAGTATTGCCTTATTTTATTTTACCCAGAAAAATTTTACTCTAGCTTTAACTCACGTAAAGGAGTCACTTAAAATAGCAATAGAGTTAGGTCATAAAACAGAGGTTTCTGAACTCAACTATTTACTAGCGAAAATTTATAAGAGTTTAAATGATGATAAAAACAGTTTGATACATCTCTTGGCTTATGTTGAATTTAAAAACTCTAATCAAGCTAAAGCTTTTGTCAATATGCTCTACGAAATGGATAAAAATATAGCCATAGATAAAAAATTTGCATCTCTTGAAAATGAAAAACTTTTAAATCAAATAGCTATACAAAAAAGTGAAAAATATAACCAACTCTTTATCTTCATCATAATACTAATAAGTGTTTTATCATTTGTTATGCTATTACTTTGGACAAATAGAAATAAAATGATGCTAGAAAAACTCAGCTATTCAATGCGCGATAACTTAACAGGTTGTTACGTTAGAAATTACTTAGATGATTACTTACTAGGGCTTAAGTCTAGATTTGAGCGACGTGATAGCACTGCCAAAGAGTCTGTCGGCGTAGTTATGGTAGATTGTGATCACTTAAAACCGATTAACGATAACTATGGACACGCCGCGGGTGATGAAGTTTTAAAGGCTATAGCGACGAAACTTTCAAGTCAATTGCGAAGCAGTGACGTTCTCGTTAGATGGGGAGGCGATGAGTTCGTTTTATTGTGCGAAAATATTTCTTTAACAGAGTTAGCTAATTTAAGTGAACGTGTAAATGGGTCGATAGATAAACTTGATATTATTTTTGAGAAAAACAATATCTCAGTAACTGTTTCTTCAGGGTTTGCATTGCATGATATTAACAGCAACTTTAATTTCTATAATCTTTTAAAGTGTGCTGATAATTATTTATATCAGTCAAAAAAACAAGGTAAAAACGCTAAAAATGGCGGTATGTATATACACAATACGGATTATCAAATATAAACACTTTAATATTCACCTAATTACTCAAGGTTTACATATTGTTTGATTTTATATATTAACCACGTCCATGTCCTGAAATGGCGTCACACTTTAACCTCATTTTAATGCTGACTTAAGGCCCTTAACCAATCTAAATCTGATCGCCTTATTGTTTGCTTAAATTCCATTTTATGTCTTTATAAATGGCTAAACTCCTCAAGTACAGTCTTTTTGAATAGTGTGTGGACGATACATTGCCCGTTCCTTTGTTTCTCTCTCTTTATTTGGATCTTCTATACAGACAACAGATTCGATAATAGCGAGGTAATCCAACGGTAGCTTTGTTTCTTTTGCCCCAACAATTACGTGATTTAGATACCAAGTATATGGTTTTAATGAAGGATCTATTCTAATTGCACAATAAATTAGTGCTTCGAACGTTACTCCCTGTTTGTTTTTTACGGATACTATTTTTTCATTATAGCCAGATCCTAAACTTTCAGCTCTATCTAAAATGGGTTTCTCATTTTCATCTATCTCAAAAAGAGCGCCTATGACCACGTCATCACTATTATTCGTATAAAAAGAGTCGCATTTACCTGACCCATCTTTACCACTCATATTAAAACGCAACTGATGATTTTTAAGACTTACTGTGTCAATTTTTTGGGCACTTGGCACCCTTTGCTGAAGCCTTAAAAGGGACATGTTTGAACCATATGCAAAATACTTCATCAAAACTCCTGTGTAATTAATACCTGTTCAACAGGCAAATAATTGTTGGTTAAAAATATAGAACACAAACATTTAACTATTTATTGTTTGAAATTTTATGACATAGGCTTATAGGGTAACAAAAAAACATTAGCTATTACATGGTCATATTGATTAAGTGCTTAAACTTGGGATGGCTTAGCCGTTAGTATAAAGCTTAACTCAAATAAGTGATTTTGATTTTTCATGTAAAAATAAACAGCAGGATAAACTGCCATTCGAAAAGCCATGCCTAACGCCCTTTTATTTAAAGTGTGTTTGATATCCCTATTTAAGTTTGGTGCGAACACCGAATAGGGTATCGGTTAATACCAATACCTCCATTAATCAATTACTCTCTATTTTTAATATAAAGCCTTATCCCAAAAGTGGTTAGGGTTGCTAATAGTAATAAACCTAAAACGCCAAAAACTAAATTTACATTTTTAAATGGCGTCCATTGAAGGTAATGAATTTTATAAAGTCTGTTGATTAACTTAGTATCATCGCCCTTCTGGCTTAATCTTAAGCTTACCCAATCAAGATTTATTTCAACACCTGTGCTAGTTTTTGCATTTGTTCCATCAATAGAAATAATGTCGCCATAACGCTCTTTATTATCTGAAAGCGCATCATCAATAAGGCGTTTATATTCTACCTTAGTTGGCAACCCTTTAACTTGAAGCGTAACAGGGTCTAAATGTTTTGTTTTTCCTTGCGATTTAACCAATAAATGATGACCTAAAATAGTTTTGATGAGTTTAACTTCACTCCAATTTTTTTTTGGATCAACTAATAACTGTGTTTCTAGGGGATAAGTTTTTAATGATAATTGTTCATAAGCCCCTTTGTAGCCAGGTTTTATAAAAAATATGACCCCGGTAATTGTCCAACCAAACATTGGTAATATGAGGATTAAACCTATAAGTCTATGTGTTTTTCTACTTGTCATTTTTATTTTTCTTATTGTTGGAGACTGAAATATTAATTGCATAATAACAGCAATAACCCGCTCATTAGTAAAATGTAATGAGATGGAGTCAAGCGCTACAATTAATGAATGCTACTTATTAGTAGGTTTGTTATGTATAGGTTTAATAAGTGGCTATAAAAAACTCAACAGTAACAGTAAACCTTTAATTGCAGCTGCAAAGAAAAGGTACTGACCAAAAGTGGCGTTATCTTGCTGTATTTCTCGATGTTACTTTTTTAATCTAGCAAGTTCAGCCTCATTGAGACTGACTATTTTGATACGCGGTTGGTATTATTCATTAATGGTTATTATTTTAGGTCGGTAAAGTGAGCCCAAAATGCCCCCAAAGAGATTTTTATAGATCGCTTCTATCTCTTCTTTGGATATATTACCACCATGTATTAGCATTTCAAGTACCTCACCTGGCTCTTTAACAAGGTAACCAGAAGAACTAAAGCCATTATTTAAATAGAATGCTTTTCGTTTTACTCGTTGTGAATAATTTTGTTGTTGTACTTGAAGTTCTTCAATATTTAATACGACTCTGTTTTCATGCTTCTCTTTCAATGCGTCTAATACCTTACTCCCATAACCAGACGAACGCTGATCCTCGGCTATTGCAAAGAAATGAACAAAGAGAATATCTTTATACTCAGTAAGATAGATTAATCCAATCCAGTTATTATTTTCATAAAGAACGCTAAAGCCGTCCTTCCCTTTTCTCAATATAAAGCCAAGTAGCCAAGAAGGAACATGCCTTACTGTCGTAAAAGCCTCTTTATAAAGCTCAATAACATTTCTATAGTTAACGTCATATTTAGAAAGTGGGCTGAATTTTATGCTCATAGTATTACTCATATCCTTTGAATCTATTGATTAACAGTCAGGACTTTTGAACCTATGCCCTATATGCTTTTAAAGTGCTTGTACTTTTATTCACATCGTTAGATATTTAACCACTCCATGGCTAAATCAATATAAGTACACATAAAAAAAGTAACGCGTTACCCTTAAAGTATTGATATAGTTGTTAATTATAAAATCACTTTATAAAAAGCATAACATTTAAGGTTAACATTTATTTTAGGTTTTACTGCTTAATATGGCATAAAGCAATGAAAATTTAGTCCATTTATCGCTAATTGACGTCGAATCAATAGCGATAAATTTCACTTCTAGCCTACCTAAATAATAAGTTAGGTCTACAAATTGAAAAAAACTTCTAGTTACTGCGCGTTAATCGCAGCGCTCATTGATTGCTCAGCAACTTGCTCTAACCACTTAAGATCGACAGTTTGGTGGGCTTCACAAATAAACCAAGGTTCACGTGAGTCAGGCTCTAACATAACGCCATTGTCGATTAAGTTAAGCGCGAATTGCGTATAAAGATCACTGTTAGTTTTTTTCCAATCACGATAATTTTGTGGCACTTCACTACCAAAATGTACGCCAAACATTGCATCGGGTCCTGCAAAACAATGTTCAATATCAAATTTTGTAAACACTCTTGAGAGTAACGCTTGAATTTTTTGACCTACTATCGCAATCGTTTCAAGTGCATCGGTTTCTTTAAGCACGGTTAATGTCGCTTTTGCTGCGCTCAGTGCCACCATATTAGCAGTATAAGTGCCGCCGTGAGTTACCCCGTCTTTTGCAAATGATATAGCATCCATAACATTAGCTTTACCACCAAAAGCAGCAATTGGGTAACCGTTGCCCATAGCTTTTGCATACGTAGTTAAATCAGCATAGATACCATATAAGGCTTGTGCTCCGCCCTTGGCAACACGAAAACCCGTTTTGACTTCGTCCATAATGAGCAAAGAGCCATTCGTATCACAAACGTCACGCAACTTTTGCATATAGGCTTGCGTTGAGGCAATCGAGCCACAGTTACCCATAATAGGTTCAATCAATATAGCCGCAATATCATGACCATATTCAGCGAAAACAGTATCGATAGCTTTAAAATCGTTAAGCGGTACACTTACTTGATGTTCACGCGTACTTTGTGGGATACCTGCGCCAAAAGGTATAATTTCAGGCGCGTTTTCATCAGTGATTTCCCAGTTATCAACATCAGATTTCCACATCACTTCATCATGCAGGCCATGAAAGCCACCTTCAACCACGACTATTTTATTACGTTTTGTAAATCCACGAGCGGTGCGCACTGCGCCAATAACCGCTTCGGTACCTGAATTAGCAAAGCGCATTTTATCGATATTAGGGCAAAGTGATTTCACCAATTCAACCACATCAGAATCAAGACCGGTAGAGAAACCCGAAATGGTGCCAACGCTAGTAATCGCGTTAATCACTTCATTGTCTACGCGTTCGTCACGATAGCCGAGAATAATTGGGCCATAGGCTAAACGAAAATCAACAAACGTTTGTTGATCACAATCGGTAATGGTACAGCCTTTCATGCTGCTTAAAAATACGGTGTTTTCTTCACCCCAATAACGGTAGCTGTCTGCAACCCCTAACGGCATATTTTCGTGGGCTCTTTTTAGCATAGCATTGCTTTGGGGCTTAAGTGGTTTAGTCATGATCGCTCTTTATATCACTGAATGTTTTAAACATTAATTAACGTAAATTTTATCGGGTGATAATACAGGGATAGCGCAATTTCAGGAAGAGTAAATCTTTTAATTAGTCAGGTATTCGTCTTTTAAAGGGGTAAATTAGCTAATAAAGTCATGGTCATTGGGTATAACCAAGCCTAAAAATTACAGTGGCTGTTTATCCATGACACTAAAAAAAGCCTCAGTGATAACCACTGAGGCTTAGATAATAAGTCGATAGCTCGTTGAACTACCTACAATAAACGTTACTTAATCCAATACAATTATAAGCTGAAGGTATGAGATACAGATAACACGACACGGGTATCAGCCAAATCAATGTTCATATTTGTATCTTCAAGAGCAAGATCAACATCAAAGCCGTTCCAATGGGTCATATATTCAACACGATAATGGTTGTAAGCATCTTTGGCGTTCCACGACCATTTATCTTTATTCGCTGACATTGAACGATCAAAACTTACCTTGATATTATGACCCGGTTTAACTTCAAACGTATGAGCAACCATAGCAATATAATGATTAACATCAAGACCAAAATAATCCCAGCTATACCAAAAGTTTACTTCACTGTTACCCATTGATGAACTGTAGCCAAATTTTGCATAAGCTTCAGGGTAGTTGTATGTATCTGACACGTTATCGCCGTGGTAAGTATAGTAAGCAATACCTGCATCTAGCCCTATTTTTTCGTTAAGTTGAAAATATTGACCAACATAGGCATCCCACTCAATGTTAGTGTCTTCAAAGCGACCAAAGTCAACGTTTGACGCCCAAGTTCCAGCATAAAAGCCGCTATTATCTGCATAATCTAAACTCGCTTGTAATGCTGGATCGTTGCCTGTTTGGCTAACACCGTTAAAGGTATAATCAGAGGCTATGTTAACCGTTGCAGACACATCAGCTAGTGCGCTAGAAGATAATGTTAATAGACAACTTGTGGCTATAGCTATAATACTTTTATTCATTTATTTTCTCTTTTATTTAGTATTTAAATGCAAAATGGTCGGTGCTATTCGACTAATTCGATTTTAGTATAATCAATTTTATTTTCTTTCGGTGAACGCTCAATTTCGCTAACAACTTTAAACTTGTTAAATAGGATATAACCAAAGCAAGTAAAAAAGAGTCCAATAACGACTGCGCCAACCCATTGGATTTGCAAGAAATCTAATTTAAATAGCAGGGTAAGTAAACTAAGAGCAATTAAATTACCAAAGAAATATTTAACTCTGCCCAACCTTGCAACACTCAAGTTCAAATTATCAGTATAGAGACGGATCAATGAATCAAGTGAGTTAATAACGAAGGTTATGCCAACAAATGCCATCGCGATATTATAGAAACCAGCGGTCTCTAGCCCGTTTGCACTGTAGTAATACAGTACTGAGAACCATATGGCGATTGGAATAGAAGGAAAAATCAACATCGCTGCCAATACTTGATAAGTACGAAGACCTCCAACAAACCGCGAAGTAAATTGACCAATCATAATGCTCCAAGCAAACCACCAATAAAGGTAAAATTCATGGTAATCATTAAGGGGCAAAGCAAATTTGTGGATATTACCAAAGTAGCCACCAATCATTGCGATAGTGTTGGCAAACTCTCCAATACTTGAAGTTTCTGAAAGAAAAGCTCCCCCCCACATTAGACCAATCAATGCTAAAAATAACCAAGTAGTGGCCAAACTTAATATTTTTACGTAGCGAATATTAGTACTTGAATAAACCGCTGCAGCAATGACTAAAAATACAATTAAATAGAAGCTACTAACAATAGATTCACCATCGCCAAGTTCAGGTATATACCAAGGTAAATTGGTTAATAATAAATAGGCAGTAAAAGCACAGGTACCAATAATAACTACGTTATTTACCAGTTTAACCAGTGGGATTTCAAAAAAACGAACACGAGGTTCAATCACACAAAAATAGAAACAAGTTAGAAAGTAAAATCCCCAGATAAGAAATGCCCAATAGCCAAACTCTATGGCCAACGGGTTCGTAAATCCATATTCGGGGTTGGTTGCTAAATCAGCATATCCGGCAAATTCGGTTAACGGAAACATGATCAAGCCAACATCTAGACCAGAGGTAAACAAAATAGCAATAAAGGTAAATGTTTTAACCGGTGTTACACCGACACAGCGAATATTGCCCCACCGATATAATACAAAGGCGATGGCGGTAAAGGTAAATAACAGCCCAGCTGTTAACCATGTAGTCATAGTTCACTCCTGAGTAAGGTATTAATTAATATAAACAAGTAGTACTCCTCTTTGAGGTTTATAAAAGTACACGGCAACTTTAAACTGAAGATTTCAATTGTCGCCATCATGAAAATATCTTGATGGCGAAAATTAAGATCTAACCGCGTACTGACGATTAACGTTAGTTAATTTTTAGATTTTTCTTTAGTGCGCAGTTGCTATTAATTTTGCACTAAGCTAACAGGGGCGTTTGATGGCGATAAAACTTCTCGGCCACGAATAATATCGGCGGCACGTTCGGCGACCATTATGGTTGGTGCATTTAAATTACCGTTAGGAATAGTTGGAAATATTGACGAATCAACAACCCTTAACCCTTCAATACCATGTACTCTGGTTTGGGGATCTACAACTGACAATGCATCTGTACCCATTTTGCATGAACATGATGGATGATAAGCACTTTCAACAAATTGACGAACAAAAGTGTCAATTTCGTCATCACTTTGAATACCAATGCCTGGCTGTATTTCTTCACCTCGATATTTATCTAATGCGCTCTGATTAATAATGTCTCGGGTTAGGCGAACACAGGCACGAAAACCTTCGCGGTCTTCTTCGTGTTCAAGGTAATTAAAGCGTATTTGCGGGTGTGCTTTAGGATCACTCGACAAAGCTTTAATAAAACCTCTACTTTTCGGTTTATTATGGCCAACATGCACTTGAAAACCATGACCTGCAAAGGCCTCTTTGCCGTCATAACGCATCGCAGCAGGTAAAAAGTGATATTGTATATCTGGCCATTCTACGCTTGGTTTAGAGCGAATAAATCCACAAGATTCAAAGTGATTAGTTGAACCTAATCCTTTCTTTGTTAAGATCCAACGAACACCAATCTGCAATTTACTCCACCAATCTAATTTGCCATTTAAGGTGATCGGCTGCTTACATTTAAATTGGAAGTAAAACTCAAGATGATCTTGCAAGTTTTCACCAACGCCAGGTAAGTCATGTATCAATTCAATACCGGCATCTTCAAGGACAGCTTTAGGACCAATACCTGATAGTTGCAGTATATGTGGCGAGCCAACAGGACCTGCTGATAAAACAACATCTTTATTAGCTACAACGTCAACTATTTTTCCGTTGCGTTCATAACGTACGCCAACTGCTTTTTTGCCATTAAGTAATACTTTATGTACTAAAGCATGAGTTATCACGGTTAAATTTGCACGTGCCATTGCTGGTCGTAAATAGGCATTAGCAGTTGAACTGCGCACTCCCTTTTTTACCGTCATGTGCATTGGCCCAAAGCCTTCTTGCTGAGTACCATTATAGTCACTAGTTGCACTATATCCGGCCTCAACACCTGCATCAACAAAGGCCTTATATAATGGGTTTTTCATTTGGTTGCCATTATTAACGCCGAGTGGTCCAGTTTTTCCACGATATTCATCACCGGCAAATGCCCATGTTTCTGCTTTTTTGAAATACGGTAAACAATGAGCGTAATCCCAGTTTTGGGCGCCGTTGTCTTGCCATTCATCAAAATCACGTGCGTGTCCACGAACATATACCATGCCATTGATTGAAGACGAGCCCCCTAATACTTTACCACGAGGGCAATGCATACGTCGGCCATCAAGATTAGGCTCTGGCTCTGTTTCAAACTGCCATGCATATTTCTTGGTATTCATCGGAATAGATAAAGCAGTAGGCATTTGAATAAAAATGCTTTTGTCACTGCCACCAGTCTCAAGTAACAAGACTTTACTCTTGCTGTCTTCACTTAAACGGTTCGCTAATACACAACCAGCAGAGCCGGCACCGACTATAATGTAATCATAATTATCACTGTTCATTTAACACTCAACTTTATTACTTTGGTTGCCAACATTTAATTTTGGCAACTATTCAAGGCTTAAGGACGCTAACTAAGCTTTAACTTTATTAAAACGGGCTGTCTAATGGCTGTAACCCAACATACACCGCTTTTATTTGCGTGTAATAATCGAGTGTTAGCAGACCATTTTCACGACCAACACCAGATTGCTTATAACCGCCAACAGGCATTTGGGCTGGAGAAGCACCAAAACTATTTATCCAACAAATTCCTGCCTCCATCTGATGGGTCACTCGGTGAGCACGAGTAATATCTTGTGTAAACACACCTGCGGCTAAACCAAAGTCAGTCGCATTTGCGCGTTTTATTACCTCGTCTTCGTCATCGAATGTTAATACAGACATCACTGGCCCAAAAATCTCTTCGCGGCAAATAGTCATTTGATCAGTACAGTCGGTAAAAATAGTAGGAGCGACAAAATAACCACCCGGTGCATTGTCTGGCTGAAGGGTTTTCCCGCCATGTAATAAGGTTGCCCCTTCACTAACGCCAAGCTTGATGTATTTCATCACTAAATTTAAATGCTTTAAAGAAATCAGTGCACCAAAATTAGTCTCTTCTACCATAGGGTCACCGGCAATTATATTTTGGCTAGTGCGCTGAAGTAACTTTTCAATAAAAACGGGATAAATAGATTTTTGAACGAATACGCGTGTGCCATTGGTACAAACTTCGCCTTGAGTATAAAAATTACCTAACATCGCTGCAGAAACCGCATTATCGACATCAGCATCATCAAAAATAATTAATGGCGACTTACCACCAAGCTCCATGGTGACATCTTTAAGCGTAGTAGCGGCTGCTGCCATCACTTTTTTACCGGTACCGACTTCTCCGGTAAAAGACACTTTGGCAATTTCTGTATGATGAGACAACCATGCACCTACCTCACCTGCCCCTTGAACGACATTAAATACGCCATTAGGAATACCTGCTTCTGTAAATATCTCTGCAAGTTTTAAAGCGCCTAAAGGTGTTTCTTCTGAAGGTTTAAAAATCATTGAATTACCACAGGCAAGCGCTGGTGCTGCTTTCCAACAAGCTATCTGTAGTGGGTAATTCCAAGCACCGATACCTGCGCAAATACCTAATGGCTCGCGACGTGTGTAATAAAAATCGCCATCTACCGACTGTTGATTACCTTCAACACCTGGTGCTAACCCAGCAAAGAATTCAATCGAATCTGCACCTGATGCTACATCAACGACTGAGGCTTCTTGCCATGGTTTACCTGTATCAAGTACTTCTACTTTAGCCAACTCATCGTTACGTTCTCGTAATAAGGCAACCGCTTTAAGTAAAATACGACTTCGTTCAATAGCGCTCATTGCAGACCAAGTGGCAAATCCACGTTGCGAGCTTGCAATTGCCTGCTGTTTAATTTTTTCGTCAGCAACTTCCACTTTGTAGATAACTTTCCCTGTTGCTGGGTTAATAACTTCAAATGTTTCGCCACTATCATTTGCCATGTAGGCACCATCGATAAAATTTTTATAACATACTAATGACAAGATACTTCTCCATACTGCTTAAGCAGATCGACTATAAATTTTTTACAAAATTGCTCGGCTTGCCTGAACTCTTCTTCAGGGCTTGGGCTTAAAGCACTACGTAACCAAAAACCGTCTATCATAGCTGCTGCCTGCTTAGTGGCGATGAGTGCTAAGTCGTCATTTAATAACTGACGAAAAGAAAAAAGTAGATTGCTGTGCAAGCGTTTGCTGTTGATATTTTGTAGCCTTGCCAATCCTGGTTCATGCATTGATTGCGCCCAGAAACTAAGCCAAGTTTTTGTTGCGGGTTTAGAACGTTGTAATTGAGTGAAATTAGCCTCAATAATCATCATAAGTCGATCGGCTGCCTCAAGATGTTGACCTCTAACACGTTCGAGTAGCGCTAACTTCAATTGTTCAAGCAAGTGTTTAACGGTTGCTTCTACTAATTGTTGCTTGCCACCAAAATAATGACTAATAATACCTGACGATAAGCCAGCGATCCGACTGATCGTTATTATTGTGGTGTTTTGTAAACCAAATTGTGCGACTGAATCTAAGGTAGCATCAATTAACTGTTGTTTACGCAAAGGCTTCATTCCAATTTTAGGCATAGATTTCTCGAATATTATTTTTAATTGAACGTTCAATTAATTATAATTCTAACGGTTCTGAATGAAATTATCAAGTTACTGTTATTGTTCTAAAATGAAGGTGATTCTATAAAATCATTTTAAATCAATATAGTAAGTTACATATATGAGTATAAATATACTTTAAAACTTATAATAATGGTTAGTATACGAACTATATTTCAGGTTATAAATTGATGAGCGAGTGTAAATAAACCGCTGTTTTTTAATCAGCGCTAATAAATAGGGATAGATTAATTGGCTGTTTTTAATGAAATTTTAAAAATTTAACGCGAGAGTACTTGAATTTTCGCTGGGCCTTAGGCCGATCGACTGTTAACGAATATCATCAGTGATCGTACTTTAGGTGACTTACTCGTTTAAGCTAAGGAGAATGCCGCAATATGACGCTAATATAGAACGCTTAATTCAAAGCATTTGTTATTAGCGTCATGCATTACGGCTGTAGAAATTATTAATCTAGATTGAGTGTGTTACTTACCCTCTAGATAGGATAAACATTGGGCATTGTTACCACGAAAGATCACCCTTTCGGCCTTGAGACCTAACTGGTATTGATACATAGGATCATAGTATTCTTCAAGTAATGGCTTTAACCAATCTAAATGATAGTGCGTTAGACCTTTTTGCTGTTCAGTGAATGCCTTAGTTTGAAGTATCTGTAGTTGTGCATATCGTTCTGTACCTAAGCGTTTACGTACTTTAAATAAGCCGTGTGCTAAATATTCACTAAAGGCAATAAAACCTTGCTCTACGCCATAAGCTGTTTGATATTGCGCCGTCATCTTTATAATGTATTCTTGGAATATATGTTCAATACGGTAATCCAAACTTTCTTCAATGACTACAATTGGCGCTAATGTCATTGCTTGTCGCAAACTTTCAGGTAAATGTACGCTACCAATTAATCGCCCTTCATCCTCTAAGATCAGCGGTTTATCTAAACTATAATTACCGGTAATGTATAATTCAGCCAATTTATTTTCAAAGTCTATCTGGCTGGGTTGTGCGGTAACAAAACCACCAAAACTTGAACCGCGATGACCTGCAACCCCCTCTAAATCAAGACTATTTCTACAATGAGCAAGAAAAGGCGTTTTACCACTGCCGGTATTACCAGCTAAGATAGTTAATGGATGTAGAGCAAGTTGCTCTAGCTCGTTGAGTAAAAATTGACGAAGTGCTTTGTAACCTCCGATAAGCAAAGGATAATTAATACCTGATTCTTTTAACCAACGCTGCACCGTTTGAGAGCGTAAACCGCCACGAAAACAATATAAATAGCCTTGCGGGTTTTGCTGAACAAAATTTTGCCATTGTGCCAAGCGATTATCTTTACTTTGTCCACTAACGAGTTCATTACCCAGGTTAATGGCGGCCGCTTGCCCCTTTTTTTTGTAGCAGAGCCCGACTTCCGCCCGTTCATCATTATTCATTAGCGGAAAGTTAACAGACTGGTTAAAAGCGCCTTTTTCAAATTCAATCGGTGCGCGAACATCCATCAAAGGAATTTTATTGCGAATAATAGTGCGAAAGTCGCTACTGTCTAGTCGCTCTGTGGCAGCGGTGTTTATAGTCATTACAACAAACTCACTGTAGGCGAAGTTGCCGCCACTAGTTCACCAATAGGTTGAAGATTCAAACCATTTTCTTGGCATAAAGCTTCAAAGGCTAACTTACCTGATGGCTGAACAGCAACCAATAAACCACCGCTAGTTTGTGGATCACATAAAAGTGTTTTTTGTTTAGGAGTTAACGGGCCAACATGTTCCCCATAACTGGTAAAATTACGTTCACAGCCACCCGGTATACAGCCTTGGTCAATATAGTCATTAACAAAGTCAATGCAGGGTATTTGCTTAAAATCGATAATAGCAGCAACATTGCTACCCTGACACATTTCTAAAAGATGTCCTAGAAGTGCGAAACCAGTGACATCTGTCATTGCCGTGACAGTTTCTTGAGCTGCAAATTTTTGACCGATAATGTTTAAAGCTTTCATTTCTTGTGGCGCTAGGTGTGCATGTTCAGCTAATAATTTACCTTGCTTTTCAGCGGTAGTCATAATGCCAATACCTAACGGTTTAGTGAGATACAATAGATCGCCAACACCTGCGGTGTTATTACGTTTTATCTGCTCATTATTGATTAAACCGGTTACAGCTAAACCAAAGATGGGCTCAGGTGCATCAATAGAATGTCCACCTGCTAAGGGGATCCCTGCTTCAGCACAAATAGCTCTAGCGCCATCGAGTACTTGTTGAGCAATTTCAGGGGCTAAAATATTGACTGGCCAACCTAAAATAGCAATTGCCATTATCGGCTTACCACCCATAGCATAAATATCACTGATGGCATTACACGCTGCGATTTTACCAAAATCAGTGGGATCATCAACAATCGGCATAAAGAAATCTGTGGTTGAAATGACGCCTTGGCCATTGCCTATATCAAAAACAGCTGCATCATCTTTAGTGCTATTACCCACCAATAGTTCTTTATGTTCAGGCAATACCAGTGAAGATTTAAGCATTACATCGAGTACTGATGGAGAGATTTTGCAGCCACAACCGGCGCCGTGTGAGTATTGGGTCAAGCGAATTGGTGTCATAAGGATTCAATAAAGTAAAAGCAATAAGCTAACTTACAGTAATAATGGCATTGTTACACCTGTGTATTACGATATAGCTGTTGATGTGAAGATAAATATAGAAATTACGTTTAAAATTTGACCAGTTTGGCCATGTTATAACAACAAAATAGGCATTATTACCTATTTTGTTTAATAGATTACTTATTAGCTAAGTTGCCTTCACTTTACTTAATTCATTCAATTAAGTTTAAGAAACAAGGCAAGCTTATAACACTATATTATTTACGCGCAACGATATGTACAGCACTCGTTGAACGCTCTAAAAATGCGCCTTCACAGTAAGCAAAGTAATATAACCATAGACGTTTAAATGTTTCATCATAACCAAACTGAGTAAGATCAGACCAAGAAACTAAAAACTTCTCACGCCAATGCGCTAGAGTTTGCGCATAATCTAGACCAATATCATCAAGCTGTTCAACAACAAGGCTACTATGTTTGGTAATATTATCTGAGAGTACATTTACCGAAGGTAAAAAACCTCCTGGGAAAATGTAACGCTGAATAAAGTCTACGTTACTTCTATAGTAATCAAAACGTTGGTCGACGATAGTGATTGACTGTATAAGTAATTTACCACCATTTTTCAATAAATCATTACATTGTTTAAAGAAGCTAGGTAAAAATTCATAACCAACGGCTTCAATCATCTCGATTGAAACGACTTTATCAAATGACCCTGTTAAATCGCGATAATCTTGTTTGAGTAAAGTGATCTTATCTTGCAACCCTAACTTCTCAATACGCGACTGGGCATAATTAAATTGTGCGTCAGAAATAGTTGTTGTCGTTACTTTACAGCCATAATTTTGTGCTGCATAGATAGCTAAACCGCCCCAACCTGTTCCTATTTCTAGTAAATGATCACTCTCGCACAAAGATAAACGCTGACAAATCGTTTCAAGTTTATGAAGTTGTGCTTCGTCTAATGTGGCATTTTTTGTTGGATAAATTGCAGAGGAATACATCATTTCTGGGTCAAGAAAACGCGTATATAATTCATTACCTAGGTCATAGTGAGCAAGAATATTTTTCTTTGAACCCGATTGAGTATTTCTATTTTGCCAATGCGTTATACTGTTCTTAAACTTATTTAACCATGACTTTTTCGACTCAAGGCTATCAGTTTCTTGTTGTGCTTTAGCAAAAATTCTTATGACATTAGTAAGGTTAGGACTGCTCCATTTTCCATCGATATAGGCTTCTGATACACCGATACTGCCTCCTTTAACAAAATCACGGTAAACACTTATATCATGTATATTAATCTTTCCTTTGAGCGGTGAACTTCCTGGTGTTTCAGGGAAAATGTTATGCTCTGTTCCTTCTACGACTTCTAATTCGCCATATGATAACTTCGAAAAGACAGAATGAACCATGTCACGACAACGCTTATCTATCCAATTGGCGGTCTGCAAAGTTCTAACACCTTCAATTTGTTCCATTTGGTACTCCTTAATCTTATTTTACAATTTATATATTAATTTGATTTTTGATAGCCAATAAAGGGTATCCGCTTAACGAACAATCTTACGGCTTGCCAGTAGATGCCCCAAACAACTTTTACTGTCATCACAGGAAGCTGGCACCAGATTGCCAATAAACTTTTCTTAGTGAATGGCTTTTTTTTCATAACAAGACTGGCGTCGAATAATTTACTTACTTCACCCGTCTCTTCATTAATTGTTTTGTTTTCAATTTTAACCAGTAACTTATCGTGTTCATATGACGGCGGCTTTACATGCCAAAAATATGTCATTGCCATATCCATAAAGGGTGAAACCTGAAATACTTTTTTACTGGTGTTAGCTGTTTTTGTATTGAGTAAATTCACTAAATAAAAATGTCTTTCATTCCAAGGAGTATTGCTAACCTCTGCTAACATTTGAGTACATTCATTTTTTTTGTTGTAACAAAAGTAAAAATTAGCCGGGCTAAAATATATGCCAAAACATCGAACTTGTACCAACATGACAATTCTAGCTATCTCATTATGACCATCTGATACAACGACTTTTTGTTTTATACGCTCTTTAAGAGAGGATAGTTCACCCTTGACATAATCTTTTTCAACAAAGCGTAAAGGATGAAACCACGAAAAACCAAAAATCCCCATACTGTTATTATTATTTTTTACATCATCAACGTCTATTGCAAGCATATACAAGGAGTAATCAAAACTATGCGCCTTAGGACTAAAGCGACGGTGAATTATATTACCTTGATAAATATTGCTTTTGTTGAATAGTTCAGACATTTTTAGCCTTTAACAGTAGCTGCTATATAACATTCAAATTTATTAGCCACTTCTACAGCACTTCTAACACCATCTTCATGAAAGCCATTATGCCAGTAAGCTCCGGCAAAGTGCGTATGATTGACACCACAAATGAGTGATCTACTTTTTTGAGCGCTGATTGAATCAGCAGAAAAAATAGGATGGTGGTAGGTAAATTCTCTTAATATTTTTTTCGGGTCAATATCTTCTTTCTGGTTTAATGTCACACAAAAGGTATGCTGACTTTCTATGCCTTGCAAAATATTCATATTGTAAGTAACGCTTGCTGCCTTAGAACGATCTTGACTAAGCTGGTAATTCCAACTTGCCCACGCTTTCTCGCGATCAGGTAAAAGTGTTTTGTCGGTATGTAAAATCACGGAATTGGCACTGTAAGGCATAGCAGATAGGATGCTACTTTCATTATCAGTTGCATCGTTTAACAAGGCAAGAGCTTCATCTGAATGGCAGGCAATAACAACTTCATCGAAGGTCTCACTAGCGCGATCATTAAAGTGCAAGTGAACTTTGTCGTTGCTACGTGTAATCCCTGAAATATCAGCATTAAGTATTATATTATCTTTAAATGGCATACATAATGGCGTTAAGTAACTTCTAGACCCTTTAGGAATAACGTACCACTGTGGCCTGTCAGCGATATTAAGTAAACCATGATTATGGAAGAATTGTACAAAAAACTTAAACTCAACATCTTCCATTTGCGCTAATGAACTTGACCAAATCGCAGCAGCCATAGGTAAAATATAATGCTCAGCAAAAAAGGCACTGAAATTATTATCTGTTAAAAATTTACCTAATGTTAACCCTACCTGATAATTATTGTACTGATAAATACTTTTACAAAGTTTATTGAAGCGTAATATTTCTTTAACCAGAAACCAAAATTTTGGATTAAATATATTTCTTCTTTGTGCAAATAAAGTATCTAAGTTGTGACCGTTGTATTCCAGACCTGTTTGACAGTTATGAACAGAAAAACTCATCTCAGTTGCTTGCTTACCGATACCAATCTCTGACAATAAAGCCAAGTAATTAGGATAAGTTTTATTATTAAAAACAATAAAACCGGTATCTATAGCAAAAGTTTCATTCGCAATTTCAACGTCTACTGTAGCGGTATGGCCACCAATTTTGTCATTTTTTTCAAAGACAGTTACCTTGTGCTTTTTTGAGAGTAAATAAGCCGCGGTTAAACCAGAGATACCAGAGCCAATAATAGCAATGTGCTTCATGCTTTTTATTTCCTTAAAATAATTGATTGCCAAAGAGATGCAGGTAAAAAAGAGAATAACTTTAAGGTCAACGTAAGCCTTTTTGGAAAGTGTAAATAATTAGCTCGGCGGTTAACACCTTTAATAATTCGTGTAGCGGCTTCTTCACTCGATAATAGAAACGGCATATCAAAGGTATTTTTTTCTGTTAAAGGCGTCTTGATAAATCCAGGATGTACCAATGTTACACCAATATTTGCAGCCACCAGATCAAGTCGTAAACTATTCGCTAAATAATCCATACCTGCTTTTGAGGCACCATATGCTTCACTTCTTGGGAAAGGGACGATTGTTGCACTTGAACTAACAAATACCACCTGCCCACCTTTGTTCGTGATCGGTAAGAAAAATTCTAAAAGAGCTCCTAGTGAGGATAAATTTGTTGAAATAATATCACTAAATAGTTTGCCATCGAAATGCTTAGCATCATCAATGTAACGGCAGTCGCCTGCATTTAAGATCATGATATCAATTTCTTTAATATCAACAGCAGCAGACTCTATTTGGGCTGGTTTGGTCATATCAAATACCAATGTTTTAAAAGCCTTACTGCACAGCTTATCTAATTTACTTTTATCACGTCCACAAGCAATAACATTGTCACCCTGCGCTAAATATTTTTCATATAAAGCGTGACCAATACCTGAAGTGGCGCCTGTGATTAAAACAGTACGAATTGCCATTACTTTGCCGCCTTTTGCTTAATTAATTTTACTAGTTTGCCTAAAACAGGTAATTGTTCATAAAGCATTGCGCCAAGGTCTAAGTAATCTCGGTGGTAAATAACTTTATCTTCATAACCTTTAATATGGGAATGCCCTATTACATTGATAAGATTACCTTTATTCAACTTGGGGTGTTGATATGACATCGTCCAATAAATAGCAGCTTGATCTTTTTCAGCAATAATATTAGTAATAACAAAATCACAAGTCGTTAGATTTTGATATAAATTTTGAAAATATTCAAATAAATTATCAAAGCCTTTAAGTTCATGGATAGGATCAATAAAAATGACATCACGATGATAAATTGTCGACAGAAGATCTAAGTTATCGGTAGAAAGAGTTTGATAAACATTAACAAAATTATTTAACCAAAACGGCGAAGTGGTTGCTGTATCGTGTGGGGCATTATTTTGCATTGCTGTTACCGTAATGGCATTAGCTAATCATAGACAGTTTGATTAGCTAAAATGATAATTAAGCCAGTTATACCTTATAGAAAGCGAGAGCTTTTAACCTAGCTTCTTTATGGTCAACAACTGGTGGCCAGTAAATATTTTTTTTGTTTTTTTCTATAAACAAATGCGGAAAGTGAATACTTTTATCTGGAACACTTCGCAACTCTGGCAGATACTTACGGATGAAAATGCCTTTTGGATCAAAACGTTCACTTTGTCTTATCGGGTTGAAAATTCTAAAGTATGGCTGTGCATCACAACCGGTACTTGCTGCCCATTGCCAACCACCATTATTAGAGGCTAAATCACCATCGATTAGCTGACTCATAAAATACTTTTCACCGAGACGCCAGTCGATTAATAGATGTTTAGTCAAGAAGCTTGCGACAACCATACGAAGCCGATTGTGCATCCAACCTGTTTGATTGAGTTGTCTCATGGCGGCGTCTACTAGCGGATATCCTGTTTTACCCTGACACCAGGCATCAAACAAACCTTTATCATAATGCCAATGTACGCCTTGGTACTTCTCATTAAAGCATTGGTGTTTAGATAGCCTCTGTTCATGAAACATTAAATTTCTATAAAATTCACGCCAAATGATTTCATTTAACCATGAAAACTCTTGGCTATCTGAAGCGATTAATATGTCTGGGTAGGCGTTAATTAAAGTTCTTAATACATACCTGGGACTAATGACACCTGCGGCTAAATAAGGTGACAAACCCGAGGTGCCCTTAATGGAAGGGATGTCCCTTTGATCGTGATAATCAGATATTTTTTCATTAAAGAAAGTTGGAAGAACATGTTTTTCAATGTCATCAACGAGTGGCCAACCAGAAGATATACTTGCATCAGAAATAGTATCTGCTGACGATTCTTTAACGGTACTAGTTGCTACTTTACCTAAATAATCAAAGCTATGTTGTTTAACATAAGTCAACCAGGCACGTTTAAAAGGAGTAAAAACCTTATACATCTGGTTAGATAAATTAAGAACTTTTCCCTTAGGCACAATAACATCTGCTTCAAATAGACTGAGCTTTATACCCAGTGCAACAATGGCTTCATCACGTTTTTGTTCATTAAATTCAACTTCACTGTTGGCTACAACCTCATTGATTTTTTCTTTTTCACAACGAGCTTGTAAATATGAAACCTGATCTTCAAAGGTAGCGGCATCAACTAATTCTAACTCAATACCAACTAACAAGAGCTCTTCGCGAAGTGCTATGGCATGGCGTTTTATAAAATCAATTTTAATAGCAGACCAATCATGCTGCTGCCATTGTTGTTCAGAGATGAAAAAAATCGCTTTAAGGGGAGCATTATCTTGATTGTTTTTTAAAAAATACTGTAATGCGGGATTATCATGACTTCTAAGATCATTGCGAAACCAAAGTAACAAATTTTATTCCTTTATCATTAACTGAAAGTAATTTTTTGCCCGTTTAACAAATTATATAATCATTGCTAATGGTTAAACAGCCAATGACTGATGCTTTATTATATAATGAATACAAGATTTTATAAAATAAACATCTGCCGTTTGACTTATTCTCTATTGTGTAAAGCCGATGACTTAATTAATTTGATGAACATTAATATGAATATCTTAACCTTAGTGCGTCGGGGTAAGGTGCTAAATAAGATTGATTTGTTAAATAATCTTTAGGGTGCTGTAATAGGTAATGCTTGATTAACGTTAAAGGAACAACTAATGGCACAAGTCCTTCACGATAAGCATCAATCTGATCACAAAACTCTTGTCGTTCATTAGCTTTGAGATGCTGTGAAAAATATCCTTGAATGTGGGCAAGAGTATTTGCGTGTTTTTTGCGTGTCGCTTTTATTTTTAGTGCTGTCATTAGCCCTAAAATATATTCGTCAGCCATATCAGCAAGTGGCATATCTGCTCTCGCTAACAATCGACCTAGATCTTTGTAAGCAATTAAATCATGGCTCATAACTGTGTACTTATACTGGCTATGAAACGTTGTTAATTTGTGTTTAGTTAGCCCTGTAGCAAGCAGATTTTGCCAATGTTTGAAGGCAAATACACGAGCGACAAAGTTTTCACGGAGCACCATATCGTTTAAGCGGCCATTTTCTTCACAAGGCAACAGTGGATTAACTTCCATAATAACTTTAGCAAACGCACCTATGCCGTCAGATGGTAACGCGTGACCACCTGGATTGTAAACTTTTACCCTTTCCATGCCACAACTGGGACTTTTAGCACAAAAGATATAACCACTTAAATCTTTGGTCGCTTTGGCCACTTTTTCACCGTAAAGCTGAAGTGCTTGTGTAACATCACCACTGCCATCAGGACGAGATACATGAATAACATCGTCCTTTTTTATTAAACGAATTGTCGGCCTTGGAATAGGTAAACCTATTGCGACTTCAGGACAAAATGATTTGTACGTTACATGATTACTAAATTCTTTTATACAAAAGGTCGAAGGTTTGTTACTGGCATCAAAGCGAACTTTCTCTCCAAGCAAACAAGCGCTAATGCCAATAAGTAAATCTTCTTTGTCAACCGAGTGAATCATATTTTTCCCTAAAATACTATAACATCTGCTTACTTAATAGATAAAGGAACCTATTGGATTCAGCAATTTATTAATACCCTGCGTAAAGTGCATAGCGTCATTAGCTACAGTATAACAAAGACAACCATTGCTTGAAATTGGATTATGAAGATGTTCGCCATCAAGCATAATAAAATCACCCTTTACATATTCACCCTTTTCATCATGAAAAGAACCTTCTAATAATAACGTTAACTCAAAACCTTTGTGGGTATGTTGAGGAACAGAGCCGCTTGGTTCCATGTGCAACAAACTAGTATGAATTTCATTTTCATCAAACTGTACACGTTTTCTTGCTAGTTTACCTATATGTGCTATTTTTCCCAACATCATATTATTCAATACGCTAGGTAATTGATAAGACTTATCTTTAAAATTAATTTTTTTTGTTTCAACTGGTTGCATAACATCAATTGCATCAGAATCTGTGATGCCATTAATCATGTCATCAAAATTTATCGTTAAGATACTTTCAGCAACTGAATCGCTACCACTATGAGTAATATTTGTAGCCGACTCGTCAAAATTCAATTCTGCTACTTGGTCTGTCAACAATGATATTTTCTGTTGACAAGTTGGACACATACTAGCGTGAATGGATATACCAGCAGACAAAGAAGCCGGTAAATCACCATTAACAAACGACTGTATTAACTCAAATTTTGGGTGATGTTTAATCATGATTTTCTCCTAACTGCACTTTGAGTTTTGCTAAAGCTAAACGCAAACGAGATTTTATAGTACCTAGAGGTAGATTTAGATGGTTTGCTAGTTGTTCTTGAGACATTTCCATAAAATAGAAACCTTTAACAACTTGCTGTTGCGCTTCTGGTAATTTTTCAATTACTGATAAAAGCTCTTTATTTTCAAGATGATCATCAAATGATTCTTCTTCACTTACTTGGCTTTCGGCTAATGGCCAAATGTCATCACTGAGATTGTCTTCTTTATTGCCCTTAATCTTACGTAACATATCAAAAGTTACATTTCGCATGACTGTATAAACCCAAGTCGTAGCAGCCCCTTTGTCTTTATCAAATAGATGGGCTTTGCGCCAAACATTACTCATGGTCTCTTGAACCACTTCGCTTGCTTGAGCTTCATTAGGGAATTTACCCCGGGCAATTCGTTGAATTTTAGGTGCAAAAAATTGAAACAAATCGGTGAATGCTTTTTTATCTCTTGTGCTTGCTACGTCGTTAAGCCACTGACAAAGCTGAGGATGATTAATTTTTTCTGTCATGTTACTAGATTTAACACTTGTCACTGTGCTTAGCAAGTTAGTTTGCATCACTTCTATCACCGTTTTATTATATTTAGATGCCTATACGGGTAAAGATGAATAAAGATCACTAAGTACTAAATATATTTATTTGTCTATAACAGATTGAACCAATTCTTTTGCCGCTACAAAATCATGGTCAATAACAAATGTAGCTTTAATGTCTAAATCTATTGGTAGCAACTCTAGCCATCTTGCAATAACCCAGCTTGGACGAGTGATTTCTTTTTGCTGATATAAATCATCTAAGTCCGGATTGTTCGTGAAAACGTTTGCTAAAGACTCTGACAATTCAGAGAGTGAAATATCGACTGAAGATTGTGACCAATGTTGAATTTGCTTTACATCACCAAAATATAATTTATCGCTATCTAAGGTTAGCGTATCAATTTCTACTAGCGATTTACACTTAACATCAATTTCTAATATTCCGTCATCGCCTTTATCAAAATTAATAATCTCTACCCAACTTCCCCACAGTGAATTTGAAAGATCATTATTGTTATTTTTTGACCATATAACGAAGCCACCATTTTTAGAAGCAATACCCACCATTTTTAAATAACGCGGTTCAAATATTCTTAACTTGGTGACTCCCTCAGGTAAAAGGAATATAGGCAAAGGAAAAACAGGTAGATTCATTGTAGTTATTTTCATATATTTATTACTTCTATTATCTTATTAATATATACGTTTATGCACACAAAATGATCACGATTACATAAAGATCACATAAGCAGAGGCGTAAAACATATATCTATGCAGTCTATGTATCTAAGGTAAACTACATCCAGTTAAGCCACTATTAATCTGAGCCGATAGAGATTACTTGTTCATTACTACCGTCATGGTTTGTTATACGTTAAAAAACAAGCAATCGATCACATAAAGGTAAGTAACAGGCAAAAAAAAGCCCCATAGGCTGGGGCACAAAAAGATGCATATAAATAGGTTATGCATCAAAAGGTAAAACTATGTCTTAGCCAGAGTCACTGTGCCGATAGAGGTTAACTATTATCGTAACGGTCAGTTATACGTTAATAGCCAGATAACCGATCACTTAAAGGTAAATAATAAGCAAAAAAAAGCCCCATAGGCTGGGGCGTAAAACTATGCATATAAATAGGTTATGCATTAAAGGGTTAAACTATGTATTACTCAGAGTCACTGTGCCGATAGAGGTTAACTTTTATCGTCATGGTCAGTTATACGTTAATGGCCAGATAGCCGATCACTTAAAGGTAAATAATAAGCAAAAAAAAGCCCCATAGGCCGGGCCGTAAAACTATGCATATAGATAGGTTATGCATCAAAGGGTAAAGCTATGTCAGAGTCAGAGTGCCGATAGAGGTTAGCTTTTATCGTCATGGTTGGTTAAACGTTAATTGCCAGATAACCGATCACTTGAAAGTAAATAATAAGCAAAAAAAAACCCCATAGGCTGGGGCGTAAACTATGCATATAAATAGGTTATGCATCAAAGGGTAAAACTATGTCTTAGTCAGAGTCACTATGTCGTGTCGATAAAGGTTCACCGTTATCGTTACCTTTAATTGTACGTTTATGACCAGATAATCGATCACTTCAAAGTAAATAATAAGCAAAAAAAAGCCCCATAGACTGGGGCGTAAAATCAACTAATTAGAAAATGTAATACGAACGATTAATCAAGAATTACTGTATCAATAACATGGATAACGCCATTAGTCGTATTAATATCTGTTATGACTACATTCGCACCACCAATGACCAGCGAGCCGCTTACAGCATCGATACCAACAGATATTTTGGTGTTAGATAATGTTGATAGTGTTTTACCATTAGCAGCATAGGCATCAACAGAACTCAAAGATACTTCACCAACCACATGAGTGAGTAAAACTTCAGTTAATGCTGTTTTATCAGCTAAGAGCGCATTTAATACATCACTATCAATTTTTTCAAATGCTGAATTTGTAGGAGCAAAAACTGTAAATGTTTTAGTTTCATCTGCAAGAGTATCTACTAAATCAGCTGCGGTGAGCGCAGTAACTAACGTAGAAAAATTATCAGGGTCAGCAAGAGCTACTTCAACAATTGAATTTGTTGGTGTATCACTTTCTGCTAGTGGCATAATTATGTTATCAATAACATGAATAACGCCATTATCAGCCATCACATCTGCAGTACTAACCTTAGCGCCGTTAACAAAAAGTGTTGAATTAGAAAATGACAAAGCAACATTATCGCCATTAGCCGCTTCAGCGGTGTTAGACGAAGATTGGGCTAACGTTATTGCGCCATCAGCTAATACTTTTCCTGGGATCACATGGTACAACAATATGTTAGACAACTGTTCAGTTGAAAGGTTTATCAGTGTATCAGCGGGTAATTTTGCAAATGCGGCATCAGAAGGAGCAAATACAGTAAAGTCGCTTTCTAGATCCGCCAATACAGTATCTAAACCTGTAGCTTGTAAAGCACCAACTAAAGTAGTGAAACTACCGTTTGCAATTGCTACATCGACTATGCTCATCGCTGGTGCAGGTACTTCGACATCACCAATGATAACCGCATCAATGACATGTATAATTCCGTTAGTAGTATATATATCTTTAATGATGATATTCGCACCACCAAAAGTCAGCATGTCCGTACTAGTATTTATGTTCAATGGAATCAATGCTGTTGAAGCTGTTTCAACCATAACACCATTAAGTGAGAATGCCGTAACTGAGTCGACCGCCATTTCAGGTATAACATGTTGCAGCAATATACGGCTTAATACTTCAGTATTATCAAGCAGTGTATTTATGGTTGCATCACCGATAAGGGCAAACGCCGCGTCTGTCGGTGCAAAAACAGTGAAATTAGCCGAATCATCTGCGAGTACTACATCCAATTCAGTTGCTTGTAAAGCGGCGACTAAAGTCGTGAAGTTACCGTTTGCTACCGCTGTTTCGACAATGTTACTTGTAGGTGTTACGATGTCTGAGGGTGGTAATAAAACAGCATCAATAACATGAATAATACCATTGTCTGTTTGAATATCAGCGAAAATAACGGTTGCAGCGTTCACTAGCAATTCGTTATCTGGCGATAGAGATAAACCAACCGAGTCACCATTGACCATACTGACCGTAGTACCGGCTAAACTAATTGCCGTAGTGGCATCGACTTCTCCACTAATTACGTGGTAGGTAAGTATGTTAGATAATGTATCGGTATCGGCGAGTAAGGCATTTATAGTGTCGTCTCCCAATAAAGCAAATGCATCATCTGTGGGAGCAAAGACTGTAAAAGAACTGTTGGTGTCAGAGAGTGTCGCATCTAAACCTGTCGCTTGGAGTGCTGCAACTAACGTAGTAAAACTGCCATTACTAATGGCAGCATCAACAATGGTTATTTTTTCTTTTTCTGGCTCTGTTGCTTTATCATCATTACAAGCTTGCAAAAAAAACACACTTATGATGGTTACTGTTAATAGTTTTAAATATTTCACTTGGCTTCCCTTATACATTCATTGAGTTAATGTCATGTTAAATTACGCACAAAAAAAAGACAAAGATCACTATATTTGATAAAATATTAAATAATTTTTTGAATGATCTTATAAGATTAATACTTCGTATTAACTAAGTTATTCTAATCATTGGATATACCTATGAATTATCTTATTACCGGTGGAACTGGCCTCATTGGCCAAGCATTGATTAAATCTATAAATACGGACAAAAACACTATTACGGTGTTAACTCGAAATATAAAATCTGCGAGTTTAGCCATAAACAAAAAAGTCCAGTTTATTGATAAACTCTTACTTACCAGTATAGAAAGTACTGATATTGTAATTAATCTAGCCGGCGAGCCTATTGCTGATAAGCGTTGGTCACCAGAGCAAAAAAATAGAATTTGTCAAAGCAGATGGGATATTACTGACGAAATAGCACAGTTAATTTCCATTGCAGAAAAACCACCAAGTTTACTTATTTCTGGCAGTGCAATTGGTGTATATGGTCGACAAAATAGTCAAGCCATTGATGAAACCTTTAAAGATTTTCATCAGGAATTTACTCATGAAGTCTGTGCAAAGTGGGAGGAGAAAGCGTTAATTGCTTGTTCAGAAAATACTAGAGTTGCTCTATTACGTACTGGGATAGTATTAGATAAAAGTTCTGGTGCCTTAGCTAAAATGTTATTACCGTTCAAATTAGGTGTTGGCGGGAAAATAAGTCAAGGCGATCAAGTTATGTCTTGGGTACACATTGACGATATGGTCTCTGCAATATTACATGTAATTGATAATGATAACTTATCAGGTCCAATAAACATGACATCTCCTAATGCGGTAACCAATGAAGTATTTTCAAAAGCTTTATCAAAATCACTTCATCGTCCTAGCCTTTTCACTACGCCAGCCCCACTACTTAAACTTATTTTTGGTGAAATGGCAGAGTTGTTGCTGTATGGACAAAATGTAGTACCACAAAAACTATTAAATAGCGGTTTCGTTTTTAAACATGATAAAATTGAAGCCGCTTTAACTGACCTACTACAATAACTTAATTAGATTGACAGCTTTGGTTTGTTGTTTCCTTATCAAAAAACAACGTTATTTCAGCAATTTGAAGGCCAAACTTAGACATTGCAGTTTTATTAAAGACCTTGTTTTCATCTAACTGATACATCCAATCATCCATAGTAACCTCCATTATCTCACCATCAAGGTTTAACGATAATGTATATTGAAACTGAAAAGCAAAACCTTGATGCTTGCCAATAGCCTCACCGACAACATCTTCTGCACCGCCAACATAACTTCCATCAGATAGTTTAGTCAATTGCCAATTACGATAGCTTACTTCGCCGTCATCAAAGTAAAATTTTTCTGCAAGTACTCCCTGTTCTTCTTGCCAACTTCCTTCAATTTCAACACAAAAGCGTCTCTTAACTTCGTTGGTATAATCTTGAACTATTCCCCAGGCAATAACTTTTCCATCAAAGTAAGATTTTATATCAAATGGTTTAGCTACTGGTTTGTATTCCTCTAGATCTACCGAACAGCTAGAAATAAATAAGCTTGTGGTAATAAAAGCTAAACTTCTTATATATTTATTCATCTTTGTTAATTCCTAATAATTCAAGCCTAAGCTTTGGTTCACTGGTATTTTTTGATAACCATATATCGAGAAAAAGTTGACTAAATTCTTGCTGTTCAATTTCACCGATAAGATCATTATTAAAATAAAAAGTACTTTTATTATTACTGACATATAAAGACAAACTATCGCCCTCTTTAATATCAGGCCATATTTTTTTAAGGGTAGGTAAATAGCGTTCAAAGTTTTTTCTTGGTACACCTAAATGCTGCCATTGCTCGACTGTTCGTTCAATTAAATCTTTACTTGAAATGTCAGTCAAATAGTTAATCTGGTATAACAATTTTTCATCTGTTAACTCAATAGGATATTTTCCAGAAGTTGTCAGTAATTTACTTTTGTACAGGTCCCAAAAAAGCACAGAAAAAGTTGTTTGACCGACAGGTATATAAACCCGCTCTGTAAGAATATTATTTAATGTGTCAGGCTTGATATCATCAGTCGCTAACACTTGAACGGTAATAAATTGTTGTAACATGGTGATAACGATCAATCGAGCATAAAATTTAAGCATAATTTACCTCTTGGGTAATAATTTTTGATTTCAAATAAAAAAACAAAATAAACAATGTCCCCCATACCAACGCTAAAATAGTATAAGTTATAAGCATAGAATAACCAAAATCGACCGCTGATAATTTGTTACCAGCAATGTAACTTAATGGTGATATTAGTCCTCCTACAACTAATTGCAGGAGCTTAGAAGAAGATAAAAATTGTAAGCTATGACAAATGGTGGCGGCAAAACTAGCCCATAACATCATCAGCCAAAAAGGAATATGAGCTCCTTCAATAAAAATGAAAATATTGAGCTGCTGTAATAATGAGTCAACACCAATACCAATAGCGCTGACCAACAAGATTAACAACAATTCTTTATAATTCTTAGATTGAAAAAACAAGTGGGCAAGCAGAAGTGTAAAGGCAAATGGAATGAAATTATTACCCCAATAAACCAAGCCAAACCATGAAACATTAAAACCAATTATATTAATCAACATATATTTATCAAATCAACCTTTTTTTTATATACGTATCAATAAGAGAATAAGATCTATCCACCTAGGTTTAGCGGCGCTTATATGGGATATCTTGTCTTATAAAAGCCAGCATTACCACCATTGCTAAAATTAAACGGAAATACATTTTTGCTTTGATCGTATAAGTTTTATTTCGCATAAGTAACATTCTGAAACTTATGATGATTACACTAGCGGTTATTACAGTTGCAATGTTCTGTGCCAACAGTTTAGAGAACGGTACCAACTAAATTCAATAGGGTAAAAATGCCCGATAGCAAACTAAAAGACTCACTTTATACCTTATACCCAAAGATCATTCTGAGCGGTAAGCTCTCCCGGTGAATCTCCGGTGTTAACGACACCAAAAGGTTCTATAAGCATTATTTTACATTCATCTTTTGCATGAGGTTTATGTTCAACGCCTTTTGGCACAACATACATCTCCCCCGCAAGAAGGTCGACTCTACCATCCCTAAAATCAATACTCATAGCACCTTCTACAACAAGGAAAACTTCGTCTGTGTCTGGATGCGAGTGCCAAGTAAATTCATTTTGAATTTTAGCTAATTTAAATTGGTAGTCATTCATTTGGGCAACCACTCTTGGTGACCATTGATCTGAAAAATGAGTAAACTTATTCAATAAATTTATCGGTGTTTTTAACATGTAATTCCTTAAAGGGAGAGTAATTTTTAATTTCCACTGAACAATAGCGTAAAGCGCCCTTGCTCTTTTAAAACACTAGATTCTAAAAACTACACTGTAATTGTACCCGTTAAGTACTGCACCGCTTTACCCGAGATATAAACTTTATCTCCCTTTATACGGCACATTATTTTTCCTCCTCGCTTAGAGGTTTGGTAAGCGAGGAGTTTGGGTTTGTTTAATTTTTTAGACCCTGGTATCAGAGTGTTGGTCTAAGTTTAGGTTTCCCACTGAACAATAGCGCTACACTGTAATTGTACCCGTTAAGTATTGTAACGCTTGGCCTGAAATATAAACTTTATCTTCTTCTATACGGCACATTAGTTTTCCTCCTCGCTTAGAGGCTTGATAAGCAATGAGGTCGGGATTATTTAACTTTTTAGACCAGTAAGGCGTTAATCCAGTATGAATTGAGCCCGTTACTGGGTCTTCATCACCACCATTTGCAGGCCAGAAGTAACGAGAGACAAAATCAAACTCTGTTGATGTTGATGTCACCACTACATCGTAAGGAGCAAGCTGCTTTAATTCGTCACTATTGGCGATAACAGCGAGCACATCACTTTCATTTTCGTAAATAACAAAATACGCTTGGTCATTTAATAAGACGTCGATGGGATTAATCGACAAACCATTTAATAACGCCGCAGGAATTTCATTTACGACTGTAGGCTCTTTATTAGGAAAACACATTTGTATAAGGCCATCGGGTGTTTTTGTAACTGACAGATCGCCCACGGCCTTTGCGAAGAAGTTAATTTCTTTAACCGTGTTATCTTTCGCAAAAATAACGAATGAAGCCGCTAGCGTGGCATGCCCACAAAAATCAATTTCTGTTATCGGTGAAAACCATCGTATTTCATACGCTTGATTATTAATTTGTTTAACAAAGGCCGTTTCTGAAAGGTTATTTTCTATAGCAATAGACTGCATAAGCTCTGTAGTCAACCAGTCAGTGGTTATAATGACAGCCGCGGGGTTGCCTTTAAACGTCTCATCAGTGAATGCATCTATAACATTTATCTGTAGTTCCATTAAAAATAATACTCCAGTATGATCAATTTTTCAGTGTTTTTTTATCAATAATTGAGGCTTATTGACTAAAGCGATTGTTGCTGTGCTCGTTGGCTTATCTCAGTTTACAACGTGCGCAGTATAGTACTGCGCACTTGATTTTACATGTCAACAATTATAACGATATGCGTTTTTATCACACATCTAAAAACTAACCGTATTGATATCAACTTCTTTTACCTTACCGTATTTTTTTGCTTTTTCACCAATGATGTCAGCCTTACCTATAATGACTAACTGTAAGTTTTCTCTTGGAAAAACAGTTTTAACAATCTCATTTGCTTTGATGACATTTAGCGCATCAACATTTTTTTGAAAATCGTTAATAAAAGTATTATCAAGCTGTTGAACCCACATAGTAGCCAGTAAACCAGCCAGTTGACGACTTGTTTCATATTTTGGAGGGAATTGCCCTTTAACATAAGCTTTAGCAGATTCTAAGGTGTCTTGATCAATACCCTGCTCCCACAACCTGTCATAGGTTTTTAGCGCTAAATCGATGGCTTCAAAGGTTGTTTCATTTTTAGTGAAAGTAGATATAACAAACGTACCCGCGGTTGAGTAGCTATTAAATTGACTTCTCGCGCCATACGTTAAACCCGAATTAACACGTAATGCGTCATTTAACCACGAGGTAAATCTACCACCCAATATAGTATTGATCACTTTTATGGCAACCATATCAGGATGATTAGACGCTATGCCTTTACCACCTATGATAAAAGTACTTTCGTTAGCATCACTTTTATTAACAACCAATACGTTTGATTCTGCAGGTTCTTTAAAGCTCTTTAAATTAGGAGCACTTATATTTTTAGATGCCCAGTCTGAAAATAAGTCATTAATCTTTTTTTCCATACTTTTGCTATTAAAGTCGCCAACAACAATAAGTGCACTATTATTTGCTGAGTAGAACGCCTGGTAAAAAGTTTCTATTTGTTTAATAGAAAGCTTTTCGATGGTTGAAATATTGCCATCAGCCGGGTTTCCTAATGAGTGTTGTTGAAAATATAGCTGGTTAAATGCTCCGCCGATAATTTGCCCAGGTTGTTCCCTACTTTGTTTTAGATTTTCGAGGTGACGTTTTTTCTCTTTAACAAATTCTTCATTGTCAAAGCTTGGCGCTAATAAAATATCTCTAAATACTGGCAACAATCCATCAATATCTTTACTGGCAATAGATAAGCTTAACGTAGAGGACTCCATACCAACGCCGTTACTAAAGTTAGCCCCGTGAAAATCAAATAAATCTTCAATTTCTTTTTTTGATAATTTGTCGCTGCCAAAACCAAGCGCTGTACCCGTAAAGTTCGCTAAGCCATAATTGTCACCGTCATTAACTGCGCCAGCTTTAGTAACCACTTTAATATCGACTAAAGGGACTTCATGTTGTTCCATCAAATAAACGGTTAAGCCGTTTTTCAATGTCAGCTTTTGATAATCGGGTAAAGTAAATTCAGCGAATACTGGATGACTTAATATCATGATAAAGCTGCAAATAAATAAAAGGGAATGTTTCATCTATAAATCTCCTTCGCTGCTGTCTTGTTCAGCAGCTAAAATGCCAACCGTGCAGTTAGACTTTATTAAATAGGTACTCGCGACCCGCTTAATGTCTTCAACTGACACTTTGTTCATGTCTGAAATTGCCGTAAACATTTTCGAATAATCATCAAAAAACAACGCATATGTCCCTAACGTATTTGCTTTACCATTGATTGTGGAAAGCGTGCGATAAAAATCTACCTGAGCAATATTTTTGGTTTTGGTGAGCTCATGCTCAGTAACACTATTAACAATAATATTATTAATTTCTGCTACCATCGCTTGCTCAAGCACACTCGCTTTTACCGAACTGGTCGCGGTAGCGAAAACATAGAATAGATTGGGATCAAATGAATCCGGCATATAAGTAAAAACGCTTGTTGCTATTTGTTTATCGTCGACCAGACTTCTAGACAAACGAGAACTTTGGCCATCGCCCAAAATAGAGGCAAGCATTTTCAATGGATAATAATCTGCATGGCGGGTTTCTGGTACGTGAAAAGCAAATAATACATTGGCAGAGGTTGAAGACTCCTTTTGCACATAAGTTCGGCGTTCACCGAGTTGCTTAGGCTCAACAGTATGTACTTTTCTTGGGCTTGATTGTGCACTGATCGGTGCAAAATGTTTATTTGCGAGTTTTTTTACTTGCGCTAAGGTGACATCACCACTGATAACCACAACAGCATTGTTCGGTGCATAATATGTTTTGTGGTAGGCTTTGAGATCTTCAATCGACCAATTATCTATATCTGACTGATGACCGATAACTCCCCAACTGTAGGGATGTGCTCGAAAAGCGACGCCTTTTACTTCTTCATGCAGTTTACTGAAACTTGAATTTTCTAACCGAGTTGACCTTTCAGAGGTCACTACGCCACGTTCACTCTCTACCATAGCTTCATCAATAGCGAGGTTTTCAATACGATCGGCTTCTAAACTGAAAATTGTTTCTATTGCACTAACCGGGAACCAATTAGTATAAGCGGTAATGTTTTCGGAAGTGTAAGCGTTATTAGCTCCACCAGCAGCTTCCATTACACGGTCAAACTGTTTAGGGCCATATTTTTTTGCACCATTAAACATCATGTGTTCAAAAAAATGTGAAAGCCCTGTTATGCCCGGATATTCGTTTCTAGATCCTACTTTCCAGAATAAATACATGTTGGCATTAGGGATAGAATGATCTTCTAATACGATGATGGTCATACCGTTGTCTAAGGTAAAAGACTTAACATCTTCAAGCGTAGTTAAGGCATTTGCAGACAAGCTTACCAAGGCACAACAAAGTGCTAGGATTATTTTTTTCATGTTGTTTTCACTATTAACTTTAATTGTCATTGATTGTATTGAGAAAAAATAAATGTGCAAGCAACAAAGACGCGTCAAACGAAACTTGTTAATAAAATGTTGACTTTTACATTGATGATGACCGATTGATGTCATTTACTGGTAAAATTAATCATCCAAAAAATGACTGATATAGCGATTAATTTTAATGAAATATTCCCTTGAGAAAATAAAAAACTGCTAATCTTTCAATGAGCGGTTTTTCTAGTTTGACGAGATGAATACAGGCACGGAGTTACTTGCGCTATATTATTTTTATTTACAATAAATGCCAGCGCTGTGTTTTACTGTAAGCAACATTTTTTATATTTTTTGCCACTACCACAAGGACATCGATCGTTACGTCCAGCTATAGCTAATGAACTCACCGGTACGCTGTTCTCTAAAATTGTTTTTTCGTCATAAAGGATATTAGCTAATAGACCACCTTCAGCCATTAACGACTCAAATATATCATGGTCTTCACTTGGAAGTGTATCTAGCAGCTCTTCTTCAGAGTCATCATCAATCCATGCCTTTAACGTATCAACGACACTAAACTCTGCCTGAATAATACCAGACTCTATCAGCTTAGGTGCATCTCCCCTGTGCCAGGCTTTTACCTCAGATTTTTTAAAGCGGTCTTCATCAAATAAGTCTTTATCACATAATTCTACAAACTGATGTTTGAAATTATCAAGTTGATATTCAATACAAGAATCGGCTAATGCACTCATTAAAAAACTACTGATTGAATTAGGTAAAGCCAAAAAGGCTGCTAGCCAGCGAGTTA
This sequence comes from Colwellia sp. BRX10-4, assembly GCF_014077465.1. Lineage (NCBI taxonomy): Bacteria > Pseudomonadati > Pseudomonadota > Gammaproteobacteria > Alteromonadales > Colwelliaceae > Colwellia > Colwellia sp. BRX10-4. The sequence continues at coordinate 38,474 of NZ_JACGVZ010000030.1, forward strand.
CATGTTCACCTAATTCCGTCTTATCAATGACACCCACTTCGTATTGAGCAAACACCGCTTCAATAGCCGAAGCTTTGCAGTACATCGCTTGATGACCATCAACAATGTAATCAGACAATACTTGTGTATTACCGTCTGCCACATTATAAAATAAGGTTGGCGTTAATTCAGTAAGAGCATCTCCAAAAACCCCTTCAAGGGGGGTTAAAAAGGAATCACTGCGTGAGAATAGCTGCAGACATTTTGACAACGCGGGAACATATTTTAATTCTGCTAGTAATAAGGTGCCGAAAAATAAAATCGCCTGTTGTTCATCGGTAAGCGAAATATCATCGGTAATAAATTGATCGATGAGTCGCTCTAAATCAGGATAAAACACTGACCAATTCATTTTAACTGCTTCTAGCGCTTCTACAGGTAGTTCGTTGCCATGTGCCGTAGCGATTACCAATAAAGCTTGTTCTAAATTCATGTAAGTTCCGCGTTAAATAATCAATAATGGGTGGCAAATGCCAAGTGTTACATAATAAACACTTCCTATTGCCGTTACCAATGAAAGCACTAGATCTAATCAAATTTTCATTTAATATTTCAAATAGATCTAGTTTACTGCAACAAGCTATTATTTTTCGTCTAGTTGCTTACTGAGTTCACTTCGCCAATAACCTTGTTGACCAAGCGCTTTCCAAGCCTATTTTATCCAACTTAAAAAAGCAAAACTCAGCCAAATACCCCAAACCAACATAATACCCTTATAAAAAATGGTTGAGATACTCACCAAAGATACTTGGGGTAACAAACCACTCGATTTATCTGAAAACCATTGCAGGTGGTTACCATATGAATAATTACCTTCAATACCCATACTAGGCGAACTCAACAGGCTGGCCGGAACCACAAGTAAAAGCGACACGATGGCGACAATCGATAACAGATACAATAAAACCTGCGATGCATTATATGAAAGTCGATTAATGTTTTTTGGTCGATAAGTACTAGCAGTGATAGCAGCAAACCACAGTGACATTAGCATCAACACTCCCCAATTACTTAAACTTAAGCCAAAGCCTAATATTATCCAACTCACGGTATTTAAGGGTGAAAAATTCACTCTTGAGACGAGTAAAGCTAATAAAATAAAAGCTAACAACTCGCCCCAATAAAGTACGGCTGACTCTAGTAGAGGACCTTTAGCAGAAAGTATCCAGCGCTGACTACTCAAATTAATAATACTAGTAATATTACTTACTGGTGCATGTTACCCAAAAGTAGTGACAAAAAAGGTGAGCCAACATTAACGTATGTTGGTTCACCCTTACTTTTGTTTTTGTTTATTATTTAAACCACAAAAACAATGTTGATAAAAAAAAGCGTTTAATCATTTATCAAACTCAACGAAGGACTTACGCTAGGATCACTAATTAAGCCACCCATAATAACTTGTTTGTTTTTTCAACAATAAACTACACTTAATTTACCTTCTTATAAGTGTGGTGATTGTTATGCCCAAGCCTCGTTCACAACAAATCAGTTTATCTGATACACCCTATTATCATGTTTGCAGTCAAACCGTTCGAAAAGCCTTTTTATGTGGTATTGATAAAG